>NZ_JBHVIN010000004.1:140580-508495 GCF_042799575.1 Streptomyces sp. NPDC057682 | reverse complement strand
CACCGCCCCTCGTCACACCTGCCGGCGGGCTCAGCCCTCGACGCCGAGCTTCTCCAGGATCAGCTCGCGCACCCGGGCCGCGTCCGCCTGGCCGCGGGTGGCCTTCATGACGGCGCCGACGAGCGCGCCGGCGGCGGCCACCTTGCCGCCGCGGATCTTGTCCGCGACGGCGGCGTTGCCGGCGATGGCCTCGTCCACGGCGGTGGACAGCGCGCCCTCGTCCGAGACGACCTTCAGACCGCGCTTCTCGACGACGGTGTCGGGGTCGCCCTCGCCCGCGAGGACGCCCTCCAGCACCTGGCGGGCCAGCTTGTCGTTGAGGTCGCCCGCGGCGACGAGCTCGGCCACCCGGGCGACCTGCGCCGGGGTGACGGGCAGCTCGTCGAGGCCGCGGCCGGTCTCGTTGGCGTTACGGGCCAGCTCGCCCATCCACCACTTGCGGGCCTGGTCCGACGGGGCGCCCGCCTCGGTCGTGGCGACGATCAGGTCGACGGCGCCCGCGTTGAGGATGGACTGCATGTCGTGCTCGGAGACGCCCCACTCCTCCTTGAGCCGGGCGCGGCGCAGCCGCGGCAGCTCCGGGAGGCCGCCCCGCAGCTCCTCGACCCACTCCCGGGCCGGGGCGACCGGCACCAGGTCGGGCTCGGGGAAGTAGCGGTAGTCCTCGGCGTTGTCCTTGATGCGGCCGGCCGTCGTGGAGCCGTCCTCCTCGTGGAAGTGCCGGGTCTCCTGGACGACCTTGCCGCCCGAGTTCAGCACCGCGGCGTGGCGCTGGATCTCGAAGCGGGCGGCCCGCTCGACGGAACGCAGCGAGTTCACGTTCTTCGTCTCGGAGCGGGTGCCGAAGGTCTCGGTGCCGTGCGGGCGCAGCGACAGGTTGACGTCGCAGCGCATCTGGCCCATCTCCATGCGGGCCTCGGAGACGCCGAGCGCCTTGATCAGCTCGCGCAGCTCGGCGACGTACGCCTTGGCGACCTCGGGGGCGCGGTCGCCCGCTCCCTCGATCGGCTTGGTGACGATCTCGATGAGCGGGATGCCGGCCCGGTTGTAGTCGAGCAGGGAGTGGGACGCGCCGTGGATACGGCCGGTGGCGCCGCCGACGTGCGTCGACTTGCCGGTGTCCTCCTCCATGTGGGCGCGCTCGATCTGCACCCGGAAGATCTCGCCGTCCTCCAGCTGGACGTCCAGATAGCCGTCGAAGGCGATCGGCTCGTCGTACTGGGAGGTCTGGAAGTTCTTCGGCATGTCCGGATAGAAGTAGTTCTTCCGGGCGAAGCGGCACCACTCGGCGATCTCGCAGTTCAGCGCGAGACCGATCTTGATCGCGGACTCGACGCCGATGGCGTTGACGACCGGCAGCGCGCCGGGCAGACCGAGGCAGACCGGGCAGGTCTGCGAGTTGGCGTCCTGCTTCAGCTCGGTGGAGCAGCCGCAGAACATCTTGGTCCTGGTGCCGAGCTCCACATGGACCTCAAGGCCCATGACGGGGTCGTACGTCGCGAGGGCGTCCTCGTACGACTCCAGGTCGATGACAGTCACGGAAAACTTTCCCTCTCAGCCCAGCAGTACGTCGTCGTCGCCGAGACGCTTCAGTTCGCGATAGAGGATCGCGAGACCGGTCACGATCGCCGCGGCGGACACGGCGGCGTCGATGAGACGCAGCGTGTCGTTGTCCGAGCGGGCCAGCTTCGCCTGCTTGGCGACGCTGAGCGCACCGAAGGCGGTGGTGCCCATCGACACGTACAGCCCGGTCTTCGACTTCTTGAAGTTCTTGGCCTTCTTGGTCATGGCGCTCATAGCGACGGAGCCTCCTCAAGCAGCGGATGACCCCACTGTTCCACGAAGGCGGCCTCGACGGCGGCTCCGACCTTGTACAGCCGGTCGTCCTTCATCGCCGGGGCGATGATCTGCAGCCCGACGGGCAGGCCGTCCTCGGGGGCCAGGCCGCAGGGCAGCGACATGGCGGCGTTGCCGGCCAGGTTGGTCGGAATGGTGCACAGGTCCGCGAGGTACATCGCCATCGGGTCGTCGGCGCGCTCGCCGATCGGGAAGGCGGTGGTGGGCGTGGTCGGCGAGACGATGACGTCGACCTGCTCGAAGGCCTTCTCGAAGTCCCGCGTGATCAGCGTGCGGACCTTCTGCGCGGAGCCGTAGTACGCGTCGTAGTAGCCGGAGCTGAGCGCGTACGTGCCGAGGATGACGCGGCGCTTGACCTCGTCGCCGAAGCCGGCCTCGCGGGTGAGCGCGGTGACCTCCTCGGCGGACCTGGTGCCGTCGTCGCCGACGCGCAGGCCGTAGCGCATGGCGTCGAAGCGGGCCAGGTTCGAGGAGCACTCGGACGGGGCGATGAGGTAGTACGCCGAGAGCGCCAGGTCGAAGGAGGGGCAGTCCAGCTCGACGACGGTGGCGCCGAGCGACTTCAGCAGCTCGACGGACTCGTTGAAGCGCTGGACGACACCGGCCTGGTAGCCCTCGCCGGAGAACTGCTTCACGACGCCGACGCGCATGCCCGCGACACTGCCGTTGCGCGCCGCTTCGACGACCGGCGGGACGGGGGCGTCGATGGACGTGGAGTCCATCGGGTCGTGGCCGCCGATGACCTCGTGCAGCAGGGCCGCGTCCAGGACCGTACGGGCGCAGGGGCCGCCCTGGTCGAGGGAGGAGGAGAACGCCACCATGCCGTAGCGGGACACCCCTCCGTAGGTGGGCTTCACGCCGACGGTGCCGGTGACGGCGGCGGGCTGGCGGATCGAGCCGCCGGTGTCCGTGCCGATGGCGAGCGCGGCCTCGAAGGAGGCGAGGGCGGCGGAGGAGCCGCCGCCGGAGCCGCCCGGGATGCGGGTGAGGTCCCACGGGTTGCCGGTCGGGCCGTAGGCGCTGTTCTCGGTGGAGGACCCCATGGCGAACTCGTCCATGTTGGTCTTGCCGAGGATGACGACGTCGGCGGCGCGCAGCTTGCGGGTGAGCGTGGCGTCGTACGGCGGGACCCAGCCCTCGAGGATCTTCGAGCCGACCGTGGTCGGCATGTCCTTCGTGGTGAAGATGTCCTTGAGCGCGAGCGGCACCCCGGCGAGCGGGCCGAGCTTCTCGCCGGCCGCCTTCTTGGCGTCGACGGCGCGGGCCTGCGCCAGCGCGCCCTCGCGGTCGATGTGCAGGAAGGCGTGGACCTTCTCGTCGATCGCGTCGATCCGGGCGAGGTGGGCCTCGGTGACCTCGACGGCGGTGAGCTCGCCGGAGGCGATCCTCGCGGCGATCTCGGCCGCGGTGAGCTTGATGATGGTGCTGTGGTCCGTCATGGCTTTCAGTCCTCCCCCAGGATCTGCGGCACCTTGAAACGCTGCTGCTCCTGGGCCGGAGCGCCGGAGAGCGCCTGCGCGGGGGTGAGCGACGGACGGACCTCGTCCGCCCGCATGACGTTGGTCAGCGGCAGCGGGTGGGAGGTCGGCGGTACGTCTTGGTCGGCGACCTCGGAGACGCGGGCGACCGCGCCGATGATGTCGTCGAGCTGACCGGCGAAGTGATCGAGCTCTTCGCCCTTCAGCTCCAGACGCGCCAGCCGGGCGAGGTGGGCGACCTCCTCGCGCGTGATGCCAGGCATGCAGCGATCCTCAGGGTTCGGTGTGTGGTTTTGGCCGGGGGGCCGGCTGCACTTTTCCGCCGTCTGTCCGAAGGACGGGCCGCGCGGCGTCTGGTGCGTGCGATCGCAAGGCGCCGGAGCGTCCTCGTGGCGGAGCCACGTGGACGTTTCGGCAACGCTGCGAGCGTGCGTGCCAGACGCCGCGCGGCAGGTGGAAATGTGCCGCCGACCCCCAATCCTATGGGGTCGCCGAACCGTCGGATCCCCACCCGGGGAAGTGCTGCCTGTGGAGGCGACCGGCGGCGGTGCGGCGGGGTCCGCCGTCCCGCCGCCGGCTCGTCCTAGGTCGTCGCGGGTCGTGAGTCGACCGTGCGGCCGGAGGGGTGCTGTTCCGGTTCGGCGGCGGCCGCGGCCGCCAGTTCGGCGGGGCGGCGCCAGCCGTGCTCGCCGCGGGCGCGCAGCCAGGCGGTCATCTCCTGCGGCGGCATCGCGGCGGCGACCAGCCAGCCCTGGACCGCGTCGCAGCGCAGATCCCGCAGCCGCTCCCAGGTCTCGTCGTCCTCGACGCCCTCCGCGACGACCAGCAGGCCGAGGGAGTGGGCGAGGTCGATCGTGCAGCGGACGATCTCCGCGTCCTCCTGGTCGATGGCGAGCCGGGCCACGAAGGAGCGGTCGATCTTGAGCTCGCTGACCGGCAGCCGCCGCAGGTGGACGAGGGAGGAGTAGCCCGTGCCGAAGTCGTCGAGGGACATCTTCACGCCGTGCCCGGTGAGCCCGGCCAGGGTGTCGGCGGCCCGCTGCGGGTCCTCCAGCAGCACGTGCTCCGTTATCTCCAGCTGGAGCGCTCCCGCCGGGACGCCGTGCCGGGCCAGCCGGGCGGCGACGCCTCCGGCGAAGCCGGGGGTGTGCACGTCGCGCGGGGAGACGTTCACCGCGACGGGGACGAAGAGGCCCTGGGCGCGCCAGCGGGCGACCTGGGCGAGCGCCGTCTCCAGGACGTACTCGGTGAGGTGCGGCATCAGACCGGACGATTCGGCGATGGCGATGAACTCGTCCGGGGGGACCCGGCCGCGCTCCGGGTGCACCCAGCGCACCAGCGCCTCCAGACCGGCGACCTGGCCGTCGAAGCGCACCTTGGGCTGGTAGTGCAGCTCCACCTCTCCGGCGTCCAGCGCGCGCCGCAGATCACCGAGCAGCCCGAGCCGGTCCGGGGTGTTGCTGTCCCGCTTGGACTCGTAGACCTCCACACCCGTGCGGTCCCGCTTGGCCTGGTACATCGCCACGTCGGCACGGCGCAGCAGCCCCTCGGCGTCCAGCGCGTGCTCGGGATAGACGGCGACGCCGGCGCTGGCCTCCAGGACGAGGGTGAGCCCGTCGAGGTCCAGCGGGGAGGAGAGTTCGGCGGCCAGATGGCGGGCGACGCGCTGGGCGCTGGTGGTGGAGTCGGTGGTGGGGAGCAGGACGGCGAACTCGTCGCCGCCGAGCCGGGCGGCCTCCGCCCCGCGCGGCAGGGCGAGCCGGATCCGTTCCGCTATCTGCAGGAGCAGCCGGTCGCCGGCGAGATGGCCGAGGGTGTCGTTGACCGCGCGGAAGCGGTCGAGGTCGATGAGGACGAGCCCGGCGCGGCTGCCGGTGGACTCGGCCTCCTCCAGCGCCGTCCAGGTCCGCTCCAGCAGCCACTGGCGGTTGGGCAGCCCGGTGAGCGGGTCGCGCAGCTGCTCCTCGGCGCGGGCGCGGGCGATCCAGAGCGTGGAGTCCAGGGCGATCAGCGGCACCGCGAAGAGCGGCAGCAGGACGGGCCGGGCCATCGCGACGACGCAGATCAGCGGGGCGATGCCGAGCAGGGCGACGGCGATCAGGCCCTGGCGCAGCAGCGCGGTGCGGGCCGCCGTCGGCAGTCCGCCGGCCTGCGGGGTCCGCGCGTACCACAGCAGGACCCGGGTGACGAGGAGATAGGTGGAGGCCGCGAGGAGCAGTTCCGGTACGGCGTCGATGCCCCAGTCGAGTGGCTGCCAGGGCGTCTCGACGGTCTGCACCTCGCCGAAGGCGGCCAGCACCAGGGCCGCCGCCCCCACGCCGAGGATGTCCACCGCCCCGTGCAGCAGCCCCTGCCACCAGCGGTGCCGGCGGGCCACGCCGACGAGGACGACGACGACCAGGCTGACCAGTCCGGCGGGCACCCAGCCGTAGAGCAGGAGCACGGCCAGGGTGAGCGCGGCGCCGGAGCCGGTGCCGCCCCACCAGCGGTCGCGGCCGAGGGCGACGAGATGGCCGACGACGATGCCGGTGAGGACGGCGAGCGACCAGCCCGCCGTGCCGTCGGGGAAGAGCGCGTGGCCCTCGCTGACGGCCCGGTAGAAGCCGGTGGCCAGCTGGAGGGTGGCGAGGGCCACGACGGCGAGGCCCACCCCGGGCGTGAGGCCGGCGAAACCTTGCAGCCGTGACACCGGTGCGGCGTTCTCGGTCGGTTTCATTCCGTCCCTCTCACAGCCGGCGGTGCCGATGTCACCCGTTGGTTCCGTTCCGTGCCAGCGCGCGGTCCGGCGCCGGCCCGTGGTCCGGGCCCGTCCGGGGCGCACCCGTCCACAGTAGGCCGCCGGGGGCGTCCGCGGGCAGCGGTCCGACGCTCTTGCCCGAATGCGAACCGACCGCCGCTGAGCATCTGCTATGCGCCGATCGGGTGAATCCGACGGTGCGTCACAGAGCCCTCACGCTCCGGCGCGTCCGGGGCCGGCGCCCCGGGCGGGCCGCCGAACGGCGCTACCCCTCCTCGGCGGGGACGGCGGCCTCCCGCGCGGCCTCCGGTCCCTGGTCGAGCAGCACCCCGAAGCCGTCCTCGTCGAGCACAGGGACCTTCAGCTGCATCGCCTTGTCGTACTTGGAGCCGGGGTTGTCCCCGACGACGACGAAGGAGGTCTTCTTGGAGACGGAGCCGGTGACCTTCGCACCGCGGCTCTGCAGCGCCTCTTTCGCGCCATCCCTGGTGTGTCCGGCGAGGGTGCCGGTGACGACGACGGTGAGTCCCTCCAGGGGCCTGGGCCCCTCGTCCTCGCCGCTGTGCTCGTCCTCCATGCGGACGCCGGCCTCGCGCCATTTGCGGAGGATCTCGCGGTGCCAGTCCTCGGCGAACCACTGTTTGACGGAGGCGGCGATGACCGGGCCCACCCCGTCGGCGTCGGCCAGCTCCTGCTCGGTGGCCTCGTCGATCCGGTCGACGGAGCGGAACTGGCGGGCCAGCTCCTGGGCGGCGACCGGTCCGACATGGCGGATGGACAGCCCGTTGAGGACGCGGGCCAGCGGGGCCTGCCTGGCGGCGGCGATGGCCTCCAGCATGGCGACGGCGTTCTTCTTCGGTTCGCCCTGCTGGTTGGCGAAGACCCGGGCGATCTTCTCCTCGCCGGTCTTCGGGTCCCGCTTGGGCAGTCCGCTGTCGGTGTCCAGGACGTAGGCGCGGATGGGCAGCAGTTGCTCGACGGTCAGCCCGAAGAGGTCGCCCTCGTCGCGCAGCGGCGGTTCGGCAGGCTCCAGGGGCTGGGTGAGCGCGGCGGCGGCGACATAGCCGAAGTGGTCGATGTCGAGGCAGGCGCGGCCCGCGAGATAGGCGATCCGCTCGCGCAACTGGGCGGGGCAGGAGCGGGCGTTGGGGCAGCGGACGTCGATGTCCGCCTCCTTCATGGGCCGCAGCTCCGTACCGCACTCGGGGCAGTGGGTGGGCATGACGAAGGCGCGCTCGGTGCCGTCGCGCAGGTCGACGACCGGTCCGAGGATCTCCGGGATGACGTCCCCGGCCTTGCGGAGCACCACGGTGTCCCCGATCAGGACGCCCTTGGCCTTCACCACGTTCTGGTTGTGCAGGGTGGCGAACTCGACCTCGGATCCGGCGACTTCGACCGGCTCGACCTGGGCGTACGGGGTGACGCGGCCGGTGCGGCCGACGCCGACGCGGATGTTGACGAGCTTGGTGTTGACCTCCTCCGGGGCGTACTTCCACGCGATGGCCCAGCGCGGGGCGCGGGAGGTGGAGCCGAGCCGGCCCTGGAGGGGGATCTCGTCGAGCTTGACGACGACGCCGTCGATCTCGTGCTCCACGGAGTGCCGGTGCTCGCCGTAGTACGCGATGAACGCGCGGACGTCGGCCAGCGAGTCCACCACCTTGTTGTACTTGGCGGTGGGCAGGCCCCATTCGCGGAGCAGCTCGTAGGCGTGCGAGAGGCAGTCGATGTCGAAGCCCTCGCGGGCGCCGATGCCGTGGACCACCATGTGGAGCGGGCGGCCGGCGGTGACCTTGGGGTCCTTCTGACGCAGCGAGCCGGCCGCCGCGTTGCGCGGATTGGCGAAGGGTTTGTCGTCGGCCTCGACCAGCCGGGCGTTGAGCCCTTCGAAGGCCTCCATCGGGAAGAAGACCTCGCCCCGGATCTCGACGAGGGCCGGGACGCGGTCGCCCTTGAGCCGGTGCGGGATGTCCGCGATGGTCCGGACGTTGGGGGTGATGTCCTCGCCGGTGCGGCCGTCGCCCCGGGTGGCGGCTCGGGTCAGCAGCCCGTTCTCGTACGTGAGGTTGACGGCGAGGCCGTCGACCTTCAGCTCGCAGAGGTAGTGGTAGTCGGTGGTGCCGGCGTCGCGGGCGATGCGCTCGCCCCAGGCGGCCAGCTCCTCGTCGTCGAAGGCGTTGTCCAGGGAGAGCATCCGCTCGCGGTGCTCGACGGAGGTGAACTCCGTGCGGTAGGGCCCGGCGACCTTCTGGGTCGGCGAGTCGGGGGTGCGCAGCTGCGGGTGCGCCTCCTCCAGGTCCTGCAGTTCGCGCATCAGCCGGTCGAACTCGGCGTCGCTGACGACCGGCTGGTCGTTCACGTAATAGCGGAACCGGTGCTCCTCGACCTGCTCGGCGAGCAGGTCGTGCCGGTCCCGTGCCTCCGCGGGCACGGGCACGTCCTGTCCGCCCGGCAGGGGGGTCTGCTGTTCGCCGGCCATCGTCCCGTCCTCCGTTACCCGATACCCCGTTACTCAGGGTTGTCCGCAAGCGATTTCGCGGCCCGGACGCAGTGGGCGAGCGCGGCGCGGGCGTACCCGGGCGAGGCGCCCGCGAGTCCGCACGCCGGGGTGATCGTCAGGGACTCGGTGAGAGTCCCCGGATTCAGCCCCAGCCTGCGCCACAGCGTCCTGACACCCATGACGCTACCGCCCGGGTCCGACAATCCGCCCGAGGCCGGGTCGGTGCCGGGCACGACCCCGAGGAAGAGCCGGGTGCCGCCCTCGACGGCCTCCCCGACCGCCTCCTCCTCACGCTCGGTGAGAAGGGAGAAGTCGAGGGAGATCCCGTCGGCTCCGGCCCGGCGCAGCAGGGCGAAGGGGACCTCGGGGGCGCAGCTGTGGACGACGGTGGCGGCGTCGCCGGCCGCGGCGAGGACGTCGCGCAGGGTGCCCTCGACGATCTGGCGGTCGACGGCGCGGTGGGTGCGGTAGCCGCTCGCGGTCCGGACCCGGCCGCGCAGGACGGCGGTGAGGGAGGGTTCGTCGAGCTGGAGGACGGGGCGGGCGCCCGGGACCCGGCGGCGCAGTTCGGCGAGGTGGCCGGTGAGTCCTTCGGCGAGGGAGGCGGCCAGGTCGCGGCAGGCGCCCGGGTCGCCGAGGACGGCCTCGCCGCCGCGGCGTTCCAGCGCGGCGGCGAGCGTCCACGGGCCGACGGCCTGCACCTTGAGCGGGCCCTCGTAGCCCTGGGTGAACTCCTCCAGCGCGTCGAGGTCCTCGCCGAGCCAGGAGCGGGCGCGGCGGGTGTCGCGGCCGGGGCGGTCGCTGATCCGCCAGCCGCTCGGCTCGACGTGTCCGTACATCTCGACGAGCAGGCCGATGCTCCGGCCGATCATGTCGGCGCCGGGTCCGCGCGCGGGGAGTTCCGGCAGGTGGGGCAGGCCCTGCCCGTCGTCGAAGGAACCGGTGACGGTCTTGGCCGCCTCCCGCGCGTCGCCGCCGGGCATCGATCCGATTCCGGTGGCCGCGCACCCGCTGAACTTGTTCGTCTCGCTCACGCGGGAAGCCTACGGCGGGCGGCGGTCGCGTACGTCAGCGGCCGGGGCGGACCGTGAGGTCGTTGACCTCGGCGTCGCGGGGCAGGTCGAGCGCCATGAGGATCGTGGTGGCGACGGACTCGGGGTCGATCCAGCGGGCGGGGTCGTAGTCCTTGCCCTCCTGCCGGTGGACCTTCTCCTGCATGGGGCTGGCGGTGCGGCCGGGGTAGACGGTGGTGACGCGGACGCCGTTGCCGTGTTCCTCGTGGCGCAGGGAGTCGGCCAGCGCCTTCAGGCCGTGCTTGCTGGCGGCGTACGCGCTCCACCCGGGGCTCGCGGAGAGTCCGGCGCCGGAGTTGACGAAGAGGACGTGTCCCTGGGCGACGCGCACCTGGGGCAGGAGCAGGCGGGTCAGCTCGGCGGGGGCGACGAGGTTGGCGTTGAGCTGGACGTGCCAGGCCTTGGGGGTGAGTTCGCCGACCGGTCCGAGTTCGACGACGCCCGCGATGTGCAGCAGCGAGTCGAGGCGGTCCGGGACGGTCTGCTGGGCGAGGGCCCAGGAGAGCCGGTCGGGATTGGAGAGGTCGCCGACGAGCGTGCGGGCGCCGGGGTGGAGCGCGGCGAGTTCCTTGGCGCGGGCCGCGTCGCGGGCCAGCAGCACGAGGTCGTCACCGCGCTCGGTGAGGCGGCGGGCGACGGCGGCGCCGATGCCGGAACCGGCACCGGTGATGAGGTGAGTGGGCATGGCCCCATCGTCGCACCCGTCCCCCGGGCCCCGTGCGTCACCGCAGGCCGGCGGACTCCTCCAGATAGGCCAGGGCGCCGACGCCGTCCTCGGCGAAGAAGACCAGTTCGGTCAGCGGGAGGGGCAGGAAGCCCTCGTCCTCCATGCGCCGGAACTGGGCGTGCAGCCCGTCGTAGAAGCCGGCGGTGTTGAGCAGCACGACGGGCTTGGTGTGCTTGCCGTGCTTCTTCAGTTCCAGGATCTCGGTGGCCTCGTCGAGCGTCCCGGTGCCGCCGACCATGATCACGATCGCGTCGGACTTGGCGAGCAGGAGGGCCTTGCGCTCGGCGAGGTCGCGGGCGATCACCATCTCGTCGGCGTTGGTGCGGGCCTTCGCGGCCAGGAAGTCCACCGAGACGCCGACGAGCTTCCCGCCCGCCTCCTGGACGCCGTCGGCGACGACCTTCATCAGCCCGCTCTCCGAACCGCCCCAGACCAGGGTGTGTCCGCCGCGGCCGAGCAGTTCGGCGAACTGGCGGGCGGGGACGGTGTAGCGGTCGTCGAGGTCGGCGGCGGAGAGGAAGACGCAGATGTTCATGGCTGCCACGGTAGAGCCCGCCGCCACCGGCCGGGCATTCGGGTCCGCACCCCCGGTGAGCTGCGGCTTCGAAGAAGTCCGGAAAATCTTCGCACGGAGCGATGAGTTTCCGCGGGCCCCGGAGTCCACCCCCGCATGGACAAGACTCTCTCCCGCGACGGCACTCTGATCGCGTACCGGCGCCGGGGCGCGGGCCCGCCGCTGATCCTGGTGGGCGGGGCGCTGGCCACCGCGGCGACCGACGCGCCGCTGGCCCGGCTGCTCGCCCCGCGCTTCGAGGTCGTCACGTACGACCGGCGCGGCCGGGGCGCCAGCGGGGACCGCGCGCCGTACGCGGTGGAGCGCGAGATCGAGGATCTGGCGGCCGTGGCGAAGGCCGTGGGCGGCCGGCCCTGTGTGTTCGGCGTCGGGGCCGGCGGCGCGCTGGCCCTGGAGGCCCAGGCGGCCGGTCTCGCGGTCGCGGGCCTCGCGGTGTACGAGCCGCCGTACACCCCGGGACCGGCGGGACTCCTCTTCAAGGCCGACTGCACTCTCCGGCTGCACCGGCTGCTGTCGGCCGCGGACCGGGACGGCGCGGTCGAGCTGTTCCTGTCGCGGACGGGGGTCCCCGCCGACATGATCGCCAGGATGCGGAGGGCGCCGCTGTGGCGGACCCTGGAGTCCGTGGCGCACACCCTGGCGTACGACGACGCGGTGCTGGGCGACGGGACGGTTCCGGCCGGGCGGTTCGCCTCGGTGACCGCGCGGACCCTGGTGGTCTGCGGCGGTTTCAGCCCGGCGTCGGTCCGGACCTCGGCCCGGCTCCTGGCGGAGGCCCTCCCCCGGGGCCGGCACCGCACGCTGACGGGCCAGACCCGCGAACTGGCCCCGCAGGCGGTCGCTCCGGCCCTGGCGGAGTTCTTCGCCCGGGACCTGTCCGTACGCGAGGCGCAGGCGTCCTGAGACCACTGCGGGCGGGGCGGGGGGCCGATGCCCCCCGCGCGGTCACGCCCGTACAGGGGTCGGGCATGACCGCGCGGGGACCCGGGCCGGAGCCCGCGCGGTGCCGTCCGGGCGCCCCGGGCCGGGACGGTCCCGGGCGGCCCGCTCAGCTGTGGCAGGCCGGCAGGAACTCCAGGCCCTCCGGTGTCCCGTACGTGATGACCGCCTTGTACGCGTGCACGACGTCGCAGCCCTTGTCCATCCACTGGAAGGCGAACAGACTCCAGATCACCAGGACGATGACGCCGATCCAGCCCACCGGTTTTGACATGTATGCGATATTCCGTCGACCGGCGGCGGAATAAACCCTGCCGCTTCCGCGGCCGTCAGCCCGCCGGGGCGGTCTCCCGGCGCACCGTCGAGGCGATCGTCGCGGAGCCGACCACGCGCGTCCCGTCGTACAGCACGACCGCCTGGCCGGGGGCCACGCCCCGTACCGGCTCGGTGAACGCGACGCGGAGGGTTCCGTCGACGAGTTCGGCGGTCACCTCGGTCTCGCCGCCGTGGGCGCGGAGCTGGGCGGTGTACGTCCCCGGGCCGGACGGCGGCGTTCCGCACCAGCGGGGCTTGATCGCGGTCAGGGAGGTGACGTCCAGCGCCTCGGCCGGGCCGACCGTGACCGTGTTGTTCACCGGGGAGATGTCGAGGACGTAGCGCGGCTTGCCGTCGGGGGCCGGGTGGCCGATGCGCAGTCCCTTGCGCTGGCCGATGGTGAAGCCGAAGGCGCCGTCGTGGGTGCCCAGCTTCGTACCCGACTCGTCGAGGATGTCGCCCTCGGCCGGGCCGCCGAGCCGGTCGGCCAGGAAGCCCTGGGTGTCTCCGTCCGCGATGAAGCAGATGTCGTGGCTGTCGGGCTTCTTGGCGACCGCGAGGCCGCGACGCTCGGCCTCGGCGCGGATCTCGTCCTTGGTGGTGAGGGTGTCGCCGAGCGGGAACATGGCGTGGGCGAGCTGGCGCTCGTCGAGGACACCGAGCACATAGCTCTGGTCCTTGGCCATGTCGCTGGCGCGGTGCAGCTCCCGGTTGCCGTCGTCGCCGGTGACGACGGTGGCGTAGTGGCCGGTGCAGACCGCGTCGAAGCCGAGGGCGAGGGCCTTGTCGAGGAGCGCGGCGAACTTGATCTTCTCGTTGCAGCGCAGGCACGGGTTGGGGGTGCGCCCGGCCTCGTACTCGGCGACGAAGTCCTCGACGACGTCCTCGCGGAAGCGTTCGGCGAGGTCCCAGACGTAGAAGGGGATGCCGATGACGTCCGCGGCACGGCGGGCGTCCCGGGAGTCCTCGATGGTGCAGCAGCCCCGGGCCCCGGTCCGGAAGGACTGCGGGTTGGCCGAGAGGGCGAGGTGCACACCGGTCACGTCGTGGCCCGCCTCGGCGGCGCGGGCCGCGGCGACGGCGGAGTCGACACCGCCCGACATGGCGGCGAGCACACGGAGGGGGCGCGGGGAAGTCTCAGTCATAGCCCCACCAGGGTACGGGTCCCCGGGAACCGAAGGCTCGCGGATATGCGTTGTCGCACACATGGGGAGCAAGGGGTCTTCGGACGGCGGGTCCGGCACGCCGGGCGGCGAAGGCGGCACCGGCAGCGGCATCAGCCGGCGCGCGGTGGCGATCGGCGGTGCCGTCACGGCGGCGGGTACGGCGGTGCTGGCGCGGGACCGGCTGAAGCGGGCCTGGTGGCGGCTGCCCGGGGTGGACAAGCCGCGCACCCCGGGGGCGGTGGACTACGCGCGGGCGACCTGGACCCCGGCCGCCGGGGCGAACTGGCGCCGTGCCGACCGCCCGGACGACTACGACATCGACCGGGTCGTCGTCCATGTCACCCAGGGCAGCTTCAGCAGCGCGGTCCGGGCCTTCCAGGACCCGGGGCACAAGGCCGCGGCGCACTACATCGTGCGCGGGGACGGGCATGTGACCCAGATGATCCGCGAGCTGGACGTCGCCTTCCACGCGGGCAACCGCTCGTACAACGAACGCAGCGTGGGCATCGAGCACGCGGGCTTCGTCGACCGCCCGCAGGACTTCACGGCGGCGATGTACGGGGCGTCCGCCCGGCTGACCGCGACGATATGCGCCCGGTACGACATCCCCGTCGACCGCGAGCACATCATCGGGCACGTGGAGGTGCCGGGCGCCGATCACACGGACCCCGGGAAGCACTGGGACTGGGACCGCTATCTGAAGCTGGTCCGCGCGGCGAAGGTCTGAGAGCGCGCGGGCCCTCCCGCGCCCCGGTCCGCCCCCGCGCTCCGAGCGCGCCGGGCCCACCCGCGCCCGGGTCCGCCCGCACGCTCCGGGCGCGCCGGGATCAGCTCAGACCGGCCGTCCGGGCCCGTTCCACCGCCGGGCCGATCGCACGGGCCACGTCCTGCACGTCCTGCTTGGTGGAGGTGTGGCCGAGCGAGAAGCGCAGGGTGCCGCGGGCCAGGTCCGGATCGGTGCCGGTGGCCAGCAGGACGTGGCTGGGCTGCGCGATGCCGGCGGTGCAGGCGGAGCCGGTGGAGCAGGCGATGCCCTGGGCATCCAGCAGCAGCAGGAGCGAGTCGCCCTCGCAGCCGGGGAACGTGAAGTGGGCGTTGGCCGGGAGCCGGCCGCCGGGGGCCGGGTCGCCGCCGAGGACGGCGTCGGGGACCTGGTCCAGCACGGCCGCCACCAGGTCGTCGCGGAGTCCGCCGATCTCGCGGGCGAAGTCCTCGCGCCGGTCGGCGGCGAGCCGGCCGGCGACGGCGAAGGCCGCGATGCCGGGCACGTCCAGCGTGCCGGAGCGCACATGCCGCTCCTGCCCGCCGCCGTGGAGCACCGGCACGGGCACCTGGTCACGGCCCAGCAGCAGCGCGCCGACGCCGAAGGGGCCGCCGATCTTGTGCGCGCTCACCGTCATCGCGGCGAGCCCGGAGTCGGCGAAGCCGACGTCGAGCTGGCCGAACGCCTGGACCGCGTCGGCATGCATCGGGATGCCGAACTCCCGGGCGGTCCCGGCCAGTTCGCGGACCGGCTGGATGGTGCCGATCTCGTTGTTGGCCCACATGACGGTGATCAGGGCGACGTCGTCGGGGTCGCGGAGCACCGCCTCGCGCAGGTCCTCGGGGCTCACCCGGCCGTGCGCGTCGACGGGGAGGTACTCGACGGTGGCGCCCTCGTGCTCGGCGAGCCAGTCGACGGCGTCCAGCACCGCGTGGTGCTCGACGGGGCTGGCCAGCACCCGGGTGCGCCGGGGTTCGGCGTCGCGGCGGGCCCAGTACAGCCCCTTGACCGCGAGGTTGTCGGCCTCGGTCCCGCCGGAGGTGAAGACCACCTCGCTGGGCCGGGCACCGAGGGCGTCGGCGAGGGTCTCTCTGGACTCCTCGACGGTTCGGCGGGCCCGGCGCCCGGCGGCGTGGAGTGAGGACGCGTTCCCGGTGGCGGCGAGCTGCGCGGTCATCGCCGCGATCGCCTCCGGAAGCATCGGCGTGGTCGCGGCGTGGTCGAGGTAAGCCATGGTGGGCTCGATTCTACGAGCCGGGGGCCCGGATCCGTACGACGGACCCCGGGCGTACGGCGGGCGCACGGGGTCCCGGTGCCCGCGCACCGCCGGACGCCTCCGGTCCGGCCGGGACGGTCCGCGGCCCTCCGGGGTTCAGCCCCCGGTGTTCCAGGCGACGACGCCGTTTCCGGTGACCAGGAAGGCGAGGACCGCCAGGTCGGCGATACCGAGGGCGAGCCCGAGCAGGGCGCGGCCCCGGCGGGCCGTGGAGCGGGCCAGCGCGACGAGGGCCATGACGATGGCGGCGGGCCCCAGCAGCAGGTTCATCACCAGCAGGCCGACGAGCCCCAGCACGAAGGAGGCCACGGCCAGTCCGTCGGCGTCCCGGGTGGCGGGCCGGGCGGCGGCGCGGGCGGTCATGACGTGCGGCGGCGCGCGCCCGCCCGCTCGCGTACGGCGAAGACCAGCAGCCAGCAGCCGATGAGGGCGCCGAGCGCGAGGGAGAGCGCGGGAGGGATCTGGGCCACCGCTCCCAGCACGATCCCCAGCAGGAGCAGGGCGGCGACAAGGACGATCATGGTCGGCCTTTCGGTGTCGGGATGGTTCACGGATGCCGCGAACAGTTCGGAGTACGACTGTTCACTGACTCATCAGTCTAGACCCGTGCCCCGCTTTCCCGTCCCGGAGAACAGTTGTTTACTGAATGGCATGAGTCACACCACGGGGGTCCGCCAGACCCAGAAGCTGCGCACGCGCCAGGCACTGCTGGACGCCGCCCTGGTCCTGCTGGAGCACCAGAGTCTGAGCAGCCTGGGACTGCGCGAGGTGACGCGGGCGGTGGGCGTCGCCCCGACCGCCTTCTACCGGCACTTCGACGGCATCGCCGCGCTCGGGGTGGCCCTGGTCGAGCAGACGCTGGGCAGTCTGCACGGGATGATCGGCGCGATCCTGGCCGAGACCGGCGACAGCGAGGTCCGGCTGGACCGGGGCGTGGAGCTGATCGCGGGCCATGTGCGCGCGCAGCCCGCCCACTTCCGCTTCATCGCGCGCGAACAGCACGGCGGCGTCGGGCCCGTCCGCGAGGCGATCGCCGCCGAACTGCGCCGCTTCGCCGAGGAGGTGGCCGCCGCGCTCGCCGGGGAGCCGGAGTCACGGGGGTGGAGCGAGGAGGACCTGCTGATGCTCGGCGGCCTCTACGTGGACCACATGGTCCTGACCGCGTCGGCACTGCTCGACGCGGGCGACGGCGGCGAGGAGGCCGTCACGGGCGCGGCCCGGCGCCGGCTGCGACTGATCACGCTCGGCCGGCTCCACTGGCTGGACGGACCCGGCGCCCCGCCCTGCGCATGACGAGGGCCCCCGGCCTCCCGGACCTCCGCATGACGAGGGCCCCGGCCTCCCGGCGGTCGGGAGAGCGGGGCCTCGGCGGAGCGGGGCCGGCCGCGCGGGGCGCGGGCCCCGGCGGCGCGGGGGTCAGTCGCGCGGGGCGCGGGCCAGCTGGCGGGACTGGGCGACCAGGCGGTCCCGGCTGTCCCAGACGTCCGCGTCCTCCTCCAGGAAGCCGCCCGCCAGATTGCGGGTGGCGATGGAGACGCGCAGCGGCCCCGGGGCCGGGCGGCAGCGGATGTGGGCGGTCAGCTCGACGGTGGGGGTCCAGCCCTTCAGCCCCAGTTCGAAGGAGGTCGGCGGCAGCGCGTCGACCGTGAGCAGCAGGGAGAGCGGGTCGGCGTCGCGGCCGTCGGCCAGTCCGAACCAGCCGCGCATCTCGCCCTTGCCCGAGGGCTGCCCGATGGCCCAGCCGACGGTGGCCGGGTCGAGCTTGATGTCGAGCCGCTCGGTGATGGCGGAGCTGCCCGGGATGGGGGCGTCGCCGTCGCTCGCGCCGAGGCAGTGCTCGCGGGGCGGGAAGGCGGGCGGTTCGGCGGAGGTGCGGACGTCGTCGCTGAGGGCGTCCAGGTCGCCGTAGGTGGCGACGACGCGGATGCGCTCGATCTCGGAGCCGTCCTCGGCGTACTGGAAGAGGGAGGCCTGGCCGGTGGAGAGGGTGCGGCCGGTGCGGACGGTCTCGGTGCGGATCACCGCGGGGCCGGGGACCGACGCGGTCAGATAGTGCGCGGAGACCGAGAAGGGGTCCGGGTGCGGCAGGGCCTCGCCCAGGGCGCGGCCGAGCAGGGCCAGCAGATAGCCGCCGTTGACGGCGTGGATGATCGTCCAGCCCGCGGAGAGGTCCGCGTCGTAGACGCCCTCTTCCCGGAGGGTGACGGCGGTGTCCCGGTCGAACTCGCTGTCGCCGATGGTCGCCCGCGCGGCCGGAGCCGCCTGCTCTGTTGCCTGTGCCATGGCAGGCACCGTACACCGATTCTATTACTGAGCGGTAGCTTTTTCAGTTCTCCTCCGCCGTCGCGGAACGGCGGTTGAAGGCGCGCGGGGCCCGCCAGTGGAAGCGCAGCGCCAGCAGCCGCAGCACGAAGGCGGTGATCACGGCCGTGCCGCTGGTGAAGGCGTTGAGCGCCTCGAAGCGGATGCAGAGGACGATCATGGTGGCTCCGACGATCGCCGGCACCGCGTACAGATCGCGGTCCCAGCGCAGCAGCGAGGGCACCTCGTTGGCCAGGACGTCGCGCAGCACACCGCCGCCGACGGCGGTGGCCAGGCCGAGCGCGGCCGACGCGGTGAGCCCGAGGCCGTAGTCGTAGGCCTTCACCGTCCCCGTGACGCAGAACAGGCCGAGACCCGCCGCGTCGAAGACCATGACCCCGGTCTGGATCCGCTCCACGTGCGGATGCAGGAAGAAGACCAGCCCGGCGGCGAGCAGCGGGGTGGTGAAGTAGCCGAGATCCGTGAAGGCGGCGGGCGGGACCGCGCCGATGATCACGTCACGGAACAGCCCTCCGCCCAGCGCGGTCACCTCGGCGAGGACCGCGATGCCGAAGACATCGAAGTTCTTGCGTACGGCGAGCAGGGCGCCCGAGATCGCGAAGACGAAGATCCCGACGATGTCGAGCGCATGCTGGACGGAGGGCGTGAACAGTTCGTTGAGCACCGGGCAATTGTGCCGGTACTACTCCTTCGTACCCTCCTCGGAGGGTGCGGCGGGTGTCGCGGTGCCGGTGGTGCTCAGACCCTCGGCGTTCTCCGGGTGGTGACAGGCGACCCGGTGGCCGGTCTTCAGCGCGACCAGCGGCGGCTCCTGCGTCTTGCAGACCTCCGTCGCCTTCCAGCACCGGGTGTGGAAGCGGCAGCCGCTGGGCGGCGAGATCGGCGAGGGCACATCGCCCTTGAGCAGGATGCGCTCGCTCTTCATCCCGCGCCGGCGCGGGTCGGGGACCGGCACCGCCGACATCAGGGCCTTGGTGTACGGGTGCATCGGCGCCGAGTAGAGCGACTTGCGGTCGGCCAGCTCGACGATCTTGCCCAGGTACATCACCGCGATGCGGTCCGAGACGTGGCGGATGACCGAGAGGTCGTGCGCGATGATCACGTAGGTGAGCCCCAGCTCCTGCTGGAGGTCGTCCAGCAGGTTGACCACCTGGGCCTGGATCGACACGTCCAGCGCCGAGACCGGCTCGTCGGCCACGACCAGCTTGGGGCGCAGGGCCAGCGCGCGGGCGATGCCGATGCGCTGGCGCTGGCCGCCGGAGAACTCGTGCGGGTAGCGGTTGTAGTGCTCGGGGCTGAGCCCGACCAGCGACAGCAGCTCCTGCACGTGGTTCTTCAGACCGCCCTCGGGCTCGACGCCCTGGAGCCGGAACGGGGCGCTGACGATCGTGCCGATCGTGTGGCGGGGGTTCAGCGAGGAGTACGGGTCCTGGAAGATCATCTGGACGTCGCGCCGCATCGGCCGCAGCTGCCCCATGGACAGGTGCGTGATGTCGCGGCCCTCGAACTCGACCTTGCCGCCCGTCGGTTCGATCAGGCGGGTGATGAGCCGGCCCATCGTCGACTTGCCGCAGCCGGACTCGCCGACCACGCCCAGGGTCTCCCCCGGGTACACCTCGAAGTCGATGCCGTCGACGGCCTTCACCGCGCCGGTCTGACGCTGGAGGACGCCCTTGCGGATCGGGAAGTGCTTGACCAGGCCCTCGACCCTGAGCAGCGGCTCGCGCGGGGAGCTCGACTGCTCCGGGATCTTCACGTCCTTCTCCAGCACCGGGGGATCCTTCTTCTCGCTCACGTCGCTCGCCTCACTCGCCTCGCTCACAGCTTCGGCGCAATCTCTTCGGTCCAGATCCGGGACCGCTCCTCCGGCGCCATGTGGCAGGCGGAGAAGTGGCCGTCACCGACCTGCGTCAGTTCGGGACGCGTGGTGCGGGTGAGGTTGTCCTTCGGAATGTCCGCGTACGGGCAGCGCGGGTTGAAGGCGCAGCCGCTCGGCACGTTGATCAGCGACGGCGGCTGGCCCTTGACGGGGACCAGCCGGTCGGTCTCCTCGCGGTCGATGCGCGGCATCGAGCTGAGCAGGCCCCAGGTGTACGGGTGCTGGGCCTCGTAGAAGACCTTCTCCGCGGGGCCGCGCTCCACGCACCGGCCGCCGTACATCACCAGGAGGTCGTCGGCCATCTCGGCGACGACCCCGAGGTCGTGCGTGATCATGATGACGGCGGAGCCGAACTCCTTCTGCAGGTCCCGGATCAGGTCCAGGATCTGCGCCTGGACGGTGACGTCCAGGGCGGTGGTCGGCTCGTCGGCGATGAGCAGTTCCGGGTTGTTGACCAGGGCCATCGCGATCATGGCGCGCTGGCGCATGCCGCCGGAGAACTCGTGCGGGTGGGAGTCGACCCGCTTGTGCGGCTCGGGGATGCCGACCCGGTCGAGCATCTCGACGGCCCGGGTGCGGGCGGTCTTCCGGCTGACCTTGTGGTGGACCCGGTAGGCCTCCACGATCTGCGAGCCGACCGTGAAGTACGGGTGCATCGCGGAGAGCGGGTCCTGGAAGATCATGGCCATCTTGCGGCCGCGCAGTTCGCGCACCCGCGCGTCGGAGGCGCCGAGCAGTTCCTCGCCGTCCAGCCAGACCTCGCCGGAGATCCGCGCGTTGGGAGCCGTGCGGTGCAGTCCGAGGATGCCCAGCGAGGTGACGGACTTGCCGGAGCCGGACTCGCCGACGATGCCGAGGGTCCGGCCGGGCTTCACGTCGAAGCTGACGCCGTCGACCGACTTGACCAGACCGTCGTCGGTCTTGAAGTGGATGCGCAGGTCCCGTACCGAGAGGAAGGCCTCGTCGCTGCCGGCCGGCGCGGCGGCGGGCTCGCCCACTGCCGCGGTCTGTGCCTTGGAAACCTCACTCACGAGAGCCTCACCCTGGGGTCGATGGCGGCGTACACCAGGTCCACCAGCAGATTGCAGATGACGATGAAGAAGGCGGCGACGAGCGTCACGCCCATGACGATCGGGAGGTCGTTCTCCTGCACGCTCTTGATGGCGTACTGGCCCATCCCCTGGAAGGAGAAGACGGTCTCGGTGATGACCGCGCCGCCGACCAGCAGACCGAAGTCCATGCCGAAGATGGTCACGATCGGGGTGAGCGCGGCACGCAGGCCGTGCTTGCCGATGACCTTGCTCTCCCGCAGGCCCTTGGCACGGGCCGTACGGATGTAGTCCTCGCCCATGGTCTCCAGCATCCCGGCTCTGGTGATGCGGGCGTAGAGGGCGGAGTAGAGGAAGGCGAGCGAGCACCACGGGATGAGCAGGTTCCACGCCCAGTCCAGCGGACTCTCCGTGAAGGGCACATAGGTGATCGATTCCCAGATCGGCCACTGCACGGTCAGCACGCCCAGCGCGAGCATGCCGGTGAAGAAGATCGGCAGGGAGACACCGGCGAGCGCGACGCCCATGAAGAAGCGGTCGAGGATCGAACCGCGCTTGAGGGCGGAGACGACACCGATCGCCACACCGCTGATCAGCCAGATCACCGCGGCACCGATGGCCAGCGAGAACGTGACCGGGATACGCGCGGTCAGCTCGGGCCACACCTCGACGTGCCGCTTGAAGGAGTAGCCGAAGCAGGGCACTCCGCAGTGCGTGGCCTCGGGGCCGAACTGGAAGTCGGCGCCGACGAACAGCTGCTTGAGGAAGTGCCAGTACTGCACGTAGAGCGGCTGGTCGAGGCCGAGGTTCTGCTTGACCGCGAGGATGGACTGCGGGTTGGCGTCCTTGCCCACGTACTGGGCTGCCAGTTGGTCCATCGTCTGACCGGCCAGCCGGGGGACGAGGAAGAAGATCGCGAAGGTGACTGCGCTGACGATCAACAGCAGCAGCACCGCGCCGAAGACGCGTCGGATGATGTACGCAGCCACAGCTATCCGGCGCCGGTACCCGCCCGCCGGGGATGACCCATACGGTCGGACACCGTGCCTTCACCTGCCTTTCGGGACAATTCTGGGGGTCCGGAGGCCGCTCCCCGGGCCGCGCGCGCGGCCCGGCCCGGGGAGCGGGGCCGTTCCTACTTGGCGGAACCCATCAGCACGTAGTCGTACATGCCGAGGTAGGCCTGGGTGACCGTGACGTTCGTCGCGGAGACCGGGCGGAGCAGCAGGTTCTTGCGGTAGATCAGCGGCACGGCGGTGGCACCCTCGGCGACCGCGCGGTCGACGTTGGCCCAGGCCTTGGCGCGGGCGGCGTCGTCCGTGTTGGCGATGCCCTCGTTGAGGAGCTTGTTGATCGCCGGGTCGTTCAGCTCCTGGACGTTGTTACCACCGGACGGCTTGATGGCCGAACCGTTGATGATCTGGTCGAGGAAGCCGAAGCCGGTCGGCCAGTCCGCACCCCAGGCGCTCATGATCATGCCGAGCTTGTTGGCGTGGACGTAGCTCGGGTTGCCCGCGAAGTTCTGGAAGTACTTGCCCGCCGGGAAGGTCTTGATCTCGGCGTTGACGCCGATCTTCTTCAGCGAGGCCTGCACCGCGGTGACCATGGCCATCTCGGCGGGACGGTCCGAGCGGGCCGAGATCTTGGTGTCGAAGCCGTTCGGCTTGCCGCACTGCTTCAGCTCGTCCTTGGCCTTGGCCTCGTCGCCCTTGTGACCGGCCGACTCGTACAGGTCGAACTTCTCGTAGCCGTTGACGGTCGGCGGCAGCAGGGTCGTCGCGACGTCACCCTTGGGGTCGCCACCCTGGGCGGCCTGGATCGACGCCTTGTCGATGCCCCACTGGACGGCCTTGCGGCAGTGGATGTTGTCGAACGGGGCGACGTTGACGTTCAGACCGATGTACGAGGTGGCGCCCGCGTACGAGTTGTCGGTCTGCTTCTTCAGGTCGGCCTTGGTGAGGACCTTCGGCTGCGTCGCCGGGGCGACACCGGTGCCGGCGCCGTCGACCGTGATGTTGTCGGAGAGCAGGTTGTTGTCGACCGTCTCCTGCTTCACCTTGAAGCGGACCGTGATCTTGTCCGGCAGGGCCGGGCGGATCGGGTCGGTCTTCGGGTCCCAGTTCTCGTTGCGGACGAGGGTCGCGCCGCGGCCCTCCTCGTAGGACTCGAACTTGTACGGGCCCGAGGACGCCATGCTCTTGACGTAGTCGGCGCCCTTGTCCTTCGCGGCCGGCACGGGGGCCGTCTGCGAGAAGGTCGCCAGGTAGTCGAAGTCCGCGAAGGCGTCCTTCAGCTTGAAGACGATGGTGGAGTCGTCCGGCGTCTCGATGGAGGCGATGCCGTTCGGGTTCTTGTCCTTGTAGGGACCCTTGTACTTGTCGCCGCCGATGAGGTGGGCCTTGAAGTACGTCGGGCCGTTGGACAGGGCCTCCGGCGCGAAGTTCGACCGCTCGACGGCGTACTTGACGTCCTTCGAGGTGATCGGGGTCCCGTCGTCGTACTTGAGACCCTTCTTCAGGGTGTACGTCCACGTCTTGGCGTCCGGGCTGGCCTTGCCGAGGCCCTCGGCGAGGTCCGGGACGACCTCCAGGCCTTCCTTGCCGGCGGCCGGCTTGAAGGACGTGAGGCTGCGGCTGTACAGGCGGGCGAAGTTCTGCACCCAGCCGTAGTACGTGTTGCCGGGGTCGAGCGAGTCGGGCTCGTCGGACATCTCCAGCTTGAGCGTCCCGCCCTTCTTGTCCGACTTGTTGACGATGGACGTCAGCGCGGCGTCGGTGGCGCCGGAGCCGCCCTTGCCCTTCGAGCCGCCGTCGTCGTCCTTGGATCCGTTGCACGCGGACGCGCCCAGCATCAGAACCACGGCCGTGGCAACCAACGCTGTCGTTTTTCTGGTCTTCACCTGAGGAAATCCCCCTCAATCGATGGTTGCCGTGGCATGTCGCACGTCGTCGTGACGAGCACCCGGGACCTACTTGCCGCGGGGATCGAGCGCATCGCGCAGCCCGTCTCCCAGCAGGTTGAACGCCAGGACCGTGACGAAGATGGCCACGCCCGGCACGATCATGTACATCGGGTCGTTCTCGTAGAAGTCGATCGCGTTGGTGAGCATCCCGCCCCAGGAGGCCTGCGGCGGCGCGATACCGACTCCGAGATAGCTGAGCCCCGCCTCGAAGAGGATGTTCGAGGGGATGAGCAGCGTGGAGTAGACGAGCACGGGCGCCACCAGGTTGGGCAGCAGCTCCCGGAAGAGGATGAAGGGGCCGCGGGCGCCCAACGAGCGGGCGGCCTCGACGAATTCGCGGTTGCGCAGGCTCATGGTCTGGGCGCGGACGATACGACCCATGTACGGCCAGCTGAAGAAGCCGATCACGAAGATGAGGACCGCGATGCGCAGCGGCAGCCCTTCCAGACCGAAGGCGCCGTCCTGGAGCGCGGCCGAGATGGAGATCGCGAAGAGGAGCAGCGGGAAGGCGAGGAAGGTGTCCATCATGCGGCTGATGACGGTGTCGACCCAGCCGCCGTAGAAGCCCGAGACCACGCCCATGAAGACGCCGATGACCACGGAGAGCAGGGTGGCCCCGACGGCGACGACCATGGAGACCCAGGAGCCCTCGATGATGCGGGTCATGATGTCGCGGCCGTACTGCGGTTCGACGCCCAGCGGATGGCTCCAGCTGATGCCGCCCCAGTCGCCCTTGGGGGCGAGCAGCGCCGGGTCGATGAGGTCCTGGTGGAACTCGTTGGGGTCCAGTCCGAAGACGGCCTGGATCGGCTTGGAGAGCACGGCGAGCAGGATCAGCAGGAGGACGACGATGCCGCCGGCCACGGCCACCTTGTCACGCTTGAAGCGCGTCCAGGCGATCTGCCCGAGCGAACGGCCCTCGATCTGGCTCTGCTTGACTCCCGTGAGTACTGCCTCCGGCTGCGCTTCGGCAGCCGATCCGGTGGTCTCGATCGGTGCGGTCACAGTGCCCTTGACCCCTCCCGCCGGCGGTGGCCGGCCCCTACTCGCCGCGGTGACGGCCTGGCGCGTGTCAGCCGCGGCGCGTACTGCGGCTGATGTTTTCGGTGCGAATGCGTCCGTGGAGTGACCGCCGGTGCAACCTCGTACAAAGGGCCGACGATCGCCACTAGCCGGGAGTCTTCAGTGCCGTTGCGATCACCCGCCAGACCTGACGGGGAATGTTTGCTCAAACGTGATGCGGTCAGTGAGCTTCCGTTATCCGGACAGCTTGATCGAGTGAGCGGACCACTCGGCCGCTAATCCACCAGAACGGACATGACGCCCAACAGGTGTGATGGGGTGGCGATTTGGGCGGCGCGAGCGGGGGCCTTGTCCGGTCGCGGAGCGCTTTGTCCGATACGCGGGCGGGCTGACGGGCCGTCAGTAGGCCTGCGGCGCCGGGCCGGGGGTCTGCGGGTAGCCGTAACTCGGAGCGACGGCGGGGCCACCGGCGGCCGGGCCGTGCGGCTCGCGGTCGTAGAACGGACGCGCGTTGGCGCGCAGCCACATCGCGACGGGGTCGTACGCGTCGGACATCGCCACCGTGGACACCGGGAGCCCCTCGGGCACCGCTCCCACCGACTGCCGCATCATCGCCCGCACGGCGTCGACCGAGGCCCGTCCGGTGTCGTACAGATCGAGACCGATGGCGAGGTACGGGGAGCCGAGGGCGGGCTGCACCCAGGCGCGGCGCAGCGAGCGGATCGCGGGGGTGTGGTGGGCGTTGCGGGTGAGCTGGGCGTAGAACTGCGGGAGGTCGATGGCGGGCTCGCTGATCCGCAGCGGTCCGGCGGGCATCCGGTCCAGCCCGGTGGCGATGCGGCGCAGGTCGAGCCAGGGGACGCCGACGCCGCCGCCCGGGGCGTGCGGGTTCAGCCAGATGCCCCAGCGGTCGGGGAACAGGGCGCGGGCGATGTCGCGGCCCCCGACGATCTCGTGGTCCCGGGTCCAGCCGCTGGCGGTGAGCTCCTGGGCGGAGGTGACACAGGGGGCGTAGCCGAGGCCGTCGACCTCCATGTTGCCGTACTGGGCGTCGGGCGAGCCGGCCCGGCCGTGCCACAGCAGCATCCAGACACGGCTCTCCGCCAGGGCCCGGAGCAGAGCCTCGTACGCGTCGTAGCGTCCGGGCGTCACCTGGCGCAGCATGTGCTCGACCTGTCCGGCCGCCGCGGTGCCTGACGCGCTCACCCTGGGTCCCGCCCCTCTTCGATCCTCTGTGTCGGCCCGCCGCTCCCCGGGGCTCTCGGGGACGGCACGGTGCCGAGGCACCAGCCCATCAAACCAGCTTATGCGGCGGCCCTGACACCGGCTTGACGCCACGGCCCGGGGCCACGCCCTACACCTCGGCGCGTTGGTAGAAGGGGCGCACCCGGGAGCGCATCCAGTCGGCGACCGGGTCCTGGGCGACGTCGAGCAGGACCAGATTGACCGGCCAGCGGACCTCGACCCGGCCCAGCGCCCGGCCCAGGGCGTCCATGGGGGCGTTGCGCCCGGCCCCGTCCCAGGTGGAGAACTCGACGCCGACGAAGAGCACCGGGTCGCCGCCCTCGATGCTGGCCAGCGCGCGGCGGGCGGTGCGCACCACGCCGCTCTCCTGGAACTCCCCGGCCGCGGCGGCGAGGAAGTCGACGGGTTCCTCCTGCCAGTCCGGTTCGAACAGCCGGACCCGGCCGCCGCTGGCGGGTCCGTCGAGCGCGGTGCGGCCGACCCGGCAGAGTTCGGCCACGGCGGGCGGGGGCAGCGGCATGCCGACGGCTCCGCCCGGATTGACGGCGATGCCCAGCTGCGGGGGCAGTCCGCGGGCGAAGTCGCGGGCGGGCGCGACGGTGAAGGACATGTGCGGGCCGACGCAGGTGAGGAACTGCTGTTCGGAGCTGAAGACGGGGACATAGGGAGCGCCCTCGATCTCCAGGGTCGGCAGATCGAGGACGCCGGAGTCCGGACCGCCGCCGGCCGGCAGCGGCACCCAGACCTGGCTGCGCCCGAGCACCTCGACCAGCCGGCCGCCCGCCTCCGGGCTGCCGAGCGAGGCGCTCAGCACCTCTTCGAGCTCGTTGGCCGGCCATCCGCCCTGCGCGTCGGACCGGGCCGGTGCCGGAATGTCCACTGTGTCCCTCTCTCACCCCGGGCAACCGGGTACGCGCTCCTCCGCGGCCTCTCGTGGCCCCTCGCGGCCTAGAGGTTATCTCCGTACGGCCGGATCCGGACCCCGCCGCCGGACCGTCCAGCACTCGGACGGTCCGCGGTCACTCCGTGGTCTGTGCGTCTGCGAAGGAGATCCGGGTCAGCAGGTCCGCCGCCTGCCGGTCGAGCAGGACCGCCGAGGCGCAGCCGCGCGGCAGCAGGCCGGAGGCGGTCTCGCGCAGCAGTCGCCCCACGGCCCTGCGGTGGCGGGCGAAGGCGTAGCCGGAGACGCCCCGGCCGCGGTCGCGCTGGCCCCGCCGGGCCGTCTCCTCGGTGACGTCCAGCAGCACCAGGTGCAGGGTCCGGCCGCGCCGCCGGGCATGGCGGGCGAGCAGGTTCCGCACCCAGGACTGGGTGCCGCAGTCGTGGACCACTACAGAGACGCCGGAGCGCAGCACGCGCCACAGCCCCCCGTAGTGGGCGAGGCGGACCAGCGGACGGTAGAGGGCGTACGGGCATAAGGCCGGCATCCGGGCCGCCCAGCGGTCCCGGGTGTCCTGGGAGTCGACGGCGCGGACCTCGACCGTGCGCGCGATGAGCGTCGACTTCCCGCTGCCGGGCAGCCCCGAGACCACCACCACGTCGCCCGCCGCGAAGTGCAGGGCGCGCGGGCCGCGCCCCGCACGGTCCCGCAGGTCACGGACGACGGGCGCGCGCGGGCCCACCGCCTCCCTCGCCGGCGCCCCCGCCTGAGCGGGCAGTGCGCCGCGCGCGACCCCCGCGGTCGTCGCGTACCGCTGCGATGTCATCGCCCTCCCCCTGTCGGCCGACCCTCACCTGCCCATGAAGTGTAAAGAAAAGGTAATGCGGCACAACCGTCCGACCCGCCGGAACCCCGCCGGAACGGCTGCCGGAAGCCCGTCGCGACCGCCGCCGGTCCCCGCACCCCACTCTCCCGCACACCGTGCGATGATGACCGGGTCAACTGCATAAAGGCCGCTCGAATCCGCGCGGGAGAGTCCCGGCCCAGGCCGGGCGCCGAAGGAGCAAGTCCCTCCCTTGAATCTCTCAGGCCCCGTACCGCGTGGATGAGGCAGATCTGAAAAGCGAGTCGCCGCGCGACTCCACCCAAGGTGCAAGCCGAACCCCCTCGGGGGCTCCCGGCGAACCTCTCAGGTTCCGATGACAGATGGGGAGGACCGTCCTCGTCGTCATGCCCTGGGAGCCTTCATCCATGAGCACCGCCCCCCGCCTCACCGCCCTCGATGCCCTGCATCGTTCGCTGGGCGCCACCATGACCGACTTCGCCGGCTGGGACATGCCGCTGCGCTACGCCAGTGAGCGCGACGAGCACAACGCCGTCCGCACGAAGGCCGGGCTCTTCGACCTCTCCCACATGGGCGAGATCACCGTCACCGGCCCGCGCGCCGTCGACCTGCTGAACTTCGCGCTCGTCGGCAACATCGGCACCGTCTCCCCGGGCCGCGCCCGCTACACGATGATCTGCGCCGAGGACGGCGGCATCCTGGACGACCTGATCGTCTACCGGCTCGGCGAGACCAAGTACATGGTCGTCGCCAACGCCGGCAACGCCCAGCTGGTGCTCGACACGCTCACCGAGCGCGCCGCGGGCTTCGACGCCGAGGTGCGCGACGACCGCGACGCCTACGCGCTCCTCGCCGTGCAGGGTCCCGAGTCCCCCGCCATCCTGGCCTCGGTCACCGACGCCGACCTGGACGGTCTGAAGTACTACGCCGGTCTGCCCGGCACGGTCGCCGGGGTGCCCGCCCTGATCGCCCGCACCGGCTACACCGGCGAGGACGGCTTCGAGCTGTTCGTCGCGCCGGAGCACGCCGAGGAGCTGTGGAAAGCCCTCACCGAGGCCGGTGCCTCGCGCGGCCTGATCCCGTGCGGGCTCTCCTGCCGCGACACGCTGCGCCTGGAGGCCGGCATGCCGCTGTACGGGCACGAGCTGACCACCGCGCTGACCCCGTTCGACGCCGGTCTCGGCCGGGTCGTGAAGTTCGAGAAGGACGGCGACTTCGTCGGCCGCAAGGCCCTGGAGGCCGCCGCCGAGCGCGCCGAGAGCGCGCCGCCGAGGAAGCTGGTCGGCCTGGTCGCCACGGGCCGCCGGGTCCCGCGCGCCGGGTTCTCCGTCGTCGTCGGCGGCGAGGTCGTCGGCGAGGTCACCTCGGGCGCCCCCTCGCCCACCCTGGGCAAGCCGATCGCCATGGCGTACGTCGACGCGGCGTACGCCGAGCCGGGCACCGAGGGCGTCGCCGTCGACATCCGGGGCAGCCACGAGCCGTACGAGGTCGTGGCGCTGCCGTTCTACAAGCGGCGCAAGTAGCACCGTGGGGCGCAGGACCCCCGCGCGACGTGACGCAGTCCTGTCTCACACCGTAAGACCACCGTCCATCAGCACTCCCCCGCGTACAGGAGAATTCAGGTCATGAGCAACCCCCAGCAGCTGCGGTACAGCAAGGAGCACGAGTGGCTGTCGGCCGTCGAGGACGGTGTGGCGACGATCGGCATCACCGAGTACGCCGCCAACGCGCTCGGCGACGTCGTCTACGCCCAGCTCCCCGAGGTCGGTGACACGGTGACCGCGGGCGAGACCTGCGGCGAGCTGGAGTCGACCAAGTCGGTCAGCGACCTGTACTCGCCGGTGACCGGTGAGGTCACCGAGGCGAACCAGGCCGTCGTGGACGACCCGTCGCTGGTGAACTCCGCTCCGTTCGAGGGCGGCTGGCTGTTCAAGGTGCGCGTCGCGGCGGAGCCGGAGGACCTGCTCTCCGCCGACGAGTACACCGCGTTCTCCGGCAACTAAAGACCCCAAGGGACCACCTGATGTCGCTTCTCAACTCCTCCCTCCACGAGCTGGACCCGGACGTCGCCGCCGCCGTCGACGCCGAGCTCCACCGCCAGCAGTCCACCCTCGAAATGATCGCCTCGGAGAACTTCGCTCCGGTCGCGGTCATGGAGGCCCAGGGCTCCGTCCTGACCAACAAGTACGCCGAGGGCTACCCCGGCCGCCGCTACTACGGCGGCTGCGAGCACGTCGACGTGGTCGAGCAGATCGCGATCGACCGCATCAAGGCGCTCTTCGGCGCCGAGGCCGCGAACGTCCAGCCGCACTCCGGTGCGCAGGCCAACGCCGCCGCGATGTTCGCGCTGCTGAAGCCGGGCGACACGATCATGGGCCTGAACCTGGCCCACGGCGGTCACCTGACCCACGGCATGAAGATCAACTTCTCCGGCAAGCTCTACAACGTGGTCCCGTACCACGTCGACGACACCGGCGTCGTGGACATGGCCGAGGTCGAGCGCCTGGCCAAGGAGTCCAAGCCGCAGCTGATCGTGGCCGGCTGGTCGGCGTACCCGCGCCAGCTGGACTTCGCCGCCTTCCGCCGCATCGCGGACGAGGTCGGCGCGTACCTGATGGTCGACATGGCGCACTTCGCCGGTCTGGTCGCCGCGGGCCTGCACCCCAACCCGGTGCCGCACGCCCACGTCGTCACCACCACCACGCACAAGACCCTCGGCGGTCCGCGCGGTGGTGTGATCCTCTCCACCCAGGAGCTCGCCAAGAAGATCAACTCGGCGGTCTTCCCTGGTCAGCAGGGCGGTCCGCTGGAGCACGTCATCGCGGCCAAGGCCGTCTCCTTCAAGGTCGCGGCGGGTGAGGAGTTCAAGGAGCGCCAGCAGCGCACCCTGGAGGGCGCCCGCATCCTGGCCGAGCGCCTGGTCCAGCCCGACGTCACCGAGGTGGGCGTCTCCGTGCTGTCCGGCGGCACGGACGTGCACCTGGTCCTGGTGGACCTGCGCAACTCCGAGCTGGACGGCCAGCAGGCCGAGGACCGGCTCCACGAGATCGGCATCACGGTCAACCGGAACGCCGTCCCGAACGACCCGCGGCCCCCGATGGTCACCTCGGGCCTGCGGATCGGCACCCCGGCCCTGGCCACCCGCGGTTTCGGCGCCGAGGACTTCACCGAGGTCGCCGAGATCATCGCCTCGGCCCTCAAGCCGGCCTACGACACGGAGGACCTGAAGGCCCGGGTCACCGCGCTCGCCGAGAAGTTCCCGCTGTACCCCGGCCTGAAGAAGTAGCCGGACCGGCGCGTCCGCGCGTCCGGGAGGGGCACCGCGCACACTGAGAGGTGAGTGCGGTGCCCCGTCCCTTGTCCCCCGCTCTGTCCCCTGCTTTCCGGGCACCCCGCCCGTACCGCACCACCCGGCAGACAACGGCGTCTACCAACCCCTAGGAGTTCCCCGTGGCCATCTCGGTCTTCGACCTGTTCTCGATCGGCATCGGCCCGTCCAGCTCCCATACGGTCGGCCCGATGCGCGCCGCCCGGATGTTCGCGCGCCGCCTGAAGAACGAGGGCCTGCTCGCCCACACCGCCTCGATACGGGCCGAACTGTACGGTTCGCTCGGCGCCACCGGGCACGGCCACGGCACCCCCAAGGCCGTGCTGCTCGGCCTGGAGGGCGAGTCCCCGCGTACGGTCGACGTCGAGACGGCGGACGAACGGGTCGAGGCGATCCGCGCGACCGGCCGGATCAACCTGCTCGGCATGCACGAGATCCCCTTCGACGCCGACGAGCAGCTGGTCCTGCACCGCCGCAAGGCGCTGCCGTACCACGCCAACGGCATGACGGTCTTCGCCTACGACCACGAGGGCGCCCCGCTCCTGGAGAAGACGTACTACTCGGTCGGCGGCGGCTTCGTCGTCGACGAGGACGCGGTCGGCGAGGACCGGATCGTGCTCGACGACACCGTCCTCAGGCACCCCTTCCGCACCGGCGACGAACTGCTGCGCCTGGCCCGCGACACGGGTCTGTCGATCTCGTCCCTGATGCTGGAGAACGAGCGCGCCTGGCGCACCGAGGACGAGATCCGCTCCGGGCTGCTGGACATCTGGCGCGCCATGCAGGCGTGCGTGTCGCGCGGCATGGCCCGCGAGGGCATCCTGCCCGGCGGCCTGAAGGTCCGCCGCCGCGCCGCGACCACCGCCCGCCAGCTGCGCGCCGAGGGCGACCCCCAGACCCACGCCATGGAGTGGATCACCCTCTACGCGATGGCGGTCAACGAGGAGAACGCCGCGGGCGGCCGCGTGGTCACCGCCCCGACGAACGGCGCGGCCGGCATCATCCCGGCGGTGCTCCACTACTACATGAACTTCGCGGCGGGCGGCGCCACCGAGGCCGAGAAGGAGGACGGCATCGTCCGCTTCCTGCTGGCCGCCGGCGCCATCGGCATGCTCTTCAAGGAGAACGCCTCCATCTCGGGCGCCGAGGTCGGCTGCCAGGGCGAGGTAGGCTCCGCCTGCTCCATGGCCGCCGGCGCCCTCGCCGAGGTCCTGGGCGGCACCCCCGAGCAGGTGGAGAACGCCGCCGAGATCGGCATGGAGCACAACCTGGGCCTGACCTGCGACCCGGTCGGCGGCCTCGTCCAGATCCCCTGCATCGAGCGCAACGGCATGGCCGCCGTGAAGGCCGTCACCGCGGCGAAGATGGCCCTGCGCGGCGACGGCAGCCACAAGGTCTCCCTCGACAAGGTCATCAAGACCATGAAGGAGACCGGTGCGGACATGTCCGTGAAGTACAAGGAGACGGCCCGGGGCGGGCTCGCGGTGAACATCATCGAGTGCTAGGGCGTGTGGTGAAAGTAGCGCCCTAGGGCGCTGCTTTCACCACATGCCCCGGACCGCCCCGGGTCCGCTCCCCCCGCGCCTCGGCGGCAGGTCCGCTCAGGTGCGGGTCCAGTGCTGGTTGGTGCCGTTCCAGCAGGAGTAGAGCTGGATCCCGGTGCCGTTGGCGGTGCCGGCTCCGACGGCGTCGAGGCACAGGCCGGACTGGACGCCGACGACGGAGCCGTCGGATTCGAGGCGCCATTTCTGGTTGTCGCCGCCCCAGCAGCCGTAGATCTGGACCTTGGCGTTGTTGCCGGTCCCGGCGGCGTCGAGGCACTTGTCGCCGTAGACCCTGAGCTCGCCGGCGGCGGTGTACGTCCACTGCTGGTTGGTGCCGCCGCCGCAGTCCCAGAGCTGGACCCGGGTCCCGTCGGAGGTGGTGGAGCCCGGCACGTCCAGGCAGCGGCCGGAGGCGACGCCCTTGATCTGACCGGAGCCCGAAGGGGGCGTGGTGGAGCCGCCGTTGAGCGCGTTGAGGACGGCTGTGTAGGCGGGCTTCCTGCTGCCGTCCCCGTTGAACAGCAGCGGCGTGTCGCCCGATCGCCAGGAGTCGGTGTCGCGCACACCCCAGACGGTGATGCCGAGGCAGCGCGGGACGGCCAGGCAGTCGTTGGTCACGTCGGCGTACGTCGTGGCCGACGCGCCCTGGATGTCGAGTTCGGTGACCGCCACGTCCACGCCGAGGGCGGCGAAGCTCTGGAGCGTGGTGCGGAAGTTGCTGTTGTAGGGGCTGCCGCTGTTGAAGTGCGACTGGAAGCCGACGCAGTCGATGGGCACGCCGCGCTGCTTGAAGTCCCGGACCATGGAGTACATGGCCTGGGTCTTGGCCCAGGTCCAGTTCTCCACGTTGTAGTCGTTGTAGCAGAGCTTGGCGGCCGGGTCGGCGGCGCGCGCGGTACGGAAGGCGACCTCGATCCAGTCGTTGCCGGTGCGCTGGAGGTTGGAGTCGCGCCGGGCTCCCGAACTGCCGTCGGCGAAGGCCTCGTTCACCACGTCCCACTGGGCGATCTTGCCCTTGTAGTGGCCCATCACGCCGTTGATGTGGTCGATCATCGCCTGGCGCAGCGAGCTGCCGCTGAGGCTCTGCATCCAGCCCGGCTGCTGGGAGTGCCAGGCCAGGGTGTGGCCGCGCACCTGCTTGCCGTTCTGCACCGCCCAGTTGTAGACGCGGTCGCCTGCGGTGAAGTCGAACTGGCCCCGCTGGGGTTCGGTGGCGTCGATCTTCATCTCGTTCTCGGCCGTCACCGAGGTGAACTCGCGGGCCGCGATCGATGTGTAGGCCGAGTCGCCGAGTTTGCCCGAGGCGATGGCGGTGCCGAAGTAGCGGCCGCTCTGCGACGCCGCGGCGCCGAGCGTGCTCTCGGCGGCGTATGCGTGCGGCGGCGCGGCCAGTGCGCCGATCAGCGCGAACACGCCGACGAACAGGGCTGCCGGCAGACCGCGGAGCCTGCCGCGGCGGGCAGCGGGTGGGGGAAGGGCGTACGAGCCCATGGCTGTGCCTCCAGGGGAGAAGTCGCGGCAGGTCCGCGGGCACGACCGTTCGAGATCTCGAACTGTGACCGCCTTTTCAGACAGGGATGATGAGGCGATTGACGGTGCATCGTCAATGCTCCAGACAAAAGATGTTTCGTTTTACGATTCGAAACTTTCGAGATACCGGGGCAAGAGTCCCTGTTCAGGGACAGACCGCGGACGGAACCTTGACCGGGAGACCCCTCATTCCTACCCTTGTGGCGTCCAAGCGTCCGGGGAGTTTCCGCAAGGTTTCCGAATCTCTTCTCCCGGCAGCTGGCGCGGTGCTCCGGCCACCAGACCGATCGGAGCACCGACTTCTCGGCACACGCGGCCGCCTTCCCACGGTTCCGTCCCCGCACCCAGGGCGGCCACTCCACGGTTCTTCGGGGTCACCCCATCCCGTCCCCCAGAAGGGAAGCCCTCTCCGATGCGGAATCGCCGTCCCCACCCATTCCCCCTGAGACGCCTGCTCACCGTCCTCGTGCCCATGCTCCTCGCGGCCACCTTCCTCGGCACCCAGCCCGCCGCCGCCGCTCCGACCGTCGACCCCGACGCCTCGTACGTGCTGGTCAACCGCAACAGCGGCAAGGCCCTGGACGTCTACAACCTGGCGACGAACGACGGCGCCCGCATCACCCAGTGGACCAGGAACGATCAGAGCCAGCAGCAGTGGCAGTTCGTCGACTCCGGAGACGGCTACTACCGCATCAAGTCCCGCCACTCCGGCAAGGTCCTGGACGTCCACAACTGGTCGACCGCGAACGGTGGCCCGATCGTCCAGTGGACCGACCTCGACGCCACCAACCAGCAGTGGCGGCTGGCCGACGGCTCGGACGGCTATGTGAGGTTGATTTCGCGCCACAGCGGCAAGGCACTCGAAGTCCAGGGCGCCTCCACCGCGGACAACGCCAACATCGTCCAGTACGACGACTGGGGCGGCGCCAACCAGCAGTGGCAGCTCGTCGAGGCCGGCGGCACCACCCCCGGCGCGTGCGATCTTCCGTCGACCTATCGCTGGTCGTCGACGGGCGCGCTGGCGCAGCCCAAGCCCGGGTGGGCCTCGCTCAAGGACTTCACCGTCGCCCCCTACAACGGCAGGCAGCTCGTCTACGCGACGACCCACGGCGCCGCGGGAACGGGCAGTGCCTGGGGCTCGATGAACTTCGGCCTGTTCACCAACTGGTCCGAGATGGCCTCGGCGAGCCAGAACGCGATGTCGTCCGGCACCGTCGCTCCCTCGCTCTTCTACTTCGCGCCGAAGAACATCTGGGTGCTCACCTATCAGTGGGGCGCGGCCGCCTTCTCCTACCGGACGTCGACCGACCCGACCGACCCGAACGGCTGGTCGGCACCGCAGCCCCTGTTCACCGGAAGCATCTCCGGCTCCGGAACCGGCCCCATCGACCAGACGATCATCGGTGACGGGACGAACATGTACCTGTTCTTCGCCGGTGACAACGGCAGGATCTACCGGGCCGCCATGCCGATCGGGAACTTCCCGGGCAGCTTCGGCTCCTCGTACACCACGGTGATGACCGACACGGAGAAGAACCTGTTCGAGGCGCCGCAGGTCTACAAGGTCAAGGACCGCAACCAGTACCTGATGATCGTCGAGGCCCGGGGCGCGGACGAGAAGCGCTACTTCCGCTCGTTCACCGCGACCGGCCTCAACGGCTCCTGGACGCCCCAGGCCGCGACCGAGAGCAACCCGTTCGCCGGCAAGGCCAACAGCGGCGCGACCTGGACCAACGACATCAGCCACGGCGAACTGCTCCGCACCGGCGCGGACCAGACCATGACCATCGACCCCTGCAATCTGCAGTTGCTCTACCAGGGGCGCAGCCCCGGCTCCGACGGCGTCGACTACGGCCTCCTCCCCTACCGGCCCGGCCTGCTGACGCTTCAGCGCTGAGACGGCGTGGCGGGCCGGGCGAAGGGCCCGGCCCGCCACGTTCGCGCGGAGAGGAGCGGTTCGCCGGCCTGACGTGCGTGTCCGGTGGGCGGCGTCCCCGTGCGCCGTCGCCCCCCGGGCCCTCACGCGGGCGCGGCATACCCCCGCCCGCGGACCAGGTCGTGGACGAGGCGGGTGAAGGCGCGGGACGCGGCGCTCTCGTAGGCGTCGGTGCGGCGCAGCAGAGCGACGGTGCGGGTCGGGAGGGGCGGATCGAGGGGGACAGGAGTGAGGTGGGGGTGGTCGTGGGTGACGGCGTCGGGCAGGACGGTGGCCAGGGAGGTGCGCTGGACGATCTCGGTGAGCGCCTGGACCGAGTTGGCCTCGACCGTGATGGGGGGCGCGGCCCGGTACCGGGTGATATAGGCGTCGATATGCGTGCGGGTGGCGAAGTCCCCGCTGAGCAGGGCGAGTTCCACGTCCCCGAGGGCATCGGCCGGTAGCGGTCCGGTGGGCGCGCCCGGCCGCCGGTCGCCGGTCACGAGGGTAAGGGTCTCCTCGAAGAGCGCGGTGGCGGTGACGCCGGGGTGGTGGTCGCCCGTGAAGGCGATGCCGAGGTCGAGGACGTCGTCGAGGAGGGCCGCCTCGACGCGGTCCTGGGTCGCCTCGGTCAGGGAGAGCGTGACGCCGGGGTGGCGTGCGCGGAGTTCGGCGGCGAGCGGGCCGACGAGGTACGCGGTGAAGGTGGGCGTGACTCCCAGGCGCAGATGACCGCGCGAGAGGTCGGTGACGTCGTGGACGGCGCGCTCGCCCGCGGCGAGGTCCCGCAGGGCGCTCCGGGCGTGGGCGAGGTAGACGGCGCCGCTGTCGGTGGGCCGGACGGTGCGGCCGGTCCGGTCCAGCAACTGCACCCCGAGGGTCCGCTCCAGTTGCCTGATCTGCTGGGAGAGCGTGGGCTGGGAGATGTGCAGCTCCTCGGCGGCACGGGTGAAGTTGCCGTGCTCGGCCACGGCGAGCAGATACCGGAGATGACGCAGTTCGAGAGCGGCCATGCCCTCGACTATAGATGGCATCGATAAGGATCAGGCGCAACAGCTCTTGGACACTATAGGAGCTGGTCATGCAGGGTGGGTCCATCAGCCCGCAAGGGGCCGATCACCACCCGAGAGGAGTGACCGTGCGGAACCTCGCCGCCGGCGTCGCCCGGTTCCAGGAGGACGTGTTCCCGGCGAAGGAGGAGCTCTTCGCCCGGCTGGCCGCGCACCACGCCCCGCACACGCTGTTCATCGGCTGCTCCGACGCCCGTGTCGTGCCCGAGCTGATCACCGGAGCGGAGCCCGGCGAGCTGTTCGTCGTCCGGACCGCCGGAAACCTGGTGCCCGCGTACACGCCGGGCGCCGACGGGGTCGCCGCCGGCATCGAGTACGCCGTCGGCGTGCTGGGCGTCCGGGACGTCGTCGTCTGCGGCCACTCCGCGTGCGGGGCGATGACCGCGCTGGCCGAGGACCACGATCTGAGCGGCGCCCCCGCGGTCGCCGGCTGGCTGCGGCTCGCGGACGCCTCGGTGGCGCGGACCGGCGCCCGCGGCGACGTCCCCGCCCTGGTGCGGCAGAACGTGCTCGCCCAGCTGGCCACCCTGGCCACCCATCCCTCGGTCGCCCGCGCCCTGGCGGAGCGGCGGCTCGCCCTGCACGGCTGGGTCTACGACATCGCCACCGGCCGGGTCGAGGACCTCACCCCGGCCCCGGCCTCCGCCACCCCGGCCGCCTGAGCGGCCGCCCCCGTACTCCGCTCCGCGCACCCCCTCCGCGCGGAGCGGCCCACCCCCCACCGGAAGGAACCACCGATCATGGTGCACGCACAGTTCACGCCCACCGCCCGTGAGGCCCTGGCCGACCGCGCCGTCGAGGCCAAGATCCGCAAGGACCTGTCGTGGAAGCGCATCGCGGAGGCCGCCGGCCTGTCGACGGCCTTCACCACCGCCGCCGTCCTCGGCCAGCACGCCCTCCCGGCCGCGTCCGCGAAGGCCGTGGCCGAGCTCCTGGAGCTGGGCGACGACGCGGCTCTCCTGCTCACGACGATCCCGACCCGCGGTTCGATCCCGGACCGCGTCCCGACCGACCCGACGATCTACCGCTTCTACGAGATGCTCCAGGTCTACGGCACCACCCTCAAGGCCCTGGTCCACGAGGAGTTCGGCGACGGCATCATCTCCGCGATCAACTTCCGCCTCGACGTGAAGAAGGTCGCGGACCCCGAGGGCGGCGAGCGCGCGGTCATCACGCTGGACGGCAAGTACCTGCCGACGAAGCCCTTCTGACGGATACCGGCATCCGGCCGCCGCCCCTCCCGCCCGGGGAGGGGCGGCGGCTGCGCCGCTACGCGGAGGGGCTGTCGGTACGGGGCGACGGGGCCTTCTCCGCCGCCGGTGCCGGGACGGTCCCGGACGCCGGCCGGTCCCCGCGCCACGGAAGGAGCGGCGCGCTCGCCAGGCACAGCAGACCCGCGAGGAGCAGGGTGCCGCGCACGCCCGCCGCGGTGGCGATCAGACCGCCGGCGATCATGAAGACGGCCTGGCAGGCCTTGGAACCGACCGACCAGGACGTGCCGACGCGGGACATGTACGCGTCGGGGGTGGCGGCCATGCGGTACGTGGTGAACGAGGGGCCGAACACCCCCGCGCAGAGCAGCAGTCCGAAGTCGACCGTCACGATATAGGCCACGCCGAGGGCGCCGGAGGGCGTCAGGGGCAGCAGGACCGTCCAGAGCGTGCGCGCGGCACCGGACAGCAGCAGGACCCGGCGCGCCCCGAAGCGCCGGGTGAGCGGCGGGGCCAGGCGGGAGCCCAGCACCCCGCCCAGACACGGCAGCCCCAGGGCGAGTCCGTAGCCCCACGGTGCCAGGCCGAGGTCGTCCAGCATGAGGACGGCCATCAGCGGGGACGACATCATGACGGCGCCCCCGAAGACGAGGGCGTTGAGGAACAGCGGTCGCAGCCCGGGGTGGCCCAGGAGGAACCGCCAGCCCGCGGCGATGTCGCGGCCCGTACGGGAGGCTGCCGGGCGCTGCGCCGGGGCGGGTTCGGGTTCCCGGATGCGGCCGATACCGAGGGCCGATCCGAGGAAGGACAGCGCGTCCGCCACCAGCGTCGCGGCCGCGCCCAGGACCCCGATCAGCAGTCCGCCGAGGGGCGGTCCGGCGCTGACGGTGATCCAGTTGGTCGTCTCGAACAGGCTGTTGGCACGCAGCCTGTGCTCGGGCCGGACGAGCGCCTTCAGATGCGCCCCGCCCGCAGCGTCGAAGGCCACGGACGCCGCCGTCTGGAGGATGCCGACCGCGCAGAGCTGGGTGAACGTGAGCGCGTCGAAGGCCATGGCGAGCGGAACGGTCGCCAGCACCGCGCAGCGGACCAGATCGGCGGTGATCATGACCGGCCGCTTGCGCCGGTACTCGACGCGCACCCCGAGCGGGAGGGCGATCACCCCGCTGGCCAGCGCGGACAGGGCGGCGAGCGCGGAGACCTCGACGGGCGAGGAGTCCAGCACGAGCAGGGCGATCAGCGGCAGCGCGCCCATGCCGATCGCGCTGCCCGCCGCGCTGACGGCGTACGCGGTCCACAGCCGCCGGAAGTCCCGCCCGAGTGCTCCGTGCCGGACCAATCGAACCTCCTGGGCGAGCGGGAAAGCCGTCAGCGTACTCGGCGTTCCGCGGGCGCCCGGCCGCCGTCGTCGTCCGGGTGGCGGCCTCCACGACTCGAAAGATTTCGAATGATTGACCGCAACAATCGGAGGGGCTAGCCTGCCGCGTGGTCCGGCGGGCGCACGGACGAGATACGCGTCCGCGTCGGCGGACGCTGTGCGATTCCTTCCGTTCTCCCACTCCGCAAGGGAACACTCCATGAGCCGAAGATCGTCGCTCGTCAGCCTGATCACCGCCGTGGCGCTGGGCGCCTGTCTCGTCGCCGTTCCGCCGGCCCTCGGGGCCGGGGGCGGGGCGGAGGGGACGGAGGGGGATCCCGGCCCGGGGGCGCGGAACGCGCACTGGGTCGGGGCCTGGACCTCGATGCCGCAGCTGACGGAGCCGTCCAACATGCCGCCGGCCCCGTTCACGGGGGACGGCGCGGTGCTGACGGACGCCACGCTGCGGCAGACCGTGCACGTCTCGGCGGGCGGCGACCACATCCGGCTTCGGTTCTCGAACGCGTTCGGGGGCGCGGTGCTGCCGATCACCCGGGTATCGGTGGCGCTGCCGCGGGACGGGCGGGCCGGCACCGACGCGATCCGGCCGGGGTCCTCGCGGCCGGTGACCTTCCGGGGCGCCTCGTCGGTGGAGGTGCCGACGGGGGCTCAGGTGGTGTCCGATCCACTGGACTTCGCGCTCGAAGCGGGCTCCGAGCTGACCGCGACGGTCTATCTGGCCGCCGGTCAGGCGTCCACCGCGATCACCTCGCACCCCGGTTCGCGGACGACCTCCTACCTCCGCGCGGGAAACCATGTGACGGACGCGGCGCTCCCCGGGGCGGTCCCGACCGACCACTGGTACTTCCTCAGCGGGGTGGAGGTCTGGGCCCGGGACACCCTCTCGGCGACGGCGGTGCTGGGCGACTCCCTCACCGACGGGCGGGGCTCCACCACCAACGGCAACGACCGCTGGCCGGATGTCCTCCAGCGGCGGCTGGCCGGCGGCCCGGCGCGCACCTCGGTGCTCAACCAGGCGGCGGGCGGCAACCGGCTGCTCCAGGACGGCCTCGGCCCGAACGGGCTGGCCCGGCTGGACCGCGACGTCCTGGCGCAGAGCGGCGTCGACCGGCTGATCGTGTTCGAGGGCGTCAACGACATCGGCACGGCGGACGCCACCGGCCCGGCGCAGGAGCGGGTGGCGAACGACGTGATCGGCGCGTACGACCAGATCGTCACCCGTGCCCATGCCCTGGGCATCCGGGTCTACGGGGCCACGCTGACGCCGTTCGGCGGGAACACCGGCTACGACGATCCCGATGGCCACCGCGAGCGGGCCCGGCAGACCGTCAACCGCTGGATCCGGACCTCGGGGCGGTTCGACGCCGTGCTCGACTTCGACCGGACCGTCCGGGACCCGGCCGCCCCCCGGGCGCTGCGGGCGGAGCTGGACACCGGGGACCATCTGCATCTGAACCCGGCGGGCTACCGCGCGCTGGCCGGCGCCGTACCGGAGCGGCTGTTCCTCCCGTCCGCCCGTCCGGCGGGCTTCGGCTACCGCTAGGGCGTGCCTTCCGGCCCCGCCCAGGCCGTCCCGGCGGCCGTTCCGGTGCAGGTCCCGGGCCTCTTTGCCGGAACGGCAACAGAACTGGCGGCGGTCACGGGGCGTGGACAGGATCGGTGCCGAGCGGGCCCCGGGCCGACCGGGGGCCCGGCCGGATGCCTTGGAGGAGCCATGCCGCAGCAGTCCGTCCCCGCCCCCGTCCACCGCACCGTGCCCGGCCCGGCCGGGCGGATCCATCTGGTGGAGCAGGGCAGCGGCCCCCTGGTGCTGCTGGTGCACGGCTTCCCCGAGTCCTGGTACTCCTGGCGCCGCCAACTGCCCGCGCTGGCGGCCGCCGGATACCGCGCGGTGGCCCTGGACGTCCGCGGCTACGGGCGCTCCTCGCGGCCGGCGGGCGTGTCGGCGTACCGGATGACCGAACTGGCCGAGGACAACGTCTCGGTGGTGGAGGCCCTCGGCGAGCGGAGCGCGGTCCTCGTCGGCCACGACTGGGGGGCGACGATCGCGGCGAACTCGGCGCTCCTGCGGCCGGACGTCTTCCGCGCGGTCGCCCTGCTGAGCGTTCCGTACGCGCCGCGCGGCGGCCCCCGGCCCGGCGAGGTCTTCGCCGGGATGGGCGGGGAGGAGGAGTTCTACGTCGCGCGCTTCCAGGAGCCGGGCCGGGCCGAGGCGGAGATCGAACCCGATGTGCGCGGCTGGCTCGCCGGTTTCTACGCCGCGTTCTCCGCCGACACGATGCCCGGCCCCGACGCACCGGATCCGCACTTCGCCGCCCGCGCCGGCACCCTGCGCGAACGCTTCCCCGCCGGGCGCCCCGACTGGCTGAGCGAGGACGATCTCGACGTCTACGCGGGCGAGTTCGAGCGGACGGGCCTGACCGGCGCGCTCAACCGCTACCGGAACATGGACCGCGACTGGGAGGACCTGGCCGCCTTCGACGGGGCGCCCGTCACCCAGCCGTCGCTGTTCGTCGGCGGCACCCGCGACGCCTCCACGACCTGGCTGTCCGACGCCATCGCCGCGTATCCGGCGACACTCCCGGGCCTGGTCGGCTCGCATCTCCTGGAGGGCTGCGGCCACTGGATCCAGCAGGAGCGGCCCGAGGAGGTCAACCGGATCCTGCTCAACTGGCTTGCTTCGGCCCCGGTCCGAACCAGCCAGTCCGCCCGTACGGGCGGTTGATCCCATCCGCCCCACGCACATCTCAACTGTTCATAACTGAGCAGGTATTCGTGGCGATCATACATTTTCGGTCACCCATGGCTTCCCTCCCCCGCATACTGGGAGTTCACTGGTCGTGACGAGTGGTGACGCGGCCGCCGTGCACGTCAGGCGGCCCGCCGCCCCGGGCCCCCGCGGGGCCCGGCTCGACGACCCGGCCCTGCGGAGGAAAGAGGACAGCGATGACAGGCGCACCTCCCACGACGCCTCCCCGACGGGATCCGGCCGTCCGGCCCTGCCCTCGTGCCCGAAGAACGCCCGGGGCCCCCCACCGCGACGGCCCGCCCCCCGGGCGCTGATCCGCGCCCCGGCTCCGGCCGTCGCCCCCGGCGTCCCTCCACTCCGCACCGATCCCTCGGGTGCGCGGTTCTTCCGCGCGCCCGTTCCCTGTTCCCATCTCCGACGAGGTGCACCATGAGTAAGCTCATGCTTCCCGCATTCCATATGCCGTTCGACAGCGCGGGATGCCATCCCGGAATCCAGCAGACCAAACGGGCCGCCTGGGAATGGGCGGCCGCCGGCGATCTCGTGCTTTCCCCGGTGGCCCGGAAGAAGATGATCCGGACCCGGCCGGAACTCTGGATCTCGCTGATCTTCCCCGAGGCCTCGCAGAAGCATCTCGACCTCTTCTGCCAGTGGTTGTTCTGGGCCTTCCTCGTCGACGACGAGTTCGACGACGGCCCGGCGGGCCGCGATCCCCGCCTCTGCGAGGGCGCCATCACCCGCCTGGTGGACGTGCTGGACGGCCTGCGGGAACCCGAAGGCCCCATGGAGAACGCCCTGGCCCAGCTCCTGGCCCGCACCTGCACGGGACGGCCCCCGCACTGGCTGCGGCAGTTCCGCCGCGACACGGCCGCCTGGCTGTGGACGTACTACGCGGAGGCCGTCGACCGGGCCGCCGGCCATGTGCCCGGAACCGCCGACTTCGTACGCCACCGACGGGACTCGGTGGCCATGCAGCCGTTCCTCGACCTGCACGAGATCACCGCCGGAATCGATCTGCCGGAATCCGTCCGGAGCCTTCCCGCCTACATCGCCTTACGCAATGCGGTGGCCGACCACTCGGGCCTCTGCAACGACATCTGCTCGTTCGAGAAGGAGGCCCTGCTCGGCTACGAGCACAACACCGTCCGGCTCATCCAGCGCGACCGGGGCTGCACGCTCCAGGAGGCCGTCGACGAGGCCGGTCTGCTGCTCGGGCGGATCGCCGACCGGGTGCAGCGGGCCGAGAAGGAGCTCGTCGAGGAGATCGAGGCGGCCAGCATCCAGGGACAGCCGCGCATCGCCCTGGAACGCTGTGTCCGCGACTACCGGGGCCTCGTCCGCGGCGACTTCGACTACCACGCGCGCGCAGAGCGCTACACCCGCCCGGAGCTGACCGAGACCGACGCGCAGGACTCCCTGTCGCGCAACTTCGCGGCCTGAGCGGCGCCCCGCGCGGAATATCCCCGTCCGGCGGCACGATTTCCGGACATTTCAGCGCCGTACGCTCCCGGCTCTCCGGCCGCTCCCCAGGCGGCCGGAAAGCCGCGTTACCTGAATCAGGCCCTCCCCCGGCTCACGACCGACCGGCCGCCGCCCCGTGCGACGCCTCCCCGCATGGCCCCCCGCACCGGGCCGTGCTCTGCTGGAAGACACGCCCGACGTCCGCACGAGGGCGGGAGCCGTCCCATGGCCACCACACCGTTCCCGATGTCCGGCCCCGCACCGGACGACGACACCCGGCCGGCACCCCCGGTCCGCACCGCGTACGGCACCGTCCGCGGCACCCGCGAGCGCGGGGTGCACGTCTTCCGCGGCATCCCGTACGCGGCCGCCCCCGTCGGCCCGCACCGCTTCCGGGCCCCGGCCCCGCCCGAACGCTGGGACGGGGTGCGCGAGGCCGTGGCCTTCGGGCCGACCGCGCCCAAGCGGCCGTACGCCCCGCCGCTGGACCGGCTGCTGCCCGATCCGGAGGTGCCCGGCGACGGCTGTCTCAACCTCAATGTGTGGACGCCCGCGCCCGGTTCCGCCCGGCTGCCCGTCCTCGTCTGGATCCACGGCGGGGCGCTGCTGCACGGCTCCTCCGCCGTACCGCTCTACGACGGCGCCGCCTTCGCGCGGGACGGCGTGGTCTGCGTGAGCCTCAACTACCGCCTCGGCACGGAGGGCTTCGGACTGTTCCCGGACGCGCCCGCCAACCGGGGGCTGCTGGACCAGATCGCCGCGCTCGGCTGGGTCCGGGAGAACATCGCCGCGTTCGGCGGCGATCCGGACCGGGTGACCGTCTGCGGGGAGTCGGCCGGGGCGATCTGCATCGGCGCGCTGCTCTCCGCGCCCCGCGCCGCGGGGCTCTTCCGGCGGGCCGTGCTGCAGAGCGGCGCGCCCACCGCGCTGCCGCCGGACGCGGCCCGCCGGACGTCCGCGCTCGTCGCCCGACGCCTCGGGGTGCCCCTCACGGCGCGCGCCCTCGCGGCCGTGGACCCCGCCGCGCTGCTCGCCGCGCAGACCGAGGTGACCGCCGGGGGCTCCCCGTTGACCGGCGGGAACTCCTTCCAGCTCGTGGTCGACGGCGAGCTGCTGCCCCGCGACCCGCTCGCGGCGCTCAGGGACGGGGCGTCGTCCGGCGTCGATCTGCTGCTGGGGTCCACCACCGAGGAGTACCGCCTCTGGTTCGTGCCCACCGGGCTGACCGAACGGTTCTCCCGGACCCGGCTGCGGCTCGCGCTGTGGCGGTTCCGGGTGCCGGCCGCCACCGCCCGCACGTACCGGGCGAACCGCCCCGGAGCCACCCCCGGCGAGCTGCTCGGCGCCCTCGCCACGGACCTGCTGCTGCGCGTCCCGCTCAATCTGCTGGCCGACGCGCGGACCGGGGCGGCCGGCTCCACCCGGCTCTACGAATTCGGCTGGCCCTCCCCCGTCCAGGGGCTCGGCGCCTGCCACGGACTGGAGATCGGCTTCGTCTTCGACAATCTGGCCGGGCCCGACGCGGTGGCCCTGGCCGGGCCGGACGCCCCCCGGAAGCTGGCCGCCGCGATGCACACGGCCTGGGTCCGGTTCGCGGAGAGCGGGGACCCCGGGTGGCCGGCCTGGGACGGGAGCCGGCCGGTGATGCGCTTCGGGCCCGGCGCCCCGGCCCTGGTGCACGCCCCGCGCGACGACGAACTGCGCGGCTGGGCCCCGTACCGCTGAAGGCCGCCCGGCGCTCAGCGGGTGGCGATCCAGTGCGGATCGGGCACGACCGTCAGCACCGCCGACACCAGCACGACCGCCCCGAGGGCGGCCCCCTCGCGCAGGGCCGCGCGCCGGGCCCCCTCCGGACCGCCGTCCCGGGCCAGCCTTCGGCGCGCCGCCAGGGCCAGCACGCTGACCACGGCCATCAGCGCGAGCTTGGCCAGCAGGGTCCTGCCGTACGCGGAGGTGAACACCACCTCCGCGGGCAGCCGGCGCAGCGCGCTGCACGTACCGGTCACGGCGAGGGCGGCGTACGGCCAGACGGCCAGCCGGGCGTAGCGGCCGAGGAGGGCGCGGGCCGCGGCGGGGGCGGTGCGCCAGTGGCGCATGGTGCGGAGCACCTGGAGGAGTCCGCCCGCCCAGAGGGAGGCGGCGGTCAGATGGACGACGGTGAGGGCGGCGCCGACGAGCGGGGTGTACGCCTCGGGGTGGGCGCGCAGCGCCTCGGCGCCGACGGCCAGGGCCAGCGGTGCGGCGGCGAGCGCGGGCCGGCGGCTCGCCGCACAGCAGGCCGCGAGGGCGAAGCCGTTGGCGACGAGGAGCAGGAGCCCGCCCTCGCGGGTGCCGTAGGTCTCGACGAGGCCGAGGCCGCTGATCCGGGCCAGGCGCACGATCTGCCCGGCCGCCGCGAGCGCGCCGACGGCCGAGGCGGCGACGGCCCAGGAGGGCGGGAGGGTGCGGGGCCGGCCGGGTACGGAGCGGACGAGCGGGCCGAGCGCGAGGGCGCCGATGTGCACGGCGAGCGCCGCGAACAGGGCGGTCCGGAGCAGGACGGCGGTTCCGGCGCCGGGTATCCGCAGTTCACCGGTGCCTCGGCCGACGGCATCGGTGCCGAGCAGGGCCGCCGCCACGGCGCAGAGCGCGGCCCCCGCGACGACGAGCGCGGCCGTTCTCGGCCGCCGGCGCCCGGTCGCGGGCGCACGGGTCGGGATCATCGCCCGCTCCCCTTCCGACTGACGAGCCTGTGAAGACTCCGACTGGCAACCATGCGAAGGCCGGTCCCTGTCCATGGGATCCTCGGACGTTCACCCGGAAGAAGGCATTGCGGGACGCGCGAACGTTTCTGCGTCGCGGTGCGGGCGACCCCCGGGTTAGGTTCACCGACTGTCACCTCACCGACCGTCACCCCACCGACTGTCCTTCGGGTCCGCATCACCCCCGGCGGGCCCGTCGCTGCGAGGAGAGGCCCCCATGACCCACACGCCGGCCCCCACGGCCGCCCCCGTGCCCGCCCCGCTCCCCGAGCCGTGCGGCAGGGTGTACCGCCGCGACGGACGCACGGTGGTGGCCCTGCGCGACGAGATCGACCTCGCGACCGCCGCGCTCATCGGACCGGCCCTGGACGGGGCCACGGCACAGAACGCACCGGACCTGGTGGTGGATCTGTCGGAGGTGAGCTTCCTCGACTGCTCGGGGCTCAGCCTGCTGTGCCGGGCCCGCAGACGGGCGCTGGACCGTGATGGACGGTTCTCGCTGGTGTGCGACTGCCCGAGGATCCTCCGGCTGCTCCGGGCCGGGCGGCTGCACGATCTGTTCCGTCCGGTGGCCACTCCGGACGAGGTCTTCCGGGGGCCCGGGACCGCGGCGGCGGCCGGGACCTGAGCGGCGGCCCCCGGTGCGGCCGGGGGCCCCGGGCCTCCCGGACGCCGGTGGGTCCGGCCCGGAGGTCAGGCCTTGTTCTGCGCGGCCCAGAACTCCTCGAAGGTGAGAAGGCCGTCCCCGTTGGCGTCGTGCGAGTTGATCACGGCCTGGGCGACCGGCTCGGTGACGTAGGGGTCACCCAGCTGAGCCATGACGCTCTTGTACTCGGCGGCCGAGATCAGCCCGTCGCCGTTCAGGTCGTACCGCTCGAATGCCTTGCGCGCCGACTCGATGTCCGCCACGTTCCACCCCTTCGTATGACTGTCTGACGACGGTCAGATTATCGGGCGCCCCGGATGGCCCGTGCGGGGGCCGGTCCTCGATCATGGGTGGTCCGTCCGCCGTCCGGCGGCGGTCACCGAGCGGGGGAGCACGGAACGATGGACACGGCGGCGCTGGGGCGGGTCCTGGAGGCGGCGGCTCGGGGGCACTTCCCCGCGGCGGACGGCGGCACGACCGTCGTGCCGCAGCCGAACGGCCGGGACGCCGGGGTGCTGGCCCTGACCGCGCATTCGGTGGTCTTCCTCGACGAGGACCCGGCGTGGGTGCGCGCCACGCTGGCCGCGACCCCCGGGGACGCGCTGGCCGCGACGATGAACCCGGCGTTCCTGACCGCCCTGGCGGCCCGGACCGGCCGGCACATGAACACCATCGACCTGCTGACGGCCGCCGCCGCGCTGCCCGGCGGGCCGGAGGTGGAGCTGCGCGAGATCCGCGATCCCGAACACCCGCGGGTGGCACGGGCGATGAAGTACCGCGACGAGGTACGGGTGTGGGGCACCGAGGGCGGGGTGCTGATCCTCGGCCGCGGTGTCGCCGGGCGCTGGGAGACCGCCGTCGAGGTGGCCGAGGAGGCGCGCGGCCGGGGGCTGGGCGTCCGGCTGGCGCGCGCGGCCCGGCAGTTGGTTCCGGACGCGGTGGTGTGGGCGCAGCAGTCGCCGGGGAACGCCCGCAGTGTGCGGACGTTCCAGGCGGCGGGGTTCAGGCCGGTGGGTTCGGAGGCGCTGCTGGTCGCGGGCTGACCGGTGGCCCGGCCCCGTGCGGGCCGGGCCACCGGTCGGGCCGGATCGGGTCATGGCAGTCCGGGTCAGCGGAAGACGCCGGTGTGGCCGAGCGAGTAGCGGCCGGGCTGCGGGTAGACCGCGAGGCCGTGCGGTCCGCTGCCGACCGGGATGCGGGCCAGCTGCTTGCCGCTGGTGGTGTCGATCGCGTACACCTCGGCGTTGTAGCGTCCCGACAGCCACAGGACCTTGCCGTCGGCGGAGACTCCGCCCATGTCGGGGCTGCCGCCGTTCGGCAGGTGCCACTTCTTCGTCAGCTTCTTCCGGGCGAAGTCGAAGACGGAGACCGAGCCCTCGCCCCGGTTGGAGATGTACATCTCCTGGGCGTCGCGGCTGACGTAGAGGCCGTGGCAGCCCTTGCCGGTGTGCAGCAGTTTCGGGGTGGTGAACTTCTTCCCGTCCAGCACCCAGACGCCGTCGGCCATCATGTCCGCGATGTAGAAGGTGCCGCCGTCGGGCGAGAGCTTCACGTCCTGGGGCATGGCCCCCTGGAAGGGCAGTTTCTGCTGCCCGACGACCTCCATCTTCTCGGTGTCGACCTTCAGCAGGTCGCCGGAGAACTCGCAGGAGACGATGAAGTACCGGCCGTCGGCGGAGAAGTCGGCGTGGTTGACGCCCGCGCAGCTCACCGGCAGCGCCTTGGCGGTCTTCATGGTGTGCGCGTCGCGGAAGACGAGCTGGCGGTCCATGGAGGCCATGACGACGGCGTACTTCCCGTTCGGGGTGAAGTACAGGTTGTACGGGTCGGACACGTCGACCGTCTTTCCGGCCTTGCCGGTGGCGGGGTCGATCGGGGTGAGGCTGTCGCCGAGGTCGTTGTTGACCCAGAGCGTCTTCAGGTCCCAGGAGGGCACGACGTGCTGGGGCTGGCGGCCGACCGGGATGGTCTCTACGACCTTGTAGGTGGCGGGGTCGATGACCGTCACGGTGTTGGAGTTGGTGTTGGGCACGTAGACGCGGGAGGGGAAGTCCCGGACGACGGGCGACAGCTTGCCCGGGGCGTCGGCCGCGTAGATGTTGTGGGGGTCGAGCACCGGCGGCATGCCGGGCAGTCCGGGTGGCGCGGCCGGGGTGACGGGTTCACGACGGGCGGGGGCGGCGGCCTCCGTGGACGTGGAGTGCGCGGCCCGGTCGGGGGAGGTTCCGCAGGCGGTGAGCGCGGCGAGGAGGACCCCGCCGAGCAGGGCGGCGGTACGGGTCGTGGTGGGAGGCATCAGGTCAGCAGCTCCGTGGTCGTCACCGCGCGCAGTCCGCGGCGGTCGAGTTCGGCGAGGAGATTGGGCAGCGCGGCGACCGTGTCCGCGTAGCCGAAGTGCAGGCTCACCACCGACCCGTTGCGGATCTGCCCGGTCACCGTGCGGGTGACGGCCGCGGCGCCGGGCGAGGTGAAGTCGAGGGAGTCCACGTCGTACGAGAGGACGTGCGGGTATCCGGCACGGGCGGCGAGCCGCCGGACGAGCGGGGTGGCGTCCTGGGCCCGGGAGGGCCGGAACCAGGTGCCGATGGAGCCGGTGAGCCGGCGCAGCCGCCGGGCGCAGTCGGTGATCTCGGCGTACGCCCGGGTCTCGTCGAGCGCGGAGATGTCGATGTGGTGCTGGGTGTGGTTGCCGAGGTCGTGGCCGCCGTCGAGGACGCGGCGGGCCAGGGCGGGGTGGGCGTCGAGCCAGCTGCCGACGGCGAGGACGGTGACGCGGGCGCCGGCGCGTTCGGCCTCGGCCAGCACGGCCTCGGCGACGGCGGGGTCGCCCTGGCCGTGGAAGGTGAGGGCGACCCGGGCACGGTCGCGGGGGCCGTGGTCGATCTGCGCGGGCTGTCCGGGGAAGCGCCGGGGCGCGGGGGCGGGGGCGTGCGCACCGGTGCCGGGGGACGGCCGGGCCGCCTCCGGGGCGGCGGGGGACGCCACCGCGCGGTCGGCCGGGGCAGGGCCGGCGCAGCCGGAGGCGAGTGCCGTGACCAGGGCGGCTCCGGCACCCGCGCGCAGGGCCTCGCGGCGGCGCAGCGGTCCGTCGGGGACGTTCATACGCGGAACAGTAGAACCGCTTTGCCGGAAATCTCACTATTGGTCCGGTGGCGCCGTGGAGCCCACACGGATGCGCGCGTCCACCCTGCGGACGATCAATGAATCACTCGGGAGAATCCCGGTATGTTCAATGGTTTGCAGGCGAGTGACCCAACACACCTGCGATTCATTGCAGAAATGTCCGGTTCTTTACCTAAATGGGAGCGTTGCGGCTTTGGCGAAGGAGTCATCCGTCTGCCATAGTCGGTGACACGACCCCCTTGACCCGGGCCAGGTCGTCACCAAGCGGCCGTGAACACACCCCCACTTCACGGTCCCCCACACAGAAGCCCCCGCAGGCGCCGCACCACGGCCGTCCGGGGGCTTCTGTGCACCCGGGCGCGCCCGGCTCAGCGGTCGGAGATCCGCATCTCGAACCAGGTGGTCTTGCCGCGCGGCAGCAGATCCACCCCCCACCGGTCGGAGAGCTTGTCGACCAGAAACAGACCGCGTCCGCTGATATCCATCGCCTGGACCGGCATCAGACAGGGAAGACCGCGCGACGGGTCGCGCACCTCGATCCGGATCCAGCCCCGGCGGCGCATCATCCGTAAGCCGAAGACCCGGGCGCCCGTGTGCCGCACGGCGTTCCCGACGAGTTCGGAGACCAGCAGGACGGCATGCTCGGCGATCTGCGGGGAGAGTCCCCACTGCCGCAGCACCACGCACGAGGTGATCCGCCGGGCCGTGGCCGCGGACTCCGGACGGGACGGCAGCCGGACCTCCGCCTCCGTCGGATTTCCGAACAACTCCAGCGCTTTGAACGCCTGTTCGTCCTCGACGGCCGGCTTCATCCGTGCCGCCGTCGCGCTGCCGCGCGGTCGCGGCTGCTCCACACCCTCCAGGCCCGCCATGCACACCATCATGGCGGCACGCGGAGGCCCCGGGGGCCGTTCCGGAGGAATCCCTGACCCGGAATCAGGGATTCCGGTGTGGGCTTCAGGCATATGCCAGCGGCAGAATGCACCCCTTCGGAGCGTCCCTGAACTGCGAAAACGCCAGGCCCGACGGGCCTGGCGACGGCGGACGGAAGGCTGAGCCTTAAGGTTGCCTTAAGGCTCAGCTAATCCGCCCACACGGATGAACGCCGCCGGATCCGTTCCCCACGCGCGTTCGGCCGGGGGCGTCCGACAGGGCCCCGGGGGTCAGAGGAACTCGGCCTTGCCCGGACCGTCCTCCACGAAGCTGCGCATGCCGCGCTCGCGGTCCTCGGTGGCGAACAGCCCGGCGAACCAGGTGCGCTCGATCGTCAGCCCCGTGTCGATGTCCGTCTCCAGGCCCGCGTCCACCGACTCCTTGGCGGCGCGGAGCGCGAGGGCGGGCCCCTTCGCCAGCTTGGCGGCCCAGGCGTGCGCCTGCTCGTACACCTCGGCGGCGGGCACCACCCGGTCCACCAGCCCCATGGACAGCGCCTCGTCGGCCTTCACATGTCGGCCCGTGAAGATCAGGTCCTTGGCCTTGGCGGGGCCCACCAGCCGGGCGAGCCGCTGGGTGCCGCCCGCGCCGGGGATCAGCCCGAGGAGGATCTCCGGCTGGCCGAGGCGGGCGTTGTCCCCGGCGATCCGGAAGTCGGCGCACAGGGCGAGTTCGCAGCCGCCGCCCAGCGCGTAGCCGGTGACGGCCGCGACCACGGGCTTGGGGATGCGGGCCACCGCGGTGAAGGAGTCCTGGAGCGCCTTGGACCGGGCGACCATCGCCGGATGGTCCATCCGCTGCATCTCCTTGATGTCCGCGCCGGCCGCGAACACCTTCTCGCCGCCGTAGAGCACCACGGCCCGCACGTCGTCGCGCCGGGTGGCCTCCTCGGCCAGTTCGCGCAGCCGGTCCTGGGTGGCGACGTCCAGGGCGTTCATGGGCGGCCGGTCCAGCCGGATGGTGCCGACGCCGCCGCTTGCTTCGAGGGTTACGGTCATGCCCCGCAGGTTAACCGGCGCTCACATGAACGGGCCCGGTGCCGTTGGTCACAGCACCGGGCCCGTCCCCGTTCGGTACGGAACGACTACGCGGTCCACTCCGACCAGGCCATGTTCCAGCCGTTGAGGCCGTTGTCCGGCTGGATCGTCTTGTCGTGGGAGTTCTTGACGACCACGACGTCACCGATGAGGGAGTGGTCGAAGAACCACGCCGCCGGGGTGCTCGGGTCGCCGGCGCCGCGGCTGTCCTGGAGGCCCACGCAGCCGTGGCTGGTGTTGGTGGAGCCGAAGATGCCGGATCCGCCCCAGTAGTTGCCGTGGATGAAGGTGCCCGAGGTGGACAGGCGCATCGCGTGCGGCACGTCCTTGATGTCGTACTCACCGCCGAAGCCGACGGTGTCCCCGTTCATCCGGGTCACCTTCAGCTTCTCGCTGATGACCATCTGGCCGTTGTACGTGGTGGTCGCCGGGGCGCCCGCCGAGATCGGGATGTCCTTGATCTGCTGCCCGTCGCGGACGACCTTCATCCGGTGCGTCTCGGCGTCGACGGTGCTGACCTGGCTGCGCCCGATCGTGAAGGAGACCGTCTTGGCCTGCTTGCCGTAGACCCCCGGCCGCCCCTCGACGCCGTCCAGGTTCAGCTTGACGGTCACCTTGGTGCCCGCGGCCCAGTACCGCTCGGGGCGGAAGTCCAGCCGGTCGTTGCCGAACCAGTGCCCCTGGATGTCGACGGCGGGCTCGGCCGTCACCTTGATGGCGTTCTCGACGGCCTCGGGGTCGGTGATGCCCCGGGTGAAGTGGATCGAGACCGGCATGCCGACGCCGACCGTCGAACCGTCCTCGGGCGTGTACTGCCCGATGAAGGTGTTCTGCGGGACCAGCGTGGTGAAGGTGGTGTCCTTCGCCGACTCACGGCCCTTGGCGTCCTTGGCGACCGCGTGCACCTTGTACTTGGTGGCGGCGGCCAGATGGTGGTCCGGCACCCAGCTCGCGCCGTCTGCCGCGATCTTCCCCTCGACCTCGGCCCCCTTCGGGTCCGAGACCTTGACCGTCGCGAGCTTCCCCTGCTCGGCGGAGATCTTCAGCGCCCCGTTCGTGGCGACGGAATCGGCCCCGTCCTTCGGCACGATGTTCACGACGGCCTGCGAGGCGGCCGTGTCGTCGGACCGCGCACCGGCCTTGCCGCCCTTGCCCGCGTCGCCGTCTCCCCCGCCGCACGCCGTCACCAGCATCAGCAACGCACCCAGCGCCAGAGCCGACAGTCCGGTGGCCCCACGCCCCCGTCGCCTGTTGCCCGCCCCGGCCGATGCCCCCGATATCGGCTGCCCGTTCAATGTGGTCGTCTCCCCTCACACGGCCCGGCCGTGCCAAGGTCATGGGAGCCCTCGGGCTCCTGCCCCCGCGCGCTGCACATGCGCGCTCAGCGAAAAGATAATCACACCGACAGTGGGCATTTCGCCTCGCGAATGTCACCGTTCCGTCCCAACTCACCCCGGGAGTTCACCTGGTCGCAGCGGTGCGGACGTCCCGGGCGGTGGATACGGCGACGGCGCGGCCGTGGTGGCCGCGCCGTCGTTGCGCTCCCGCGTACGCCCCCCGAGGGGATCAGAGCGCGGAACCCGCCTTCCATCGTGCCCAGTCCATGTTCCAGCCGCCCAGTCCGTTGTCCGGAGCGACCTTCTTGTCCGGTGAGTTGACGACCTCGACGACGTCCCCGACGAGGGTCCGGTCGAAGAACCAGCCGGCCGGGGTGTCACCGCCGCCGCCCCGGACGTCGCGCAGCCCGATGCAGCCGTGGCTGACGTTCTCCGAGCCGAAAATGTCGTCGTCGGACCAGTAGTTGCCGTGCAGGAAGGTCCCGGAGTCGGTGAGCCGGATGGCGTGCGGGACGTCCTTGATGTCGTACTCGCCGCCGAAACCGACGGTCCGCCCGTCCATCCGCGTCTCCTCGTGCATCTCGGAGACGACCATCCGCCCGTTGTACGTGGTGGTGGTCGGGGAGCCCGCGGTGACGGGGACCGTCGCGACGAGCCGCCCGTCGCGGCGCACCTCCATGGTGTGCGCGGCCGAGTCCACCCGGGAGATCTGCTCCCGGCCCACGGTGAACCGGACCGTCTTGCGCTGGCTGCCGAACACCCCCGGCGCCCCCTCCACATCGCGCAGCCCCACGTCCACGGTCACCTCCGTACCGGGCCGCCAGTACGCCTGCGGGCGGAAGTCCAGCCGGGTCTTCCCGAACCAGTGCCCCACCACCTCGACCGGCGGGTCGGAGCGCACCCGGATCGCCCGCTGCACGGCCGCCCGGCGGGTGACGGGGCTGCTGAACGCGAACGAGACGATCATCCCGGTGCCGACGGTCGAGCGGTTCTCCGGCTTGAAGTAGCCGATGAAGCGGTGCTCGGGGACCACCGTGGTGAACGTGGTGTGGCGCGCCGAGCGCCGGCCCCGGCCGTCCACCGCCACCGCGTCGACGCTGTACTTGGCGGCCAGCCCCAGCCGGCCTCCCGTCCCCTGCGGGGCCCAGGACCGCCCGTCCTCGGCGATGAGCCCGCGCACCTCCTGCCGCTGCGCGTCCTCGATCCGGGTCACCCGCACACTCTCCAGCCGCCCGTCGGGGACCGACACGGTCACGCGCCGGTCGGCCGCGACGTTCCGCGCCCCGTCCTCGGGCGTGACCCGGATGGTGCCGTCCGCCTGCCCGGACTTCCCGCCGATGAGCGTGCCCGTGCCCGAACAGCCGGTCAGCACGGCCAGCGCGGCCAGTACGGCGAGCAGCGCGGCGCGTGCCGGCCCGGTCGCCGGGCCCGTCCCTGCCTTCTTCGCTACGTGGTTCACGTCCCCCCAACGACGGGGGCGGCCGGAGGGAAACGTGAGTGCGGGGCCGCTCGTGGGCAGAAGAGAGGGGACGACGACACACGGGGAGCCGCGGCCGGGACGCCACGCGCCCCCTTTCCGGGGCCGGTCCCCACGAGCCGCGGGAGGCGTGCAGGTGTCGAGCGCAGCCGAGCAGGAGACGGCCCCGAGAACGGGGCCCGGGCCGGGCGCGGGCTCCCCCGTCCCCGTGTGGCCGGGGGCCCCGATGCCGCTGGGGGCCCGGTTCCGGGTGGGCCCCGACGGGGTCGCGGGCACCAACTTCGCCCTGTGGGCGGGAGGTGCGGAGGCGGTGGAGCTCTGTCTCTTCGACGAGGACGGCACGGAGATCCGCTGTCCGCTGACGGAGCTGACCCATGAGGTCTGGCACGGCTTCGTGCCCGGCGTCCGGCCCGGCCGGCGTTACGGCTACCGGGTGCACGGCCGCTGGGATCCGTGGACCGGCGCCCGGTGGAACGCGGCGAAGCTGCTCCTCGATCCGTACGCCCGAGCCGTGGACGGGGATTTCACCCTTCCGGCCGAGGTGTACGGCCATGTGAGGGACTGGCCCGAGCAGCAGGTCGCGGACACCGTGCGCGACGAGCGGGACTCCGCCCCGTACGTCCCCAAGGGGGTGGTCGTCCATGACGACGACGACTGGGCCGAGGACCGCCGGCCCAAGACGCCGTGGGCCGACTCCGTCATCTACGAACTGCATGTGCGCGGCTTCACCGCACGCCACCCGGAGATCCCCCCGGAGCTGCGCGGCACCTACGCCGGGCTCGCGCACCCGGCCGCGGTCGGCCATCTGCGACGCCTCGGGGTGACGGCGGTGGAGCTGCTGCCGGTGCACCAGTTCGCCCACGAGGACCATCTGCTGCGGCGGGGGCTGCGCAACTACTGGGGCTACAACTCGATCGGCTACTTCGCCCCGCACGCGGGCTACTCGGCCAGCGGCACGGCGGGCCAGCAGGTCGGGGAGTTCAAGCGGATGGTGCGGGCGCTGCACGACGCGGGAATCGAGGTGATCCTCGACGTCGTCTACAACCACACGGCCGAGGCGGGCGAGCTGGGCCCGATGCTGTCGCTGCGCGGCATCGACAACCGCGGCTACTACCGCCTCCAGGCCGACGCCCGCCGGTACGCGGACTACACGGGGTGCGGCAACACCCTGCACGTGGTGCAGCCGAACGTGCTGCGGCTGATCACCGACTCGCTGCGGTACTGGGTGACCGAGATGGGTGTGGACGGCTTCCGCTTCGATCTGGCGGCGGCACTGGCCCGCTCGATGCACGACGTGGACATGCTCTCCCCGTTCCTCGCGGTGATCGCCCAGGACCCGGTGCTGCGCCGGGTGAAGCTGATCGCCGAACCGTGGGACGTGGGCAACGGCGGCTACCAGGTCGGGGCGTTCCCCCCGCTGTGGACGGAGTGGAACGACCGCTACCGCGACGCCGTACGGGACTTCTGGCGCGGCGCGCTGCCGGACGTACGGGACCTCGGCTACCGGCTGACCGGGTCGAGCGATCTGTACGCGTGGGGCGGGCGCCGCCCGTACGCCTCGGTGAACTTCGTGACCGCGCACGACGGGTTCACCCTGCGCGATCTGGTGAGCTACGAGCAGAAGCACAACGAGGGGAACGGCGAGGGCAACCGGGACGGCACCTCGGACAACCGGTCGTGGAACTGCGGCACGGAGGGCGAGAGCGACGACGCCGGGATCAACGCGCTGCGCCGCCGGCAGCTGCGCAATCTGCTCACCACGCTGCTGCTGTCGACCGGGGTGCCGATGCTGGTCGCCGGGGACGAGATGGGGCGTACCCAGGGCGGCAACAACAACGCGTACTGCCAGGACAACGAGACCGGCTGGGTGGACTGGTCGCTGCTGGAGGACCCCCGGTGGCGGGAGCTGACGGAGCTCACGGCCCGGGTGCTGGAGCTGCGCCACCGCCATCCGGTGCTGCGCAGACGGGCCTTCTTCTCCGGCCGGGCGCAGGCCCCGGACGGGCTGCGGGACCTGGCGTGGTTCACCGCGCGCGGGACGGAGATGACGGAGGCCGACTGGTACGCGCCGACCGCGACGGTCGGGCTGTATCTGTCGGGGCGGGACATTCCGGGGCGGGACGCCCGGGGCGAGCAGGTGAGCGACGACAGCTTCCTGGCGGTGCTGCACGCCGGGGCGGAGCCGGTGGAGTTCCTGCTGCCGGGGCCGCCGTGGGCGCGGGCGTACGAACTCCTGCTGGACACCGCGCGGGAGGAGCAGTCCTCCGCACCGGGCACGGTCCACCGGGGCGGTGCGGAGCTGACGGTGCCGGCCCGTTCAGTGCTGCTGCTGCGGGTACGGGAGTGACGGGCGGGGCCGCCCGGGGGATCAGCCGAGGATGCCGCGTTCGTAGGCGACGGCGACGGCGGCAGCCCGGTCCTTGGCGCCCAGTTTGGCGAAGAGATGGGTGAGGTGGGTCTTCACGGTGGCCTCGCTGATGAACAGTTCGGCGGCGATCTCCCGGTTGGAGGTCCCCTTGGCGACCAGGGCGAGCACCTCGCGTTCGCGGGCGGACAGCTTCTCGTGGCCGGGCGCGGCGGGGGCGCGGACGGCGGAGACCAGCCGGGAGGCGACGGCCGGTGAGAGCACGGTCCGGCCGTCGGCGGCGGCGCGTACGGCGGTGAACAGCTCCTCGCGCGGGGCGTCCTTGAGCAGATAGCCGGTGGCGCCGGCCTCGATGGCGGCGAGGGTGTCGGAGTCGGTGTCGTACGTGGTGAGGACGAGGACCTTGGAGCGGGCCCGGCGGCGGGTCAGCTCGGTGATGGCCGCGACGCCGTCGCCGCCGGGCATCCGCAGGTCCATCAGGACGACGTCGGGGTCGAGCCGGGCGGTCATCTCGACGCCCTCGACCCCGTCGGCTGCCTCGCCGAGCACCCGGAACTCCGCGGCCGCGGCGAACATCCCGCGCAGTCCGTCCCGTACGACGGGGTGGTCGTCGACGACGATCAGGGTGATGACGCGCGCGGGTTCCCGGTCCATGGGACGCCACGGTACGGGACGGGTCAGTGGTGCGGCACCAGCGGTACGCGGGCGCAGACGGCGGTGCCGAGCCCCGGTCCGGTCTCGACCTCGACCGTGCCCGCGATGCGTTCGGCGCGGGCCCGCATGCCGCCGAGGCCGAAGCCGCCGGTGCTCCGGCGGGCGGGCAGGGCGTGCGGGTCGAAGCCCCGGCCGTCGTCGCGCACGTCGAGGGAGACCTCGTCGTCCATGTAGGAGAGGGTGACGCCGGCGCGGGTGGCGCGGGCGTGCCGCGCCGCGTTGGCGAGGGCCTCCTCGGCGATGCGCAGCAGGGTGGCGCCGACCTCGTCGTGGAGGGGTTCCGCGGTGCCGGTGACGGTGAAGTCGGCGCGCACGCCGGTCCGTTCCGACCAGCCGAGGACGGTCTTCTCCAGTGCGCCCGGCAGGTCGTCGTGTTCCAGCGCGGACGGGAGGAGGTTCTGTACGGAGCGACGGGCCTCGCCCAGGCTGTGGCGGGCCAGGCCGGCGGCGCGGCGCAGGTGTTCGCGGGCGAGTGCGGGATCGCTGTCCTGGGTGGAGGTGGCGGCCTGGAGCTGGGCGATGATGCCGGTGAGCCCCTGGGCGATGGTGTCGTGGATCTCGGCGGCGAGCCTGCCGCGTTCGTCGGCGACACCGGCCTCGCGGGCCTGGACGAGGAGCTGGGCGTGGAGTCCGGCGTTCTCGGCCAGGGCCTGTTCGAGGCGGGCGTTGGCGGACTCCAGGGCGGTGATGGTGTCGGTCTGGGTCCTGGCCTGTTCGGCCTCCCGGTTGCCGATCTGGGCGAAGACCATGGTGAGGGTGGCGTGGACGGCCAGCACGATGCCGAAGACGACCCAGTTCATCAGGGTGGCGGGCGGCAGACCGCTGCCGGACTGCGCGCCTGCCATGATGACCGCGGTGGCCAGCAGTCCGGCCCGCATGGTCCGGGGCCCCAGCACCCGGCCGGCGTCGAAGTAGCCGAGCACGGCGTAGATGGAGAAGAAGGGGTTGCACCAGCTGAGGGCGAAGGCCAGCAGGGTGCGGACGGTGAAGTAGGCGGGGGCCGCCCAGCCGGGGGCCTTCGGGACCCGGTCCTGGTAGCGGGTCCACGCGAGGTGGAGGGCGAGCACCGCCGGGACGAGCACCAGGGCGGCCCGTACGCCCGCGTCGGTCATGACGAGCCCCCGGGTGACGGCCGCGACGGCCGTGGAGAGGGCGAGCAGGCCGTAGGGCCCGTAGCGGAAGAAGCGGTCCCACCACTGCTCGGCCGTCGTCGTCGCACTGCTCATCGGATCCCCCTCGTCCCCCGGACAGTGTGCCCCGTGCCGGCTACTCCCAGCGGAAGGTGCGGACGGCGGCGACGGCCGCGACGGCGGTCCAGACGGCGACCAGGCCGAGCCAGAGCCAGCCGGGCCAGTCGCCGGTGGCGGCCCGGTCCAGGGCCTGGGAGGCCGCGCCGAACGGGGTGACCTGCACGATCCGGCGCAGGGCGTCGGGCATGGCCTGGACGGGCACCCAGACCCCGGCGGTGAACATCATCACGAAGAAGACGACCGAGCCGATCGCGGCGGAGATCCGGGTGGTGCGGGCGACCGAGCAGACGAGCGCGCCGAGGGCCAGGACGCAGGCGACGGCGAGCAGCAGGGCCAGCGCGTAGCCGAAGGGCTGTCCGGGCAGGTCCACGCCGAAGGCGATGCGGCCGACCGCCATCACCAGAAGCGTGGAGCCGAGCGCGGCGACGCCGTGCAGCGCGATCTGCGTGCCGAGCAGCGCGGAGGGGCGTACGGGGGTGGTGGACAGCCGGCGCAGGATGCCGCGTTCGCGGTAGCCGGTGAGGACGGGCGGCATCGCCTGGAGTCCGGCCATGATCATGGCGAGGAGGACGGAGACGGGGACGTAGAGGTCGATGACGCGGCGGCCGCCGAGGTTCTCGTCGGGGTTCCGGAAGGAGGGGACCAGTCCCAGGATCGTCATGAGCGCGGTCGGGAACACCAGGATCCAGAACAGGCTGCCCGGTTCGCGCAGGAAGAGGCGGGTCTCGGCGCGCAGGACCGCGCGCATCGGGCCGGTGGCGGCGGCGCGGGGCGCGGCGGCCGGTGCGGGGGCGGGGTGCGGGTCGGTCATGTCAGGCCGCCTGTCCGGTCGTGCCGCGCGCCTCGGCGGGGGCGGGGTGTTCGGTGAGGTCGAGGAAGGCGTCGTCGAGGGTGGCCTCGGTGACGCGGAGCCGGTGTGCGGTGACGCGGAGCCGGGCGAGCAGCGAGATGACGGCGTTGACGGTCTCGTCGGTGCCGTGGATGACGAGGCGTCCGTCGGTGTCCTCGCGGGAGACCGCGCCGGGCAGGGCGGCCAGTTCGGCCTCGGGCAGCGGTGCGGAGGGGGTGAAGGCGATCGCGGTGGAGCGGCCGGCCCCGGCGATCAGCCCGGCCGGGGTGTCGAGGGCGGCGACCCGGCCCCGGTCGATGACGGCGACCCGGTCGCAGAGGCGCTGGGCCTCCTCCATGAAGTGGGTGACCAGCAGGACGGTGACCCCGCCGTCCCGGACGGACTCGATGAGCTGCCAGGTGTCGCGGCGGGCCCGGGGGTCGAGCCCGGTGGTCAGCTCGTCCAGGACGACGACCCGGGGCGCGCCGACCAGTGCGAGGGCGATGGAGAGCCGCTGCTTCTGGCCGCCGGAGAGCCGGCCGTAGCGGGTGGTCAGCCGGGTGTGCAGCCCGAGGCGTTCGGCGAGGGGGCGCCAGTCGGCGGGGCGCGGGTAGAAGGAGGCGTACAGCTCCAGGGCCTCGCCGACGGTGATCTTCGGCTGGAGTTCGCTCTGCTGGAGCTGGGCGCCGAGCAGCAGGGTCACCCGGTCGTGGTCGGTGACGGGGTCGAGTCCGGCGACCCGGACCGTACCGCTGTCGGGGGTCCGCAGCCCTCCGACGCATTCGACGGTGGTGGTCTTGCCGGCGCCGTTGGGTCCGAGGATCCCGAAGATCTCCCCCTCCTCGACGGTGAAGCCCACCCCGTCGACGACGGCGCGGCCCCCGTAGGACTTGCGCAGTGCGTCCACTTCGATGATTGCCATACGGGGAGCTTCGCGGGCCGGGCCCCGTCCCGGTATCCGCCGTAGCGCTCGGACCGGCATCGTCCGATCGGTTGACCGGGGGCTACGACCGGGGGGCTCCGGGGCTACGACCGGAGGGCCCCGGAGGCTCCGACCGGGGGCTCCGGGGATGTCGTCACGGGGGCTCCGCGGCCGGAAAAGCACGTGAACGATGTCAGTGCCGAAACGTAGGCTCGCTCCTGATGCCCGAAAAAGATGCAGTGCCCAAGGACCGGTCCGCCGCGCGTTCGCTGCTGCGGCTGTGGCCGTATGTGAGGCCCGTGCGGATCCGTCTGTCCGGTGCCGCCCTGATCGCGATCGCCGCCTCCTGCGTCGGTCTGGTGATCCCCCTCGTGCTGAAGTGGATCGTCGACGGACCGGTCGCGGACCGGGACCCGGGCGGGGTGTGGCTGGGGGCGTTGTACCTGCTGCTGCTCGGCATCGCCGAGGCGGTCCTGTTCGGGGTGCGGCGGTGGATGGTGGCGCGTCCGCTGGCCGGGGTCGAGGCGGCGATGCGGGCGGATCTCTACCGCCATCTGCAACGGCTGCCGGTGGCCTTCCACGACCGCTGGTCCTCGGGGCAGTTGCTGTCGCGCGGCACCACGGACCTGATGCTGCTGCGGATGTTCCTGGCCTTCCCGCTCACCTTCCTGCTGGTCAACGCCACCACCATCCTGGTCGGTTTCGTGATCCTGCTGCTCCAGGAGTGGACCCTCGGGCTGGTGCTGATGGTGCCGGTGATCCCGCTGGTGGTCATCTGCTCGTTCTTCGAGGCGAAGTACGCGGTGGTGGCGCGGCGCGCCCAGGACCAGGTGGGCGATCTGACGACGGTGGTCGAGGAGAGCGTGCTCGGCATCCGCATCATCAAGGGCTTCGGCCGCCACCGCAGCCAGGCGCAGGCCTTCCGCGCGCTCTCCGGACGGCTGCGCACCACGGAGCTGCACAAGGCCCGGCTCCTCGCGGGCATCTGGGCCCTCATCACGACCATCCCGGAGCTGGCGATCGGCGCGGCGCTGGTGCTCGGCACGGTCCAGGTCGCGGACGGCGGACTGTCGGCCGGCACCCTGGTCGCCTTCCTCTCCACGGCGCTGGCGCTGCGCTGGCCGGTGGAGTCGATCGGCTTCCTGCTGGCGATGAGCCAGGAGTCGGCGACGGCGACGGAGCGGTTCTTCGAGGTGATGGACGTGGCGGAGGAACGGGAGACCGCCGGGCCCGGGGACCCGGCGCCGGGCACCGCCGCGTCGCGCGCATGCGGGACCGTGACCTCGGAACCGCGGGCCGCCGCCGGGGAGTCCGACACCGGGGGCATGGTCTTCGAGGGCGTCGAGTTCCGTTACCCGGACGCGGCGGAGGACTCCCCGCCCGTCCTCGCCCGCATCGATCTGCGGATCCGGCCCGGCGAGACGATGGCGCTGGTCGGGGCCACCGGTTCCGGCAAGACGACGCTGACCGCACTCGTGCCCCGGCTGCACGAGGCGACGGCCGGCCGGATCACGCTGGACGGCGAGGACATCACCGCCATGCCGCGCGAACGGCTGCGCTCGCTGGTCTCGGTGGCCTTCGAGGAACCGACGCTCTTCTCGGCGAGTGTCGGGGAGAACGTGCTGATGGGCACGGCCGGCGGGGGCGAGGAGGAGTTGCGGGGCGCGTTGTCCGTCGCCCAGGCCGACTTCGTCCACGCACTGCCGCAGGGCACCGCGACCCAGGTCGGCGAGCAGGGGCTGAGCCTGTCCGGCGGTCAGCGCCAGAGGCTCGCCCTGGCCCGCGCGGTCGTCGGCGCCCCGCGCTTCCTGGTGCTCGACGACCCGCTCTCCGCGCTCGATGTGCACACGGAGGCGCTGGTCGAGGCCGCGCTGCGGCGGGTGCTGGCGCGGACGACGGCGATCGTGGTCGCGCACCGCCCGTCCACGGTGATGCTGGCGGACCGGGTGGCCCTGCTGTCGGAGGGCCGGATCAGCGCGGTGGGCACCCACCAGGAACTGCTGCGCGACAACGCCGAGTACGCCTGGCTGATGTCGGGCGCCGACGGCGAGGAAGGTACCGGGACGTCCCCCGAGGGCATCCCGGCCGAGGACGCACAGGACGCGCGGGGCACCGACGCCCCGGCCGGGAAGGGCACCACCCGATGACCAGCACCACGACGGGACGGCCGGCCTCACCGGACGGCGACGGGGACACCGGCGACGACGGGGCCGGTGCGCCGGCACCCCCGGCACGCGGGGACGGCGAGGCGCCCGCGACCGGCACCGGCAGGGCGGTGAAGACGGGCGCACAGGAGACGACGGCCACCGGCACCGGGAAGGCGGCGCCCGCCGTCGCGGGGTCCGGCGGACCCGCCGGTGACCCCTTCGACCGGGACGACCTGCCCGCCCCGCCCGGTGCCACGGGCGCCCTGCTGCGCTCGCTGCTGCGGCCGATGCGCGGCCGGGTCGCCCTGGCGGCGCTGTTCCTGCTGGTGCAGCAGGCGGCGGTGCAGGCCGGTCCGCTGATCGTGGCGTACGCGATCGACAGCGGGGTGCCCGCGTTCCGGGAGAAGGACTACGGGCCGCTGATCGCGGTGGCGCTCGGTTACGCGCTCTGCTCGGCCGGTGCCGGGGCCCTCCAGTACGCGTTCATCCGGGCCTCGGCCCGGGTCAACCAGGACGTGCTGCTGGATCTGCGCGGCCGGATCTTCCGCCATGCGCAGGCGCTCAGCGTGGACTTCCACGAGCGCTACACCTCGGGGCGGCTGATCTCCCGGTCGACCACCGATGTGGAAGCGCTGCGGGAGCTGCTGAGCGAGGGCCTCCAGGAACTGATCGGCGTCGTCCTCTCCTTCGTCTCCATCTCGCTGATGCTGCTCTGGCTGGACCTCGCCACGGGCGCCGTCGCCGTGCTGTCCTTCGTCCCGCTGTATCTGCTGGTGCGGCTCTACCAGCGCCGGGCGGCCGTCATCTTCGCGGGCCGGTCGACGGCGATCGCCGCGGTCATCGTGAAGTTCGCGGAGACGATGAACGGGATCCGGCCGGTCCAGGCCTTCCGCCGCGAGCGCGTCAACGACGAGGTCTTCCGGGCGCTGAACGAGACGCACGAGCGCACCAACGGCGACGCGATGCTGGAGAACGCCCGCTATGTCGTCGGCTCCCGTCTCGTCGCCAACACGGCGGTGGCCGGAATCGTGCTGTGGGGCGCGTACCGCGTGGCGTCCGGGGATCTGGCGCTCGGGGTGCTGGCCGCCGTCGTGCTGTATCTGCGCCGGCTGTACGACCCCATCGACCGGCTCAGCATGTTCCTGAACTCCTACCAGTCGGCGGCGGCCTCGCTGGAGAAGATCGCGGGCCTGCTGGCCCAGACGCCCTCGGTCCCCGAGGCCGCCGAACCCCGCGAGCTGCCGGAGCGTTCCGGTGAACTGCCGGGCCGCGAAGTCGTCTTCGACGCGGTGGGCTTCTCGTACCGTACGGGCGGCGAGGTGCTGCCCCGCTTCGGTCTGACGGTGCCGGCCGGGCAGACGGTCGCCGTCGTCGGCTCGACGGGCGCGGGCAAGTCCACGCTGGCCAAGCTGCTGGCCCGGTTCTACGACCCGACCGAGGGCCGGGTCCTGCTGGACGGCACCGATCTGCGCGATCTGGCCACGCCGGAGCTGCGGCGCGGGGTGGTCATGGTGACGCAGGAGGCGTTCCTGTTCTCCGGGACGGTCGCGGAGAACATCGCGATCGGCCGCCCCGACGCGAGCCGGGCGGAGATCGAGCGGGCCGCGAAGGCGATCGGCGCGCACGACTTCATCGCGGGCCTGCCGGACGGTTACGACACGGACGTCCGCAAGCGGGGCGGCAGGATCTCGGCGGGCCAGCGCCAACTGGTGGCCTTCGCGCGGGCGCTGCTCGCCGATCCGGCGGTCCTGATCCTGGACGAGGCGACCAGTTCGCTGGACATCCCCGGCGAGCGGGCGGTGCAGCGGGCCATGGACACCGTGCTGCACGGCCGCACCGCCGTCGTCATCGCCCACCGCCTCTCGACCGTCGAGATCGCCGACCGCGTCCTCGTCATGGAGCACGGCCGCATCGTGGAGGACGGGACGCCCGCCGAACTGATCGGCGGCACGGGCCGCTTCGCGGGCCTGCACCGCGCCTGGCGGGAGAGCCTGGCGTAGGGCGTGTTCAGAAGGCCCCCGCCCGTACGAACGCCCCGGCCGCACCCGCGGCCGGGGCGTCGCCGTGTGCACGGCCGAGGCGTCGCCCTGTACGCGCCGGGGCGTTCGCCGTGTGCGCGGAACACGCCATGCCGCCGGACCGTCTCGACTGGTGGGAACTTCCCACTTCTTCACACGCTCTTCGCACACGACACAAACGGCCCCACCCCCGCTCCTCGCTCCGCTTTCGGGATTCCGGGCCCACGGAAGGCCGTGCGGCGATGATCGGCGAAACGTCCGCTTAACGAACATGAGCCAACTGACAACGGACGAATTCCGGCCAAGTTGTTGACGCGCTCCTGACAGGACACATGTGCGGCTGACACTCTTCACCCCGTTCTGCGCTTGCCTGCTCTGCCCGGACGGTCACCCAGCCGCCGGTACCCCCCTCGCAGAAGGAGTTCCGCGTGAGATCCACGCACAGCCGTCGTACCGCGACCGGCGCCCTGATAGCCGCAGCCGCCCTCCTCGCCGTCGGCGTCCAGGGCACCACGGCCACGGCGACGCCGTCGGACCGGGCCGAGGCCGCGGCCCCCACGTCGCAGGCCCGCCCCGGCGCCCTGCCCAAGCAGCTCTCCCCGTCCCAGCGCGCCGAGCTGATCCGGGAGGCGACCGCCAACCGCGCGGCCACCGCCAAGGAGCTCGGCCTCGGCTCGCAGGAGAAGCTCGTCGTCCGGGACGTCGTCCAGGACAACGACGGCACCACGCACACCCGCTACGAGCGCACCTTCGCCGGTCTGCCCGTCCTCGGCGGCGACCTGGTCGTCAAGGAGTCCGCGGCCGGCGCCACCCAGGGCGTCTCCAAGGCCTCCCGGGTGACCTCCTCGCAGCTCAAGGCCGTCGACACCACGGCCGACATCGCCCCGGCCGCCGCCGAGAAGCAGGCCGTGGGCCTCGCCAAGGCGGACGGCTCCTCGCGGACCGCGGCCGACAAGGCGCCCCGCAAGGTCGTCTGGATGGCCTCGGGCACCCCGCAGCTCGCCTACGAGACCGTCGTCGGCGGCCTCCAGGAGGACGGCACCCCCAACGAGCTGCACGTCGTCACCGACGCGAGCAGCGGCGCCAAGCTCTTCGAGTGGCAGGCCATCGAGAACGGTGTCGGCAACACGCAGTTCAGCGGCCAGGTCACGCTGAACACCTCGGGGTCGTACAACCTCACCGACACCACGCGCGGCAACCACAAGACGTACAACCTGAACCACGGCACGTCCGGGACCGGAACGCTCTTCTCCGGCTCCGACGACGTCTGGGGCGACGGCACCCCGAGCAACCCGGAGACCGCGGCGGCGGACGCCCACTACGGTGCGGCCGAGACCTGGGACTACTACAAGAACGTCCACGGCCGGACCGGCATCAAGGGCGACGGCGTCGGTGCGTACTCCCGCGTCCACTACGGCAACAACTACGTCAACGCGTTCTGGTCGGACAGCTGCTTCTGCATGACGTACGGCGACGGCAGCGGCAACGCGGCGCCGCTGACCTCGCTGGACGTCGCGGCCCACGAGATGAGCCACGGTGTCACGTCCAACACCGCCGGTCTGGTCTACAGCGGCGAGTCGGGTGGCCTCAACGAGGCGACCAGCGACATCTTCGCCACCGCCGTCGAGTTCTACTCGAACAACTCGTCCGACCCGGGTGACTACCTGATCGGCGAGGAGATCGACATCAACGGCGACGGCACCCCGCTGCGCTACCAGGACAAGCCGAGCAAGGACGGCGCGTCCAAGGACGCCTGGTACTCGGGCATCGGCAACATCGACGTGCACTACTCGTCGGGCCCGGCCAACCACTTCTTCTACCTCCTGTCGGAGGGCAGCGGCGCCAAGACCATCAACGGCGTCAACTACGACTCCCCGACCTCCGACGGCCTGCCGGTGACCGGCATCGGCCGCGCCAAGGCCGAGCAGATCTGGTTCAAGGCCCTCAGCACCAAGTTCACCTCGACGACCAACTACGCGGCGGCCCGCACCGGGACGCTCGCGGTGGCCGGTGAGCTGTACGGCACCACCAGCGCCGAGTACAAGTCCGTGGCGGACGCCTGGGCCGCGATCAACGTCGGCACGCGTCCCGGCGGCACCGACCCCGACCCGGGCACCGGCAAGGTCTTCGAGACCAAGACCACCGTCTCCATCCCCGACGCCGGTTCGGCCGTCACCAGCTCGGTCGCCGTCACCGGGGTCACCGGCAACGCCCCGAGCGCCCTCAAGGTCGGCGTGGACATCACCCACACCTACCGCGGTGACCTGGTCATCGACCTGGTCGCCCCGGACGGGTCCACGTACCGGCTGAAGAACTCCTCGATCAGCGACTCCGCGGACAACGTCCAGACGACGTACACCGTCAACGCCTCCTCCGAGGTCGCGAACGGCACCTGGAAGCTCAAGGTCCAGGACGTCTACTCGGGCGACACCGGAAAGATCAACAGCTTCAAGCTGACCTTCTGATCCGGACGCCGGAAACGCACCACCGCTGACACGACGCGGCCGCCCGGGAGGAGCACCCTCCTCCCGGGCGGCCGCGTGCGTTCCTCAGCGCATCAGCACCCCCGCGCCCTCCGCCGCCGCCGCCGTCGGCTGGGCCACCAGCCCCAGCTCCGCCCCGTCGGCCAGCAGCCGGTGGGCGGGCAGCACCCGCACGGTGTAGCCGTACGGACCGGTGCGGTCCAGGGTGAGCGGGCCCTCGTACAGCCAGCGGCCCTCCAGGTCCTGACCGCCCGCCGGCTTCAGCGGGAAGACCTGGCTGTCGACGATCGCGTCGGCGGAGTCGACCCGGCCGGCCACCGCCTGCACCTCGACCTCGTCCGGTTCCAGCAGGCCGAGGCTGATCCGCACCCGCAGGGCCAGGGTGGAGCCCAGCTCGGCGGTGCCGCCGGAGGAGGCGTGCGGGGTCACCGCCTCGACGTGGTCGACGGCCACTCCCGGCCAGGCCGCCCTCACCCGGGCCTTCCAACCGGCCAGTTCGCGCGCGGCCTTCTCGTCCAGCGAGCGCCGGGCCAGCGCGGCCGGGGTGTACAGCCGCTCCACGTACTCCCGGACCATGCGGTCGGCCAGCACCTTGGGGCCCAGGGTGCCCAGGGTGCGGCGGACCATCTCGATCCAGCGACCGGGCAGCCCGTCGCCGTCCCGGTCGTAGAAGCGCGGGGCGACCCGGTCCTCGATCAGCTCGTAGAGCGCGCCGGCCTCCAGGTCGTCGCGCCGGTCCTCGTCCAGCGCGGCGCCGTCGGCCGTGGGGATGGCCCAGCCGAAGTCCGGCTCGAACCACTCGTCCCACCAGCCGTCCAGGACCGAGAGGTTGAGACAGCCGTTCAGGGCCGCCTTCATCCCGCTCGTCCCGCAGGCCTCCAGCGGGCGCAGCGGGTTGTTCAGCCAGACGTCGCAGCCCGGGTAGAGCTTCTGGGCCATCGCCATCCCGTAGTCGGGCAGGAAGACGATCCGGTGCCGCACCCGGGGGTCGTCGGCGAACCGGACCAGCTCCTGGACCAGACGCTTGCCGCCGTCGTCGGCGGGGTGTGCCTTTCCGGCCACCACGATCTGGATCGGCCGCTGCGGATGCAGGAGCAGCCCGCGCAGCCGGTCCCGGTCGCGCAGCATCAGCGTCAGCCGCTTGTACGAGGGCACCCGGCGGGCGAAGCCGATGGTGAGGACTCCGGGGTCCAGGACCCCGTCGATCCAGCCGAGTTCGGCGGGCTGGGCGCCGCGGCTGCGCCAGGAGGCGTGCAGCCGCTGCCGGACCTCGGTGACCAGCTGTTCGCGCAGGGTGCGGCGCAGTTCCCACAGCCGCCGGTCCGGGACCTCATCCACGGCGTCCCAGCGGCCGGGGGCGGCCGCGGACTCGGCGCGCAGCCGGTAGACCTCGGGGGCGACCCAGGTCGGTGCGTGGACCCCGTTGGTCACGGAGGTGATCGGCACCTCCGGAGGGTCGAATCCCGGCCACAGCCCGGCGAACATCTCCCGGCTCACCTCGCCGTGCAGGGTGGAGACGCCGTTGGCGCGCTGGGCGAGCCGCAGTCCCATCACCGCCATGTTGAAGACGCCGGGGTCGCCGCCCTCGTAGGTCTCGGTGCCCAGCCGGAGCACCCGGTCGGCGGGGACGCCGGGGAGTTCGCCGTCGTCGCCGAAGTGCCGGGCGACCAGCTCGCGGTCGAAGCGGTCGATTCCGGCCGGGACCGGGGTGTGGGTGGTGAAGACGGTGCCCGCCCGGACGGACTCCACGGCGGAGTCGAAGTCCAGGCCCTCGCCGGACAGCTCGCGGATCCGTTCGAGGCCGAGGAAGCCGGCGTGGCCCTCGTTGGTGTGGAAGACCTCGGGTCCGGGGTGGCCGGTGAGCCGGCAGTAGGTCCGCACCGCGCGCACCCCGCCGATGCCCAGCAGTATCTCCTGGAGCAGCCGGTGCTCGCTGCCGCCGCCGTAGAGCCGGTCGGTGACCTCGCGTTCGCCGGGGGCGTTGTCCTCGACGTCGGAGTCGAGCATCAGCAGCGGCACCCGGCCGACCTGGGCCTGCCAGATCTGGGCGTGCAGGGTGCGGCCGCCGGGCAGTGAGAGCACCACCTGGCTCGGGGTCCCGTCGGCCTCGCGCACCAGCGTGACGGGGAGTTCGTTGGGGTCGAGGACGGGATAGTGCTCCTGCTGCCAGCCGTCCCGGGTCAGGCTCTGGCGGAAGTAGCCGTGCCGGTAGAGCAGACCGACGCCGATCAGCGGGACGCCGAGGTCGCTGGCGGCCTTGAGGTGGTCGCCGGCGAGGATGCCGAGGCCGCCGGAGTACTGCGGCAGGGCCGCGGTCACCCCGAACTCGGGCGAGAAGTAGGCGACGGCGGCGGGCAGCCGCTCGCCGGCCTCCTGCCGCTCCTGGTACCAGCGGGGGCCTTCCAGATAGGCCGCGAGGTCCGCGGAGGCCTCGGCCAGCCGGTGCAGGAACGGCTCGTCCCCGGCCAGTTCGGCCAGGCGCGCGGCGGAGACGGCACCGAGCAGCCGCACGGGGTCGCACTCCGCGCTCCGGCCGGCCACCGGGTCGACGGACTGGAACAGCTCACGGGTCTCGGTGTGCCAGGACCAGCGCAGATTGCGTGCCAGGTCGCTGAGCGGTCGAAGGGGATCGGGGAGGACGGGACGCACGGTGAAACGACGAATGGCCTTCACGTATCCCACCTTTACAGGGCACGTACGGATCCGAGCGGACGCACCACGGTGTGCACCGCTCCGTCACCCTCGACGGTAGTGGCGCGCGGGGCGCACCGGCCACGGCGCGCGGACGGTCCGGACGTGCGACCCGGCGGGCGGGGAACCCGGAACCCTCCGGCCCCGTACGTCCCCCTCGCGGATCCAGACACAACCGGCACAGGCGTTATGGCCGATTCCTTCCCCTCGTGCGGCCTTGTGGGCCTTCGCGCCACAAGGAAAGCTGCCGTGTGGCGCCCGACCCACCCCGCGTGTGCCGGTTCCCCGCAGTCCCGCGCATGCGCGGCGGAGCCCGGCGCATTCAGACCGAAACACCTACGCCCGAGTAGTTAACACCTCACCGGATTGGCCCACCGAGTTCCGTGGGAAGGCTTCTCCGGTACCCGGAACGAATGCCTCCCGACCCCTGCCGAGAACGGTCCGCTCCCGTCTCGTACGCGATTCGGCCGCGGCCGTCCGGTGATCCGCCCGGCGGTTTCGTATGCAATCCGCGCGGACCCCGTGCGCATTCGTCCCTGCCCGTGCACCACACCCCACCGCGGCCATTCGAGTGCTATTCGAGTGAACGCGGACAGGAGCGGCCATGCCCACACCCCATCAGTCATCGGCGGAGCGGCTAGAAAGGACCGAAACCCCTCGTCGCGGCGCGCGCAATCCGCATTCCGCGCCGGTCGTGCGCCCTGCCGAGCCCGTGCCCCCGTCCCCAGGTGATTCCATGATCGGTCGCATTCCCGTCCTCGATGTCCGTCCGCTCGTCGACTGCGGCAGAAGGCCCGCCAAGGCCGTCTGCGGCGAGACCTTCGAGGTCACGGCGACCGTCTTCCGCGAGGGCCATGACGCGGTCGCGGCCAATGTGGTGCTGCGCGGCCCGAACGGGCGCCCCGGGCCCTGGACCCCGATGCGCGAACTGGCCCCGGGCACCGACCGCTGGGGTGCCCTGGTGACCCCGGACGCGGAGGGCCGCTGGACGTACACCGTGGAGGCCTGGAGCGATCCGGTCGCCACCTGGCTCCACGCGGCGCGGATCAAGGTGCCGGCGGGGATCGACACCGCGCTCGTCCTGGAGGAGGGCGCCGCGCTGTACGAGCGGGCCGCCGCGTCCGTCCCCAAGCGCGACGGCCGGGAGGCCGTGCTGGCCGCCGCGGACGCGCTGCGCGACACCTCCCGCCCGGCCGCCGCCCGGCTGGCCGCCGCACTGACCCCCGAGGCGGACGCGGCGCTCTCCCGCCATCCGCTGCGCGATCTGGTCACCCGCTCCCGCCCGCACCCGCTGAACGTGGAGCGCCGGCGCGCGCTGTACGGCTCCTGGTACGAGCTGTTCCCGCGCTCGGAGGGGGCCAGGACGGAGCCGGCCGCGCCCGCCCGCAAGGGCCGCAAGGGCACAAGCGCCGCCCCGCGGCCCCGGATCATCAGCGGCACCTTCCGCACGGCGGCCGAACGGCTGCCCGCGGTCGCCGCCATGGGTTTCGACGTGGTCTATCTGCCGCCCATCCACCCCATCGGCACCACGCACCGCAAGGGCCCCAACAACGCGCTCTCCGCCGGGCCGCACGACGTGGGCGTGCCGTGGGCGATCGGCTCGCCCGAGGGCGGGCACGACGCGGTCCACCCGGACCTCGGCACGCTGGAGGACTTCGACCACTTCGTCGCGACGGCCCGCACCCTGCGGATGGAGATCGCGCTGGACTTCGCGCTCCAGTGCTCCCCCGACCATCCCTGGGTGGAGAAACATCCGGAGTGGTTCCACCACCGGGCGGACGGCACGATCGCCTATGCGGAGAATCCCCCGAAGAAGTACCAGGACATCTATCCGATCGCCTTCGACACGGATATGCCGGGCATTGTCGCGGAGACCGTGCGCATCCTGCGTTTCTGGATGGACCGCGGGGTGCGGATCTTCCGCGTCGACAATCCGCACACCAAGCCGGTGGTCTTCTGGGAGAAGGTCATCGCCGACATCAACGGCACCGATCCGGATGTCGTCTTCCTGGCCGAGGCGTTCACCCGCCCCGCGATGATGCGGACGCTCGGCGCCATCGGATTCCAGCAGTCGTACACGTATTTCACCTGGCGCAACACCCGGCACGAACTCACCGAGTACGTCACGGAACTGGCCGGTGAATCCGCCTCCTGCATGAGGCCCAATTTCTTCGTGAACACCCCCGACATCCTTCCCGGGCATCTCCAGGAGGGCGGCAGGCCTGCCTTCGAGGCACGGGCGGTGCTCGCGGCGACACTCTCCCCGTCCTGGGGGGTGTACGCGGGGTTCGAGCTGTGCGAGAACACCCCGCTCCACAGCGGCAGTGAGGAGTACCTCGATTCGGAGAAGTACGAGATCCGGCCCAGGGACTGGGAAGCCGCCGAGCGGGAGGGCCGTTCGCTGGCCCCGCTCCTCACCTCACTGAACCGGATCAGGCGCCGCAATCCGGCGCTCCAGCAGCTGCGCGACGTGCACTTCCACGCCTCGGACAACGACGCGCTGATCGTGTACAGCAAGCGCTCCGGTTCGAACACCGTTCTGACGGTCGTCAACCTCGACCCGCACCACACCCAGGAGGCGACCGTCTCGTTGGACATGCCGCGACTCGGCCTCGAACGGCACGAGAGCGTGCCGGTGCGCGACGAGCTGACCGGCACTTCCTACCACTGGGGCAGGACCTTCTATGTGCGCCTAGAGCCGGGCGTCACGCCCGCGCACATCGCCGTCCTGCGACCGTCCCCGCCGACCGGAGGGTCACCCACACCATGATCGTCAACGAGCCCGTCCACGACACGTTCGAGGACACCCCGGCCAAGGACCGCGATCCCGACTGGTTCAAGCGCGCCGTGTTCTACGAAGTCCTCGTCCGGTCCTTCCAGGACTCCAATGGCGACGGCATCGGAGACCTGAAGGGACTCACCGCCAAACTGGACTACCTCCAGTGGCTGGGCGTCGACTGCCTCTGGCTGCCGCCCTTCTTCAAGTCGCCTCTGCGCGACGGCGGTTACGACGTCTCCGACTACACCGCGGTCCTGCCGGAGTTCGGCGACCTCGCCGACTTCGTCGAGTTCGTCGACGCCGCGCACCAGCGCGGGATGCGCGTGATCATCGACTTCGTCATGAATCACACCAGCGACCAGCACGACTGGTTCCAGCAGTCCCGGACCGACCCCGACGGTCCGTACGGCGACTACTACGTCTGGGCCGACGACGACAAGCAGTTCCAGGACGCCCGGATCATCTTCGTGGACACGGAGACGTCCAACTGGACCTTCGACCCGGTGCGCAAGCAGTACTACTGGCACCGGTTCTTCTCCCACCAGCCCGATCTCAACTACGAGAACCCGGCGGTGCAGGAGGAGATCATCTCCGCGCTGCGCTTCTGGCTGGACCTCGGCATCGACGGCTTCCGGGTCGACGCCGTGCCGTACCTGTACCAGCGCGAGGGCACCAACTGCGAGAACCTGCCCGAGACCCACGGCTTCCTCAAGCGGGTCCGCAAGGAGATCGACGCCAACTACCCGGACACCGTGCTGCTCGCCGAGGCAAACCAGTGGCCCGAGGACGTCGTCGACTACTTCGGCGACTACCGCGCCGGCGGCGACGAGTGCCACATGGCGTTCCACTTCCCGGTGATGCCGCGCATCTTCATGGCGGTGCGCCGGGAGAGCCGCTACCCGGTCTCGGAAATCCTGGCCAAGACCCCGGCCATCCCCAAGAACTGCCAGTGGGGCATCTTCCTGCGCAACCACGACGAGCTGACCCTCGAAATGGTCACGGACGAAGAACGCGACTACATGTACGCGGAGTACGCCAAGGATCCGCGGATGCGGGCCAACATCGGCATCCGCCGCCGGCTGGCGCCGCTGCTGGACAACGACCGCAACCAGATCGAGCTGTTCACCGCGCTGCTCCTGTCGCTGCCCGGCTCCCCGATCCTCTACTACGGGGACGAGATCGGGATGGGCGACAACATCTGGCTGGGCGACCGGGACGCCGTACGCACCCCGATGCAGTGGACGCCGGACCGCAACGCCGGATTCTCCTCCAGCGATCCGGGGCGCCTCTACCTCCCCACGATCATGGATCCGGTCTACGGCTACCAGGTCACCAACGTCGAGGCGTCGATGGCCTCGCCGTCCTCCCTGCTGCACTGGACCCGGCGGATGATCGAGATCCGCAAGCAGAACCCGGCGTTCGGACTCGGCACGTACAACGAACTGCCCTCCAGCAACCCGGCCGTGCTCGCCTTCACCCGGGAGCACGGGGACGACCTGGTGCTGTGCGTGCACAACTTCTCGCGGTTCGCGCAGCCGACGGAGCTGGACCTCAGGTCCTTCAACGGGCGTCATCCGGTGGAGCTGATCGGCGGGGTGCGCTTCCCCGCCATCGGTCAGTGGCCCTATCTGCTGACGCTCGCGGGACACGGCTTCTACTGGTTCCGGCTGCGCAAGGACGCGCCGCCGAGCTGATCCCGCACGACACCATCCAGGCCACGGGCGGGGCGGTTTCCGCCGTCCCGCACGGGGCACCCTTCCCCTCATATCGAGCGCTTCCGCACCCTTCCTGGATCTTCCCGGCGTTTCGATCACTCCGCGTCGAGTCCGTACGGACCATCCTGACCCGACACGTCCCGCACAGCCGGACAGCCCATGCCGCAATCCGGGACACTCTTCGCATCCTGTGGTGTGCCCGGGGAAAGGACGCGATGCCATGTCGGAGGCTGCATCCGCTCAGGTCACCCTGGCGAACAGCACAGCCCTGCTCCCCTCCCTGGGGCCTCTGCTGCACTCATGGCTGCCCCGGCAGCGGTGGTTCGCGGGCAAGGGGCACCCGATCACCGCCTTCTCGCTGGTCTCGGCGACCGAACTGCTGCCCGTGGCGGCGGACGGCGGTCCGGGGCTCCTGCACCTGCTGGTGCGGGCCCACCAGCCCACGATGCCGGCCCAGCCCCCGGCCGACTGCTACCAGCTGCTGCTCGGGGTGCGCGCCGCACTGCCCCCGCTGCTGGCGCCCGCCCTGATCGGCCGCCCCGACCACGGCCCGCTGGCCGGACTCACCGTCTACGAGGGGTTGCACGATCCCCGGCTGGCCGCGCTGCTGCTGGAACGGTTGCGCACCCCCGGCGGCCTCGGCGCCCTCAGCTTCGCGCGGGCGGCCGCCGTCCCCGCGGGTCTGGCCCCCCGGGTGCTGGACACCGAGCAGTCCAACTCCTCGCTGGTGTACGGCGACGCCTACATCCTCAAGGTATTCCGCCGGGTCTTCCCGGGCACCAACCCGGATCTCGAACTGCCCCTCGCGCTCGCCCGCGAGGGGTGCGGACGCGTCCCCGCCCCGGTCGCCTGGTTCGAGGCGGCAGGGCCGGAGCGGCTGACGCTGGGGGTGCTCCAGCCCTTCCTTCGGGACGCCGAGGACGGCTGGCAGCTCGCCCTGCGCGCACTGGCCGCCGGGGACGACTTCACCGCCGAGGCGTACGCCCTGGGCCGGGCCACCGCCGAGGTGCACACCGCGCTGGCGGCGGCGCTGCCCGCCCCGGCGCTGCGGCGCGCGCAGACCGGCCGGCTGGCGGCGGCGATGGTCCACCGGCTGGAGAGCGCCGCGCACGCGGTGCCCGAACTGGTGCCGTACGTCCCCGGGCTGCGCGCCGCCTTCGACGCCCTGGCGGCGGGCGGTGCGGGGACCGGCCGGCCCGCCCAGCGGGTGCACGGCGATCTCCATCTCGGTCAGACCCTGCGCGGGACCGACGGTTTCTGGTCACTGATCGACTTCGAGGGCGAGCCCTCCCGGTCGCTCGCCGAACGCCGCACCCCGCAGCCGCCGGTGCGCGACATCGCCGGAATGCTCCGCTCCTTCGACTACGCGGCCCGTTCGCACCGGCCCTGGAACCCCGCGTGGGCGGCCCGCTGCCGGACCGCGTACTGCGACGGCTACGCCGCGTCCGCCGGCGTCGACCCCCGCGGCGAACCGGAGCTGCTGCGCGCCCACGAGACCGACAAGGCCGTCTACGAAGTGGTGTACGAGGCACGGCACCGGCCCGACTGGCTGCCGGTGCCGATGGCCGCGATCCGGCGCCTGGCCGGAGCGGACGCCGAACCCGCCGAACCCGTCGAAGCGGATACGGAAACCGACTGAGCCGTCCGGCGTCCACTGCCCCGCACCGCCCGGCGTCCACTCCCCCACCCAGCCCGGCGTCCGTCTTCCCACTCAGCCCACCCACGTGTTTCCTTCGCCCTCACCCCCGAGGAGGCCGTCCCCGTGACCGCCCGCAAGCCGTCCCGCAACGTGCCCGAGCCCGTTCCGCCCACCCCCGAGGCCCCGCTCCCGGCGGAACCGGCCGAACCCGCCGTGGCCACCGCGACCACGGCCACCACCGCGACGACGGAGCCCCCGGCGGCGGAGGCCGTCGCGACGAGGGCTCCCGCCGCACCGGCCCGGCGGGGGAAGCGGGCCGCACCGCCCCGCCCGCGCCGCGCCGGCGGGCAGGGGGTCCGGCCCGCCCCGGCGCTCGACGCCGGGGACCGGGCCCGGCTGCTGGCCGGCGAGCACCACGCCCCGCACGATCTGCTCGGCGCCCATCAGATCCGCGGCGGGGTCGCCCTCCGGGTGCTGCGCCCCTTCGCCCGGACGGTGACCGTGCTCGCCAAGGGGCTGCGGACCGAACTGCACGACGACGGGGACGGGCTGTTCTCCGGGCTGCTGCCCATGCCCGCGCTCCCCGAGTACCAGCTGCTGGTGGCGTACGACGACAACGAGATCGAGATCCACGACCCGTACCGCTTCCTGCCCGCGCTGGGAGAACTCGATCTGCATCTGATCGGCGAGGGCCGCCACGAGGAGCTGTGGACGGCGCTGGGCGCCCGGACCATGGAGCACCAGGGCGTCGCCGGGACCCGGTTCACCCTCTGGGCGCCGAACGCGCGGGGCGTACGGGTCAGCGGTGACTTCAACTACTGGGACGGCACCGGATTCCCGATGCGTTCGCTGGGCTCCAGCGGGGTGTGGGAGCTGTTCCTGCCCGGGATCGGGGAGGGCGCGCTGTACAAGTTCGACGTCTGCCGCCCGGACGGTTCGCACACGCTGCGCGCCGACCCGATGGCCCGGCACACCGAGGTCCCGCCGCGCAACGCCTCCGTCGTGACGGCCTCGCACCACGTCTGGCAGGACCAGGAGTGGATGGCCCACCGGGGCGACGTACCGGTGCACGAGGCGCCGCTCTCGGTCTACGAGGTGCATCTGCCGTCCTGGCGGCCCGGCCTGACCTACCGCCAGCTCGCCGAGCAACTGCCCGCGTACGTACGGGACCTGGGGTTCACGCATGTGGAGCTGATGCCGGTCGCGGAGCATCCCTTCGGCGGTTCCTGGGGCTATCAGGTGACCGGTTTCTACGCCCCGACCTCCCGGATGGGCTCCCCCGACGATTTCCGCTTCCTGGTGGACGCGCTGCACCGGGCCGGGATCGGGGTGATCGCGGACTGGGTGCCCGCGCACTTCCCGCGCGACGACTGGGCGCTCGCCGAGTTCGACGGACGGCCGCTGTACGAGCACGCGGATCCGCGCCGGGCCGCGCATCCGGACTGGGGCACGCTGGAGTTCGACTACGGGCGCACCGAGGTGCGCAACTTCCTGGTCGCCAATGCCACGTACTGGTGCGAGGAGTTCCACATCGACGGGCTGCGGGTGGACGCCGTGGCCTCGATGCTCTACCTGGACTACTCCCGCGAGGAGGGCCAGTGGGCGCCGAACGAGCACGGCGGCCGGGAGAACCTGGACGCGGTCGCCTTCCTCCAGGAGATGAACGCGACCGTCTACCGGCGCAATCCCGGGGTCGTCACGATCGCGGAGGAGTCCACCGCCTGGGACGGGGTCACCCGCGCCACCCACCACACCGGGCCGGGCGGCTTCGGCGGCCTCGGTTTCGGGCTGAAGTGGAACATGGGCTGGATGCACGACTCGCTGGAGTACGTGTCGAAGGAGCCGGTGCACCGCAAGTACCACCACCACGAGATGACCTTCTCCATGGTGTACGCGTACAGCGAGAACTACGTGCTGCCGATCTCGCACGACGAGGTGGTGCACGGCAAGCGCTCGCTCGTCGGCAAGATGCCGGGCGACTGGTGGCAGCAGCGCGCCAACCACCGCGCCTACCTGGGCTTCATGTGGGCCCATCCCGGCAAGCAACTGCTCTTCATGGGGCAGGAGTTCGCCCAGGGCGCCGAGTGGTCGGAGGGCCACGGCCCCGACTGGTGGCTGCTGGACCCGTCGTACGCGGCGGAGAGCGACCACCGGGGCGTGCGGACCCTGGTCGGCGAGCTGAACGCGGTGTACGCGCGGACGCCCGCGCTCTGGCAGCGGGACACCGAGCCGGAGGGCTTCGCCTGGGTGGACGGGAACGCCGCCGAGGACAACGTCTTCTCCTTCCTGCGCTTCGACGCACACGGGGCCCCACTGCTGGCGGTCTGCAACTTCTCGCCGGTGGTGCGGCACGACTACCGGGTCGGGGTTCCGGAGGTGGATGGCGGCGCGGTCGCCTGGGCCGAGGTGCTCAACACCGACGAGGCCCGGTACGGCGGCGGTGACGTGCGCAATCCCGAGCCGCTGAAGCCGGAACGGGTGGCGGCCCACGGCCATCCGGGCAGTGTGCTGCTGACCCTGCCCCCGCTGGCGACGGTGTGGCTGCGGCCGGTGTGAGCCGGGCGGAGCGAAGCGGCCGGGCCCGCCCGGCCGCTTCGCCCGTATTCAGACCCCCGCCGGCAGTACGTCCTCCAGCTCCTGGAGCAGGCGGCGCTTGGGGCGGGCGCCCACCATCGACTTCACCGGTTCACCGCCTCGGAAGACCATCAGGGTCGGCGTCGACAGCACGGCGTAGCGGGCGGTGGTCTCCGGGTTGTGGTCCACGTCGATCCGCACCACCTTGAGCCGGCCGCTCTCCTCCCCGGCGACCGCACCGAGCACCGGGGCCAGCTGCCGACAGGGGCCGCACCAGTCGGCGGTGAACTCGACCAGGACGGGCAGCGCCTCTTCCAGCACCTCCCCGTCGAACGTCTCGTCGGTGACCTCGGCGACGTGCTCGGCCTTCGGCATCTGTCATCCTCCCAGTTCGCATCGTGGTTCGGGGCCGTCCGGCAGTGCGGCGGACGCCTCCAGCTCGGCGCGGGCCAGCTGGGCCCCCACCTCCGCCCGGACCGTCCGCAGCTGTTCGATCAGCGTGTCCAGCTCTCCGAGCTTGCGGCGGTAGACGGCGAGCGAGGCCGGACAGGAGTCACCGGCCGGATGGCCGGCGCGCAGGCACTCCACGAAGGGCCGGGTCTCCTCCAGGTCGAACCCGAAGTCCTGGAGGGTCCGGATCTGCCGGAGCAGGCGCAGATCGCTCTCGTCGTAGGTGCGGTAGCCGTTCACCGCCCGCCGGGCGGGCAGCAGCCCCCGCGACTCGTAGTAGCGCAGCGTCCGCGTCGTCGTTCCGGCCCGTTCGGCCAGCTCCCCGATTCGCATGTCACGACGGTAGGCGTTGACGTGGACGTCAAGGCAAGCGCCGGGAACGCGGGTGGGGGCCGGTACGGATGTTCCGTACCGGCCCCCACGATGTTCGCGCTACGCCTTGGCGAGCGAGGGCTGCTCCTCGCCGCCGTCACGGGCCCCGGGTACGTGCGGCTCCGAGGGGCCCTCGTCCGTGATCATCTTCTCGTCGAAGGGCAGCGCCCCGGAGAGGACCCGGTCCACCCTGGCCCGGTCGATCTCCTTGGTCCAGGTGCCGACGAGCACCGTGGCGACCGCGTTGCCCGCGAAGTTGGTGAGGGCGCGGGCCTCGCTCATGAAGCGGTCGATGCCGACGATCAGGCCGACGCCGTCAACCAGTTCGGGGCGGTGCGACTGGAGACCGCCGGCGAGGGTGGCGAGACCGGCGCCGGTGACGCCCGCCGCGCCCTTGGAGGCGATCACCATGAAGGCCAGCAGCGAGATCTGCTCGCCGATGCTCAGCGGGTCGCCGGTCGCGTTGGCGATGAAGAGCGAGGCCATCGTGAGGTAGATGGCGGTGCCGTCGAGGTTGAAGGAGTAGCCGGTCGGCACGGTGATGCCGACGACGGGCTTGCTGACGCCCATGTGCTCCATCTTCGCGATCAGCCGGGGCAGGGCCGATTCGGACGAGGAGGTGGAGAGGATCAGCAGGAACTCGCGGCCCAGGTACTTCAGCAGGGCGAAGATGTTCACCCCGGCCACCAGGCGCAGGATCGTGCCCAGCACCAGGAAGACGAAGAGCGCGCAGGTGACGTAGAAGCCGATCATGATCACGGCGAGGGACTTCAGCGCATCCGCGCCGGTCTCGCCCACCACGGCCGCCATCGCGCCGAAGGCGCCGACCGGGGCCGCCCACATGATCATGGCGAGGATGCGGAAGACGAGGCGCTGGATGTGGCCGATGCCGCGCAGCACCGGTTCGCCGGCCGTGCCGAGCGCCTGGAGGGCGAAGCCCGCGAGCAGGGCGATCAGCAGGGTCTGGAGCACCTCGCCCTCGGTGAAGGCGGAGACGATCGTGGTCGGGATGATGCCGAGCAGGAAGTCCACGGTGGACTCGCTGGCGCCGGAGGCCTGCTTCTCGCCGGCGGCGCGGGCGGCCTCGGTGAGGTGGAGGCTGGAGCCGGGCTCCAGGATGTTGCCGACGACCAGGCCGATGGCCAGGGCGACGGTCGACATCACCAGGAAGTAGCCGAGGGCCAGTCCGCCGACGGCGCCGACCTTGGCGGCCTTGCGGACCGAGCCGACGCCGAGCACGATCGTGCAGAAGATGATCGGCGAGATCATCATCTTGATCAGGTTCACGAAGCCGGTACCGATGGGCTTGAGCTCGACGGCGGCGTCCGGCGCGGCGAAGCCCACGAGGATGCCGAGGCCCACCGCCACGATCACGGCGAGATACAGATACTTGGTGCGGTCCGGCCTGGTGCGGTCCGGCTCGGTGGCGGCCTGTGCCACGGGATCTCCTCGGGTCGTCCTTGTCCCTCCCCCCGTCCCTGGGGGTCCCGGCGACTATCCCGCCGCTTGTGATGCCGGTCACCCTTGCGTGCATTTCGTTCATACGTTTTCGGCCAGGCAGACTGAAGGGATGCGCCTTCCCCGTACCCGTCCGCGCAGTCTCGCCGGGCAGCTCTTCGCCATGCAGGTGGTGCTGGTGGCGGCCGTGGTGGCGGGGTGCGCCTTCTTCGCGTACGTCTCCGGGCGGGACCAGGCCGAGGAGACGGCGACCCGGCAGGTGCGGGCCGTCGCGGTGGCGATCGCGGACTCGCCGTCGGTCCGGGAGGCGATCCGCACCCCGGATCCGTCGGCCGTGCTCCAGCCGTACGCGGAACGGGTCCGCGAGGACACCCGGATCGCGTTCGTCACGATCATGGATCCGCACCGGATCCGCTGGACGCATCCGGTGGCCGACCGGATCGGGGAGCCGTTCCTCGGGCACACCGCGCGGGCGCTGCGCGGCGAGACCTTCTCGGAGACGTACACGGGCACGCTCGGTCCGTCGATCCGGGTGGTCACCCCGGTCCGCGACGGCGGCCGGATCGTCGGGCTGGTCAGCGCCGGCATCACCGTGGACCGGGTCTCCTCGCAGGTGCGGGCGCAGTTGCGGGCGCTGGGGCTGGCGGCCGGGGCGGCGCTGGTGCTCGGCGGTCTCGGCACGTACGTCGTCAACGCCCGGCTGCGGCGGCACACCCACGGGATGAACGCCGCCGAGCTGAGCCGGATGCACGACTACCACGAGGCGACCCTGCACGCGGTGCGCGAGGGGCTGCTGATGCTGGACGGGCAGCGCAGGATCGCGCTGGTCAACGACGCGGGGCGGGAGCTGCTGGGGCTGGCCCCGGGGAGCGTGGGCCGCCGGGTGGCCGATCTCGATCTGCCGGCCCCGCTGACCGGGGCGCTGCTGGCTTCCGAGGAGCGGGTGGACGAGGTGCATCTGACGGCGGACCGGGTGATCGTGGTCAACACCCGTCCGGTGGTGGGCGGGGAGCGGCGCGGCACGGTGGTGACGCTGCGGGACCACACGGAACTCCAGGCGCTCTCCGGCGAGCTGGACTCCGAGCGCGGTTTCACCCAGGCGCTGCGCTCGCAGGCGCACGAGGCGGCGAACCGGCTGCACACCGTGGTCTCGCTGATCGAACTGGGCCGGGCGGAGGAGGCCGTCGGCTTCGCCACGGCCGAGTTGGAGCTGGCCCAGGCGCTGACCGACCGGGTCGTCGGCGCGGTCGCCGAACCGGTGCTCGCCGCGCTGCTGCTGGGCAAGGCGGCCCAGGCCAACGAGCGGGGTGTGGAGCTGGTGTTGGCGGACGACAGCCTGATCGACGACGGGGCGCTGCCCGGGACGCTGCCGGGGCGGGATCTGGTGACGGTGCTGGGCAATCTGATCGACAACGCGGTGGACGCGGCGTCCGAGGCGGTGACCGCTCCGGCGGCCCCCGGCACCGTCCCGGAGCAGCGCACCGCCCGGCGCCCGGCCCGCGCCCGGGTCACGGTGACCGCGCTGGCCGACGACGGGGAACTGCTGCTGCGCGTCGCGGACAACGGCGCGGGTGTGGAGCCGGGCGACGCGGACGAGGTGTTCCGCCGGGGCTGGTCGACGCACGGAGCGGGCCGCGGTCTGGGGCTGGCGCTCGTACGGCAGGCCGTGCACCGCAACGGCGGCTCCGTCACCCTGGAGCGGGGTCCGGAGGGTGGCGCGGAGTTCACCGTGCGGCTGCCGCTGGACCGTGACGGGGACGTACGGAAGGAGCCGGTCCGGTGATCCGGGTGCTGGTCGTGGAGGACGACCCGGTGGCGGCGGACGCCCATGAGCTGTACGTGAACCGGGTGCCGGGCTTCACGGTGGCGGCCGTGGCGCGTTCGCGGGCGGAGGCGGTGCGGGCGCTGGACCGGATGCCGGTCGATCTGCTGCTGCTCGATCTGTATCTGCCGGACGGCCACGGGCTGCACCTGCTGCGCACGCTGCGGGCGGCCGGGCACGGGGCCGATGTCATCGCGGTGACCTCGGCCCGGGATCTGGCGGTGGTCCGCGAGGGGGTCTCGCTGGGGGTGGTGCAGTACGTGCTGAAGCCGTTCACCTTCGCCACCCTGCGGGACCGGCTGGTCCGCTACGCCGAGTTCCGGGCGGCGGCCGGTGAGGCGAGCGGGCAGGACGAGGTGGACCGGGCGCTGGCCTCGCTGCGCGCCCCGCACCCCGCCCATCTGCCCAAGGGGCTCAGCGCCCCGACGCTGGAGGCGGTGACCCGGGCACTGCGGGCGGCCCCGGACGGGGTGACGGCGGCGGCCGCGGGTGCGGAGCTGGGCATCTCGCGGATCACCGCGCGCCGTTATCTGGAGCATCTGGTGACGGCGGGCCGGGCGGTGCGCAGTCCGCAGTACGGCCAGGTCGGGCGTCCGGAGCTGCACTACCGCTGGCTGGCCGAGGAGCACTGAGCCGGTCCCGGAGGGCCCGGCCGTCGTACGGCCCGCCGTCTGGACGTTCCTACGAGCCGTAAACCGGTGCGAACACACCGTAGTCATACCGCCCGTGACCTCCTACATTGGGGCCGTGCACCCCACCCCGCCTTTCAACGCCCCCGCCGCGCGCCGTCTGCGCGAGGCCCTGGGAATGGCTCCGGGCCATGTCGCCTACGGACTCGCCGCCCAGTACGGTCTGCGGATCAGCGCCGAGACGGTCGCCGCCTGGGAGCGGGGCCTCGCCCTGCCGACCGATTACGAACTCACCGCGCTGGCCGGGGTGCTGTGGTGCGCCCCGGGCGAACTCCTCACCGCCGCCCGGACCCTGCGCGAGCACCGGCTGGCCCGCGAGCTGACGGCGGACGAGCTGGCCGCCCGGGTGGGGATGTCCACCGCCGCGTACCGGAAGATGGAGGAGGCGGGGCGCTGGCGGGGAAACGAGCGCCAGTCCGCCGCGCTGACCGAGGCGCTGGGGCTGACGGCGGCGGAGTTCGTCACGGCGTGCGGCCGGGACGAGGAGCTGGCCGAGCTGCTGCGGAGCGCGGTGACGACCCGCTGGCAGGCGTACGTCCGTCCGGCGGCCAAGGCGGTCCCGCTGGACCGGGCCCGGATACAGACCGCGCTGGAGCGGCTGCACACCGACTACCAGGCGCTGATGGTGTCCACGCTGAGCTGGGGCGGCTCCTCCGCCGAGGGAACGGCCGCGACGGGCGACGCCGGCCGGGCGTTCCTGGCGGGCATCGTGCGACGGTTCTGGGAGGCGGCGGAGAGCCGGGGCTGAGGGCCGGAACTGACGGTCGGGAGGGGCCGGCCACCGGGCGGCCGACCCCTCCCCGGCGCGGTCTAGAACACCGACTCGGCCTCGTGCATCCGGTCCACGGGGACGGTCTTGAGCTGGGTGACCGCGTGGGCCAGCGGAACCATCTCGATGTCGTTGCCGCGCAGCGCGGTCATGTTGCCGAAGTCGCCCCGGTGGGCGGCCTCCACCGCGTGCCAGCCGAAGCGGGTGGCGAGGACGCGGTCGTACGCGGTGGGCGTGCCGCCGCGCTGGACGTGGCCGAGGATGACCGGGCGGGCCTCCTTGCCGAGCCGGGCCTCCAGCTCGACGGCCAGCCGGTTGCCGATGCCCTGGAAGCGCTCGTGGCCGTACTGGTCGATCTCGCCCTTGGCGTACGGCATGGAGCCCTCGGCCGGGTGCGCGCCCTCGGCGACGCAGATGACGGCGAACTTCTTGCCCCGGGCGAAACGCTCCTCGACCATCTTGACCAGGTCCTCGACCTGGAAGCGCCGCTCGGGCAGGCAGATGCCGTGGGCGCCGCCGGCCATGCCGGACTCCAGCGCGATCCAGCCCGCGTGGCGGCCCATCACCTCGACGACCATGACGCGCTGGTGCGATTCGGCGGTCGTCTTCAGGCGGTCTATGGCCTCGGTGGCGACGCCCACCGCGGTGTCGAAGCCGAAGGTGCGGTCGGTGGCGGAGATGTCGTTGTCGATGGTCTTCGGGACGCCGACGACGGGCATGCCCGCGTCCGAGAGCATCCGGGCGGCCGTCAGGGTGCCCTCGCCGCCGATCGGGATCAGCGCGTCCATGCCGTAGCGGCGGCTCAGCTCGGCGCAGTTCTCCGCGGCCTCGCGCAGCCGGTCGCGCTCCAGCCGGGCGGAGCCGAGGATGGTGCCGCCGCGGGCGAGGATGCCGCTGACCGCGTTGAGGTCGAGGGGGCGGAAGTGACCGTCGAGGAGGCCCTTGAAGCCGTCCTCGAAACCGATGACCTCGTCCCCGTGCCCGACGACGGCACGGTGCACGACCGAGCGGATCACGGCGTTCAGCCCTGGGCAGTCGCCGCCTGCGGTGAGAACTCCGATGCGCATCGTGCTGTATCTCCTGTTCGCTACCTCCGGGCAGGCCCCGGGGCCTGCCCGGATGCCGTACGGGCCGGGGTCAACGGCATGCTCCCCCGTACCGTAAGTCGGGACGATTGTTCCACGCCGGGCCCGCACCCCGCGCTTCCGGCTGCTCCGGGGGCCCGCGGAGGGGTCGCGGGAACGGCCTCCGGGGCCGGTTCCCCGGGCTTTCGTCGGGGGGCGGCCCCTCCGCCCCCGCAGGTATCGTCAAACGGGCGATATCCGATGAACCGGACATCGTTCCGGACGAGAGACGACGGGAGAGCACGCGTGACGCGCAGCGTGTACGTGACCGGGATCGACCGGGGAGACGGCCGCCAGGTCGTCGATCTGGGCGTCATGGAGCTCCTGACGCGTCAGGTGGACCGGGTCGGGGTGTTCCGGCCGCTGGTCCACGACGACCCCGACCGGCTGTTCGAGCTGCTGCGGGCCCGCTACCGGCTCTCCCAGGACCCGGCGAGCGTCTACGGGCTCGACTACCACGACGCCTCCGCGATCCAGGCGGAACAGGGCACCGACGAACTCGTCTCGCGGCTCGTCGACCGCTTCCACCGGGTGGCCGCCGACTACGAGGTGGTGCTCGTCCTCGGCACCGACTTCGCCGCGACGCAGCTCCCGGACGAGCTGGCGCTGAACGCCCGGCTGGCCAACGAGTTCGGTGCCTCGGTGATCGCCGTCGTCGGCGGCCAGGACCAGAACGCCTCCTCGGTGCGGGCCGAGACCCGCAACGCCTACCGGGCCTACACGGGGCTCGGCTGCGAGGTCGTCGCGATGGTCGTGAACCGGGTGGCCGCCGCGGACCGCGAGGAGATCGCCGAGCGGCTGACGGCCACGCTGCCGGTGCCGTGCTCGGTGCTGCCCGACGATCCCGCGCTCTCCGCCCCGACGGTCTCCCAGATCACCGCGGCACTGGACGGCACGGTGCTGCTGGGCGACGACTCCGGGCTCGCCCGCGACGCGCTGGACTTCGTCTTCGGCGGCGCGATGCTGCCGAACCTGCTGAAGGCGCTGACACCGGGATGCCTGGTGGTGACGCCCGGGGACCGCTCGGACCTGGTGATCGGCTCGCTGGCCGCGCACAGCGCCGGCACCCCGCCCATCGCGGGGGTGCTGCTGACCCTGGACGAGCGGCCCGGCGAGGAGATACTCACGCTGGCCGCACGACTGGCACCGGGCACCCCGGTCGTCTCGGTGGCCGGCGGTTCCTTCCCCACGGCCGGTGAGCTGTTCGCCCTGGAGGGCAAGCTGAACGCGGCCACCCCGCGCAAGGCCGAGACCGCGCTCGGGCTCTTCGAGCGCCATGTCGACACGGCCGCGCTCCTGGACGGGATCTCGGTGGCCCGCAGCGGCCGGGTCACCCCGATGATGTTCGAGCACGAGCTGCTGGAGCAGGCCCGCGCGGACCGCCGCCGGGTGGTGCTGCCGGAGGGCACCGAGGAACGGGTGCTGCGCGCCGCCGACGTGCTGACCCGGCGCGACGTCTGCGACCTCACTCTGCTGGGCGACCCCGACGCGATCCGCAAGAAGGCCGCGGACCTCGGCATCGACCTGGCCGCCACCCGGATCGTCGACCCGCAGACCTCGGAGCTGCGCCAGACCTTCGCCGAGCGGTACGCGCAACTGCGCGCGCACCGCGGGGTCACGGTCGAGCTGGCGTACGACGTCGTCGCGGACGTCAACTACTTCGGCACCCTGATGGTCCAGGAGGGCCTGGCCGACGGCATGGTCTCCGGGGCCGTGCACTCCACGGCGGCGACGATCCGGCCCGCCTTCGAGATCATCAAGACGAAGCCGGATACGTCGATCGTCTCCTCGGTCTTCTTCATGTGTCTGGCCGACAGGGTGCTGGTGTACGGCGACTGCGCGGTCAATCCGGACCCGGACGCCGCGCAGCTCGCGGACATCGCCGTGCAGTCGGCGGCCACCGCGGCCCGCTTCGGTGTGGAGCCGCGGATCGCGATGCTCTCGTACTCCACCGGGACCTCGGGCTCGGGCGCGGACGTGGACAAGGTCCGCGAGGCGACGGAGAAGGTGCGCGGGAGCCGGCCGGACCTCAGGATCGAGGGGCCGATCCAGTACGACGCGGCGGTCGAGCCGAGCGTCGCGGCGACGAAACTGCCCGGTTCGGAGGTGGCGGGCCAGGCGACGGTGCTGATCTTCCCCGACCTGAACACCGGTAACAACACCTACAAGGCCGTGCAGCGCTCGGCCGGCGCCGTGGCCGTCGGCCCGGTGCTCCAGGGGCTGCGCAAGCCCGTCAACGACCTGTCCCGGGGCGCGCTCGTCCAGGACATCGTCAACACCGTGGCCATTACGGCGATCCAGGCGCAGGGCGAGGAGTGACCCGCATGACCACCACCGAAGGCGTCCCGGCCGGCACCGGGGCGAGCCGGGTGCTCGTCCTGAACTCCGGCTCCTCCTCCGTGAAGTACCAGCTGCTCGACATGCGGGACCGCTCCCGGCTCGCGACGGGCCTGGTCGAGCGGATCGGCGAGACGACCTCGCGGCTCGTCCACACCCCGCTGGCCGGCGGCGGGGGCGAGACCCGGGAGCGGCTGGGCCGGATCGCCGACCACGACGCGGCGCTCAAGGCCGCCGCCGAGGAGCTGGCCGCGGACGGGCTGGGCCTGGACTCCCCCGAACTGGCCGCGATCGGCCACCGGGTGGTGCACGGCGGGCTGCGGTTCACCGAGCCGACCGTCGTCACCGACGAGGTGCTGGCCGAGATCGAACGGCTGGTCCCGGTGGCGCCGCTGCACAACCCGGCCAACATCACGGGCATCCGCACGGCGCAGGCGCTGCGCCCGGACCTGGCTCAGGTCGCGGTCTTCGACACGGCGTTCCACACGACGATGCCGGAGTACGCGGCGCGGTACGCGATCGACGTGGAGACGGCGGACGCGCACCGGATCCGCCGCTACGGCTTCCACGGCACCTCGCACGCGTACGTCTCGCGCAAGGCGGCCGAACTGCTGGGCCGGACCCCGCAGGAGGTCAACGTCATCGTGCTGCACCTGGGCAACGGGGCCTCCGCCTCGGCGGTCGCGGGCGGCCGGTGCGTGGAGACCTCGATGGGCCTCACCCCCTTGGAAGGGCTCGTCATGGGTACGCGCTCCGGGGACATCGATCCGGCGGTCACCTTCCACCTCAAGCGGGTGGCGGGCATGTCGGCCGACGCGATCGATGAACTTCTGAACAAGAAGAGCGGTCTGGTGGGCCTCTGCGGCGACAACGACATGCGGGAGATCCGGCGCCGCGTCGACGAGGGGGACGAGCGGGCCGCGCTCGCCTTCGACATCTACGTCCACCGGTTGAAGAAGTACATCGGCGCCTACTCGGCGGTACTGGGGAGGGTGGACGCGGTGGTGTTCACGGCGGGGGTGGGCGAGAACTCGGCCCCGGTCCGGGAGGCCGCCATCGCCGGCCTGGAGGAACTCGGTCTCGCGGTGGACGCGGATCTCAACGCCGTACGGTCCGGCGAGCCCCGGCTGATCTCGCCGGACTACGCCCGGGTGGCGGTCGCCGTGGTGCCGACGGACGAGGAGCTGGAGATCGCCGTCCAGACCTTCGCACTGGTCGACAACTGAGCGGCCCCGCGCCCCTTTGTACCTTCCGCCAGACGGAATATTCCGCAGCGAAACAAACCGATAGGATCCGCCTCATGCGCCGTTCCAAAATCGTCTGCACCCTCGGCCCCGCCGTCGACTCCCATGAGCAGCTCGTCGCTCTGATCGAGGCCGGCATGAGCGTGGCCCGCTTCAACTTCAGTCACGGTTCCCACGCGGAGCACCAGGGTCGTTACGACCGGGTCCGCAAGGCCGCCGCCGAGACCGGCCGGGCGGTGGGCGTGCTCGCCGACCTCCAGGGGCCGAAGATCCGCCTGGCGAAGTTCGCCGAGGGCCCGGTCGAGCTGGTCCGCGGGGACGAGTTCGTCATCACCGCCGAGGACGTCCCCGGGGACAAGTCGATCTGCGGGACGACCTACAAGGGTCTGCCGGGCGATGTCGCCAAGGGCGACCCGATCCTGATCAACGACGGCAACGTCGAGCTGAAGGTCGTCTCCGTGGAGGGCCCGCGGGTCCACACCATCGTCATCGAGGGCGGGGTGATCTCCGACCACAAGGGGATCAACCTGCCGGGTGCGGCGGTCAACGTCCCGGCCCTGTCCGAGAAGGACGTCGAGGACCTGCGCTTCGCCCTGCGGATGGGCGCGGACATGGTCGCCCTGTCCTTCGTACGCGACGCCAACGACGTCAAGGACGTCCACAAGGTGATGGACGAGGAGGGCCGCCGGGTCCCCGTCATCGCCAAGGTGGAGAAGCCGCAGGCCGTCGAGCACATGGAGGGCGTCGTCATGGCGTTCGACGGTGTGATGGTCGCCCGTGGCGACCTGGCCGTCGAATACCCGCTGGAGAAGGTCCCGATGGTGCAGAAGCGCCTGGTGGAGCTGTGCCGGCGCAACGCCAAGCCGGTGATCGTGGCGACCCAGATGATGGAGTCGATGATCACCAACTCCCGTCCGACCCGCGCCGAGGCGTCCGACGTCGCCAACGCGATCCTGGACGGCGCGGACGCGGTCATGCTCTCCGCGGAGTCCTCCGTCGGCGCGTATCCGATCGAGACGGTCAAGACGATGTCGAAGATCGTCGTCGCCGCCGAGGAGGAGCTGCTCTCCAAGGGCCTCCAGCCCCTGGTCCCGGGCAAGAAGCCCCGCACCCAGGGCGGCTCCGTCGCCCGCGCGGCCTGCGAGATCGCCGACTTCCTCAACGGTGAGGCCCTGGTCGCCTTCACCAAGTCCGGCGACACCGCCCGCCGCCTCTCCCGCTACCGCGCGGCCCAGCCCATCCTCGCCTTCACCACCGACGAGTCCACCCGCAACCAGCTGGCCCTCAGCTGGGGCGTCGAGGCCCACGTCGTCCCGCACGTCGACAACACCGACGCCATGGTCGACCTCGTCGACGCCGAGCTCCTCAAGCTCAACCGCTACAACGCCGGCGACACCATGGTCATCACCGCCGGCTCGCCCCCCGGCATCCCCGGCACGACCAACATGGTCCGCGTCCACCACCTGGGCGGCGGCGAGCGCGACTGACCGACCACGGTCACGTAGGCGACACGGCCCCGAGGGCGGTTTCGCCGATCCGTCCGGATCGGCGAAACCGCCCTCGGGCCGTATGACCGACCTCATGAAGCACGTCCTGGAAGGCCGGTAGGAGTTGCGTATTCAGATCACGGCATTCGACGGAGCTCTCACCATCCAGTTCGAGCCTTCGGGAATGGAGTACGAACTCTCCGAGGGGGAGTACTTGGACGTCGCATTCCCGCCCGTTCCCGAGGGGCAGGTGGGAGGTCACGTACACCACTCCCCCGGCATGGTGACCGTCTCCGAACCGATCGGCTCGCCAGGGTTCACACGGGCCTGGAACATGCGGGGCGAGGAGGTCACGACCTGACCCGGTCCGCACCGCACACGACCGTGGGCCGCACCCCCGTCGAAGGGGATGCGGCCCACGGCCGTTGTGCGGCTCCCGGACGGGTCCGGAGGGGGCGGCTCAGCCGCCGTCCCGGGTGAAGTAGTTCTGGAGGCCGGGGACCTTCAGCGTGCCGCCGAACTGGCCGGCCTGCTTCAGCTTCACCTTGGTGAAGAAGGCGAAGGGGACGTTCAGCGGGGGCGGTGTCTCGGGGCTGAACGTGATCGGGATGAGGCCGAAGAGGTTGCCCTTCAGCTCGTCCGTGTACATGGTGACCACGCCGTCCCGGATGGTGGACGTCGAGCCGGACCGGGCCTTCACATGGCCCGTCACACCCGGCTGCGGGCCCACGGTCATCTGGTGCAGGTCCTTGATGTCGATGGACGTGGCGGTGAACTTGAGGACCTTCTTGGTGGTCCCGTCGCCCTTCTCCACCTCGACGATGCCCTTGTAGTCGAGCCCCACCAGGGTGAGGAGCGAACTCTCCAGGACCCACGGTTCGTTGGGCAGGCGCGGGATGCCCGGCTCCAGCTTCGCGTCGGCCAGGGCCTCCGGGTCGGCGGTGGGGCACGGGAAGGCGGGCTTGGCGCCGTCGGGGATGTCCTCGTCCGCCTTGGGGTCGAGCCCCTTGACGTCCTCGTCCAGCTCCTCGACCTGCTTGCCGGCCTTGTCGGCCGCGCCCCGGATGGCGTCGGCGGTCTTGTCGGCCGTCTCCTTCGCCGCGTCCGTGACCTTCTCGGTGGTCTTCTCGACGGGCTTCTCGGCCGGCTTGTCCGTCTCCGGCGAGGCGGTGGCGGACTTCGAGGGCTCCGGAGCCGCGGTGGTGGCGCTCGGGGACGGGCTCGCCGTCTCCTCCTCGTCCGGTCCGTCGAAGAAGTCCTTGATCTTCTCGCCCCAGCCCAGCGGGTCGAGCGGGTTGGTCGTCTTCGTGGGCGTCGGGGACGGGCTCGCGGACGCGGCCGGGGCCTCGGCGCTCTTCTCCTCGGTGGCGGCCTTCGCCGTGTCCGCGGTCTCCGCGGTCTCCGCCGACGGAGTGGCGGTGGGCTTCGGGCTCGCCGTGCCGGTCTCGGCGGGCTCCGGCTTCTCGCTCTCGCCGGCCGACGGGGACGGCGACGGCGTCTTCGACGCCGACGGCGTGGGCTCGGCGGACTCGCTCGGCTCGTCGGAGCGGGTCACACAGGGACCGGGGGCGAAGGGGATGTCCGTGTTGTCGTCGGCCATCGCGAGCCGGGGCGTGAGCCCCATGCCGACGAACACGGCCGTGGGCATCGCGGCCAGCGCGAACGCCTTCTTGCCGCTGGGCATGTGGAGCTTCGTCATGAGCGACTTCTTGGGGGCGGCGTGCCGCGGTCCCCTGCGCTCGGGCAGCCCGCCCTCGTCGAGGGCGTTCGTCCGGTTCTCGTCACCCCGCACGGTGCCCCCCGCCGTCGACCTCGACCGTCGTGTCGTACTGCGCGGACGCCTGTCCGGGAACACCCGTCCCCTGGTACGCGCCCGCGGGCTCGCCCTTGGTGAACGAGACGTCCTGCGCCGTCGCCGCATCGAGCGCTTCCGGCCCGCTCTCGCCGAGGAGCTCCTCCTCGGGAGCGGACTCATCCTCCGGCTTCTCCTCACCGGGCGCCCAGGACACGGAGAGCGCGCCGCCGAGCAGGGCGAACAGGAAGCCGATCAGGAAGCCGCCGATGTTCGCGACGGGTATCGAGATGAGCGCCAGCAGAATCGCCGCGACGCCGGCGAACACCCGCACGATGTGGTGGAACCACATCGTCAGGCCCAGCGTGATCAGCAGGACTCCGATGATGAGCGACCCGGCGCCCGCGGTGGTGGACATGGCCAGCGTCATGTTGCCGAGGTGCATGTTCGCGTACGGGAAGTACGCGATGGGTACACCGCCCAGCATGGTGAACAGGCCCGCCCAGAACGGCCGGTTACCCCGCCAGGTGCGGAAGGTCCGCCGGAAGACCGTGAGGTAGTGCTCGTTCTGCCCTTGGGATTCGGGGCTCATGGAAAACAGCTCCCTGGAACCGGTACTGCTGTGAGAAAGAGGGGGTGGGCGGCCGGGACCCGGACGAGGGCCCCGGCCACCCGGGCGGTGCTTAGTAGCACTCCTTGACGCCCTTGTGCAGCCTCAGGGACAGACCCGGAAGCTTGAACGTTCCTGCCGTGGTGGCCCACGCCTGCTGACGGACGTTCGTCAGCGTGGCCTTCTTGGACCGCTGCGCGAACCCGTACGGGTTGGCCTGGGTGTTGGGCTGGATGCCCGTGGTCCCCTTCACGCCACCGGGGTAGTCGGTGAGCGAGCTCGCCGCCACACCGATGTCCATCTCCTCAAACGTGGCATCGGTGTTGAGCTGCGAGACGTCGAGGTACAGGCCCTCGGCGTAGACCTTCTCCTTGCCGGTACCGGCACGGAGCTGGAGCGTGACATTGCCCAGACCGAACGGCAGGTCCGGAGTCACGACCGACTGGCACATGTTGGTGATGGTCGCGTCGTGGAACCCGGACACGGCGACCGGGGCCGCCTGGTCCTTGCCCTTGAGGTCCTTGCCGACCGCCACGCTGCCGTACTGGACGAAGTCGTGGCCGACCAGCTCATCCGCGCTGACCTTGAACTCCTGGCCGGACACGCTGAACGAAGCGGCCAGCGCACCCTGGGCCAGGCCCACACCCACCGCGGCGGTGGCTATGACGCTCGGCACCATGACGACGGCGAAACGCTTCCATCTCGTGCCACCGCGAACCTGGGAACTCATACTTTTCCTCCTTCTCGGACGTACATCTCCGGCCTGGCATCCTGCCCGACCCGGGATGGGAGAAGTGCTACGTCCTCGGAAAGGAGAGCGCCCGCGAACGGGGCGTGGAACGCGCCCGCTTCACCGGCGATCACCCCCGAGCGACAACCACTGGCCACGCGTGGGCGCGGCCTGATCGGACAGGCCCTGCCGGTCAGCAGGAACCCCCCTGTCCGCGACCGGTGCCACTGCCACCGGCCCACTCGGCGGGGACCCAACGGAGCCGCCGCGCCGACTGGCGGCCGGGGCGGGCGTCATTGGACCGAGCGTGGCCGATCGTGGTCCATTCACGGCCGTGGCACAAGGGGTTCGTTACTCACTGGTAATGGCCCGCTCATCAGCCCGCGACCGGGGGGTACCGGGCGGCCACAGAGGGTTGCCCCGCCCTCGCCGACGAAAGCGGCTATTCGTGAGCGAAAACGGACAGATCGCAATGATCGATTTACTGCCAGTAACAGGGCGTTGTTTTATCAAGATTTGGTAAAGCGAACGGGTCTCTTAGCGCCGGAACGCGAAAAAGGCCGCACCCCCGGTCGGGGGGTGCGGCCGCCTTGTCAGATCAGAACAAGACGCGGGCGAGCGCGGTGCGCGCGGCGCCGACGCGCGGATCGTCGGGGCCGATCACCTCGAACAGCTCCAGCAGCCGGACCCGTACGCGGTCCCGGTCGTCACCGAACGTGCGCCGCACGGTCTCGACGAGCCGGCCGAAGGCGTCCTCGACATGGCCGCCGACCAGATCGAGATCGGCCGCGGCGATCTGCGCGTCGACGTCGGCCGGCTTCTCGGCGGCGTCCTTGCGGACCTGCTGCGGGTCCATGTCCTGGACCCGGCCGAGCAGTTCCGCCTGGGCGAGGCCGAGCTTGGCCTCGGCGTTGGCGGGGTCGTCGGAGAGCACGTTCTTGTACGCCTGGACCGCACCGGCGAAGTCGTTGCCGTCCAGGGCACGGGCCGCCGCCTCCAGCAGCGCGTCGTACGGACCGGCGGGCACCGGGGCCTGAGCCGCGGTCTCGGGACCGGCCGCGTCACCGTCGACGGCGATGCCGGTGAGCCCGAAGCGCTCCTCGCCGACCTGGATCAGCTGGTCCAGCAGCTGACGGATCTGCGGTTCGGCCATCGCGCCCTCGAAGAGGCGCAGCGCCTGTCCGGCGACGATGCCGAAGACGGCCGGAATGCCCTGGATCCCGAACTGCTGCATCAGCATCTGGTTGGCGTCGACGTCGACCTTGGCCAGCAGGAAGCGGCCGTTGTACTCGACGGCCAGCCGTTCCAGGAGCGGGCCCAGCTGCTTGCACGGCTGGCACCACTCGGCCCAGAAGTCGATGACTACGGGGACTTCGGCGGAGCGCTGCAGGACGTCATTCTCGAAGCCTGCCTCGTCGACGTCGATCACGAGGGAGGACGGGGGCACGGCCCCGGCGCCGCCCTGCCGGGCGGCATCGGCGCGGGCCTGCTCGGCCTTCGCCTTGGCCTCACCGGCCGCCTTCACCGCGGCGAGGTCGACGACGCCGCTCATGGACATGTTCCTAGGCTGCATACGTACATCCTCCCCCCTCGGCGCACTGATCCGGAAAGCGATACGGGAACCGCGTCCGTCCGCAGCCCTCGCCGGCATGCGAGGCGCACGGACAGACACGGCCCTTGGGCCCCTGAAAGACCCGGTGCGGCACCCGGTCCCCACCCGGCGCCTATGGCTGTCACTCATTCGTGGCGTATGAACGGTCGAACATCCGTCCTTACGCTACGGGTCGTAGCGTAACTGTCCCCCACCCCCGGCGCACAAGAGTGCCCGGTGATCTGTCTCACGCCCCGTGGGGCCGCTCGGTTCTGGCTACTGGCGGGTATGGTCGCGGGATGCTGAGCCGCAGCCACCCCAAACCCTCGCGAACGGGACGTCCGCGCAGCGCCGCAGCCGACGAGGCGATCCTGGAGGCCACCCGTGCCTCGCTGGTCGACCTCGGCTGGTCGAAGCTGACGATGGGCGACGTGGCGACGCGGGCCGGGGTCGCCAAGACCACGCTGTACCGGCGCTGGGCGGGGAAGAACGAACTGGTCGTGGACGCCGTGGCGGTGCTCTTCGACGAGCTGGAACTGCCGGACCTGGGCAGCCTCTCCGCCGATGTGCAGTCGGTCGTGCTGCAGTTCGCCGCGCTGCTGGACCGGCCGGAGACCCGTACGGCCCTGATGGCCGTGGTCGCGGAGTCGACACGCGACGAGGCCCTGCGGACCCGGATCCGGGACTCGATCGTGGACCGGCAGAAGCGTCTGGTCCTCCAGGGGCGCCGGCGGGCGCAGGAGCGCGGCGAACTGCCCCGGGAGCAGGACGAGGCGTCGGCGGCGCTGACCGCCGACCTGATCTTCGATGTGATCGCCGGCGCGGTGGTGCACCGGGTGCTGGTGAGCGCCGAGCCCGTCGACGAGGACTGGGCCCGGCGCTTCACCCTGCTGCTGCTGGCGGGGCTGGGCGCCGCCGCCGCGGGATAGGTCCCGCCGGCCGTCAGAAGCCCGGCGGCTCCGTGTACGTGCCCCACTCCTCGCGCAGGACCCCGCAGATCTCGCCCAGCGTGGCCTCGGCGCGCACCGCGTCGAGCATCGGGCCGATCATGTTGGAGCCGTCGCGGGCGGCGGCGAGCATCGCATCGAGCGCGGACGTCACCCGGGCGTCGTCGCGGCCCTCCTTGCGGCCGGCGAGGACCCGGACCTGCTCGCGCTCGACCTCGTGGCTGACCCGGAGGATCTCCAGGTCACCGGTGACGGAGCCGTGCGCGACGTTGACGCCGACGACCCGCTTCTCGCCCTTCTCCAGGGACTGCTGGTAGCGGAAGGCGGATTCGGCGATCTCGCCGGTGAACCAGCCGTCCTCGATGCCGCGCAGGATGCCGGAGGTGATCGGTCCGACGGGGTGCTGCCCGTCGGGGTGGGCGCGGGTGCCGCGCTCCTTGATCTGCTCGAAGATCTTCTCGGCGTCGGCCTCGATGCGGTCGGTGAGCTGCTCGACGTACCAGGAGCCGCCCAGCGGGTCGGCGACGTTGGCGACGCCGGTCTCCTCCATCAGCACCTGCTGGGTGCGCAGGGCGATCTCGGCGGCCTGCTCGGAGGGGAGCGCCAGGGTCTCGTCGAGGGCGTTGGTGTGCAGCGAGTTGGTGCCGCCGAGGACGGCGGAGAGGGCCTCGACCGCGGTGCGCACGACGTTGTTGTACGGCTGCTGGGCGGTGAGGGAGACGCCGGCGGTCTGGGTGTGGAAGCGGAGCCACTGCGCCTTGTCGGTCTTCGCGCCGTACGTCTCCTTCATCCAGCGGGCCCAGATCCGGCGGGCGGCGCGGAACTTGGCGATCTCCTCGAAGAAGTCGAGGTGCGCGTCGAAGAAGAACGAGAGACCGGGGGCGAAGGTGTCGACGTCGAGTCCGCGCGAGAGACCCAGTTCCACGTAGCCGAAGCCGTCGGCGAGGGTGTACGCCAGCTCCTGCGCGGCCGTCGCCCCGGCCTCGCGGATGTGGTAGCCGGAGACGGAGAGCGGCTTGTAGGCGGGGATGGAGCTCGCGCAGTGCTCCATCAGGTCGCCGATGAGGCGCAGATGGGGCTCGGGCTGGAAGAGCCACTCCTTCTGCGCGATGTACTCCTTGAAGATGTCCGTCTGGAGCGTGCCGTTGAGGACGGCGGGATCGACGCCCTGGCGCTCGGCGGCGACCAGGTACATGCAGAAGACGGGGACGGCGGGACCGCTGATCGTCATCGACGTCGTGACGTCGCCGAGGGGGATGTCCTTGAAGAGGACCTCCATGTCGGCGGCGGAGTCGATGGCGACACCGCAGTGGCCGACCTCGCCGAGGGCACGCGGGTCGTCGGAGTCGCGGCCCATCAGGGTCGGCATGTCGAAGGCCACGCTGAGCCCGCCGCCGCCGGCGGCCAGGATCATCTTGTAGCGCTCGTTGGTCTGCTCGGCGTTGCCGAAGCCGGCGAACTGGCGGATGGTCCAGGTCCGGCCGCGGTAGCCGGTCGGGTGCAGGCCCCGGGTGAAGGGGTACTCACCGGGCCAGCCGATCCGTTCGAAGCCTTCGTACGCGTCCCCGGGGCGGGGGCCGTACACGGGCTCGACCGGGTCCCCGGAGAGCGTGGTGAAGTCCGCGTCACGCTTGCGGGCCTTGTCGTAACGGGCCTGCCAGCGGCGGCGGCCTTCCTCGATCGCGTCTGCGTCCATACCCCCAATTTACTAGGACGTCCTAGTAAATGTCGATGACCCACCGCCCGGTGCTCGGCACGGGGCGGTGGGGGAAGGTCAGGCGTTCGCGGGGGCCGCGGGCGTCGCGTCCGCGAGCAGCGGCTCGACCTCGCGGACGACCTTGCGCTCGACGAAGAACGCGGCCGTCGGGATCGTGCCGGAGAGCAGCACCCAGGCGAGCTTGCCCATCGGCCACTTCGCCTTGGAGCCCAGGTCGAAGGCGAAGATCAGATAGATGATGTACAGCACGCCGTGGATCTGGGAGACGACGAGCGTCAGGCCCTCGCCCTTGTCGAAGCCGTATTTGAAGATCATGCACACGCAGAGGATCAGCAACATGACGGCGGTGACGTAGGCCATCACCCGATAGCGGGTCAGCACACTGCGTTTCATGCCATCGAGCGTAACCGCCCTCCGGGGGCGATCTTGCAGCGCCCCCGGGCGCGGAACGGCCTCTCTCAGTTCTCCTCGAAATCCTGGGCCGCGATGCGCAGCGGGCGCAGCAGGGCGAAGATCTCGGCGCACTCCTCGGCGTCGTACACCCCGAGGCCGAACTCCATCGCGACCAGATCGCGAGTGGCGGACTCGACGACCTCGCGGCCCTTGTCGGTGATGGAGGCGAGCGTGCCGCGGCCGTCGTTCGGGTTGGGGCGCTTGTCGACCAGGCCGGAGCGGACCAGCCGGTCGACGGTGTTGGTGACGGAGGTCGGGTGGACCATCAGCCGCTCGCCGATCTTGGACATCGGCAGTTCGCCGGCCTTGGAGAAGGTCAGCAGCACCAGCGCCTCGTACCGCGCGAACGTCAGTCCGTACGGCTTGACGACCGCGTCCACCTCGGCGAGCAGGATCTGCTGCGCCCGCATGATCGAGGTGATCGCCCCCATGGACGGGACCGGGCCCCAGCGCTGCTGCCAGAGTTCGTCGGCGCGCGCGATGGGATCGAAGGGAAGACTGAGCGGCTTGGGCACGGCCCCGACCTTACCCATGGGGAACTTGCCGGTCCTCACCGTCTCGAACTTCGGTCCGCTCCTCGCTCCCGGGTACGGTCCCGGCGCCGTCGCCCGTGCCGTTCCCGGTGTCGTCCCGCGGCGCCGTACGGCGTATCCCGATCACCAGCGGCAGCACGCACAGGGTGCCCAGCGCCCCGGATCCCGCGACCACCACGTGCACCGGGAAGAACTCGGCGGCGAGGCCCGCCAGGGCCATGCCGACGCCCTGGAGCGTCATCAGTCCGGCGGTGAGCAGGGTCATCGCCCGGCCGCGCAGGGACTCGGGGACGGCGTCGACGAACCACTGGTCGAGGCCGATGTTGTACGCGGCGCCCACCCCGGCGAGCGCGAGGGCCGCCAGGGTCAGCGCCATGCCGGGCCGCAGCGCGTACAGCAGGAGCGGCAGCAGGCCGAGGGCGGCGACCGGGAGCACGATCCGGGAGCGCAGCCGGGGGCTCAGCACCGAGCCCACGTACAGTTCGGCGGCGATGTGGCCGACCGGCATGGCGCACATCAGCAGGCCCAGGGCGGCGGGCCCGAGGCCGGCCTCGTCCGCGTACGGGGCGGCCAGTGCCTCCGGCGCGACGACGAACAGCGCGGGCACCCAGAAGAGCAGCATCAGCGCGCGGACCCGGCGGTCGGCGAAGACCGCGCGGGCCCCGGCCAGTGATTCCCCGAGCAGGGCGCCGCCCTCGCGTCCGGACCGGGCGGGCCGGTGACGGGTGCCGAAGCGCAGCAGGGCGGCCGAGCAGAGGAAGGTCGCGACGGTGATCGTGATCGCCCCGCGCGCGGAGAGCGCGGCCAGCAGCAGGCCGCCGACGCCGAAGCCGGTGAGCAGGGCGCTCTGCGAGACGATGCGCAGCAGCGAGCGGCCGAGGACATAGAGGTCGCCCTCGCCGAGGATGTCGGTGAGCGCGGCCATCCGCGTCCCGGTGAAGACCGGGGAGACGGCGGCGACCAGGCAGCGCAGGGCCAGGAGCGCGCCGACCGGGGTGCCCGGCAGCACCATGAGGGCGACGCAGGACGCGCAGACCAGATCGCAGGTGACGAGCACCCGGCGGGCCGGGTAGCGGTCGGCGACCCCGGCGAAGAGCGTGCCGCCGACGAGGTAGGGCAGGAAGCCGAGCGCGAAGGTCAGGGCGCTCAGCAGCGGCGATCCGGTGAGGTCGTAGACGAGGACGGTCAGCGCGAGTTCGCTGACGACGACCCCGAGCAGGGAGAGCAGATGGGCGGCGAAGACCGCGCGGAACTCGCGTACGGCGAAGACCGCGCGGTAGCCGCGGGGGGCGGACGGGGCGTCCGCGGGAGAGGAGTGGTCGCTCGGCATGGCGGCAGCTTGGAGGAGCGCGCACCCCACTCCGTAGACTTTCGGCTGACGCCGAATCTTCGTGAGGCCGCCCATGCCGTTCCACCTCCATCTCGACGAGAACGACCTGCTGCGCTGCCGGTTCGCACTCTCCCCGCTCTGGGAGACCCAGGCCGCCGTACGGACGCTGCTGCGCCCGCAGCGGCACGGGTACCACCAGCCCTGGCTGCGGCGGATCAAGGACGCGGCCTCGGGGCTCGACCTGCGGCCGCTCTGGTCGCTGATGACGGACGGGGGGCACAATCCGGACTTCCTCTGCCCGCCCCCGACGGGGCCGTACGCCACGTTCGAGGCCGAGATCGCGGCCGTCCGCGCCACGGCTCCGGAGCTGGTCGCCAAGGATCTGGAGCTGACGCTGGCCGATCAGCCGGGCGCCCCGGACTCCCCCGCCGGACGGGCGCTGCTCGCCGATCCGGCGCGGACGCTGCAGGAACTGGCCGATCTGCTCGACCTGGCGTGGCGGACGCTGGTCGAACCGGACTGGCCGAGGCTGCGCGCCCTGCTGGAGGCGGATGTCGCGTACCACTCGCGCCGGCTGGCCGAGGTGGGATTCGCACGTCTTCTCGGGGAGTTGAGCCCGCAGCTCACCTGGACGGACTCCACGCTGACGCTGAAGGGGATGCGGGGCCGGCACTCCCGGGTGCTCGGCGGGCAGGGGCTCGTGCTGATCCCGAGCGTCTTCGCCTGGCCGGACGTGGTCAGCGGCTACGAGCCGCCCTGGCCGCCCGCCGTGATCTATCCCGCGCGCGGGATCGGCGGCCTGTGGACGGACCCGGGCACCACGACCCCCGACACCCTCGCCCGGCTGCTCGGCCGGGCCAGGGCCGATGTGCTGTGCGCGCTGGACGAACCGGCCGGGACCAGCGCGCTCGCGCACCGGCTGGGCCTCGCCCCCTCGTCCGTGTCGGCGCATCTGTCGGTGCTGCGGGCGGCCGGGCTGCTGACCTCGCGGCGCTACGGCCACCAGGTGCTCTACGAACGCACCCCGCTCGGCATCGCGCTGGCCGCCCCGCAATGACGCGAGCCCCCGCCACGGGGGCGGGGGCTCGCGGTGCGGGCGGGGGTCACTGCGCCAGGTAGCGCTCGACCGTCTCGACCTTGGAGGTCAGTCCGTCGGTGACCCCGGGGCGGATATCGGCCTTGAGGACCAGGGAGACGCGTCCGGCACGGGCCTCGACGGCGGCGACGGCGCGCTTGACGACGTCCATCACCTCGTCCCACTCCCCCTCGACCGAGGTGAACATCGCGTCGGTGCGGTTGGGCAGCCCGGACTCGCGGACGACGCGGACCGCGTCGGCGACGTAGGAGCCGACGTCCTCGCCGACCCCCAGCGGGCTGACGGAGAAGGCGACGATCACGCGTTGACCGTGCCTTCCCGGCGGGCGCGGGCGGCGATCACGCCGTCGGCCTCGTAGCGCTTGAGCACCTTGTCGCCGTACAGACCGCCGAAGGGCAGCACGCAGAGCAGGAAGAAGAACGCGACGCGCTTGAGCGGCCACTTGGTCTTGTTCCAGACGTCCAGCAGCAGGACGACGTAGATCACGAAGAGGACGCCGTGCAGCATGCCGAGCGGCATCATCAGGAAGTCGATGTCGGAGACCCGGCTGAGCACCGAGCCGAAGAGGATCAGCGCCGGGAAGGACAGCGCCTCGGGAATCGAGATGAGGCGCAGCCGGTGCAGGGCGGTGGCGGTCTTGATGTCCACGGGGGCACCTTCGGTGGGAGGACGGTGACTGCTTGTGAACGCGAGCACAAGCGGCCCCCATTGTGGCATCGGCGCTCCGGTGCCCCGGCGGCGGGGGGCGGCCCGGGGCGTGGGCGTTCCGTACCGGATACGTCCGGGTTCCATGCGTATCCGGTACCGAATGCGTATCAGGGGCGGTTCACGGGGCCGGATCGTGCCGTTCGCCCTGTTCCGGCGGCGGGCGCTGCCGCTACCTTCGCCGGGTGGCGATGTTCCGACTCCAAGGCAGCAAGACGCTCGCCGTCGATCTGACCGGCGACGCCGTCAAGGCGAAGAACGGCTCGATGGTCGCGTACGACGGCCGGATGACGTTCAAGAAGATGACCGGTGGCGGGGAGGGCCTGCGCGGCATGGTGACCCGCCGGCTGACCGGTGAGCAGATGACCGTGATGGAGGTGTCCGGCCAGGGCACCTGCTACTTCGCGGACCGGGCGAGCGAGATCAACCTCGTGCGGCTGCGGGGCGAGAAGATGTTCGTGGAGGCGAGCAACCTCCTCTGTGTGGACGCCTCGCTGCGCACCGGCACCAGCTTCACCGGGCTGCGCGGCAGCGCGGCGGGCAACGGGCTGTTCACCACCACGCTGGAGGGGACGGGCCAGGCGGCGATCATGTCGGACGGCTCGGCGGTGGTGCTGCGGGTCTCCGCGCAGTACCCGCTCTTCGTCGACCCGGGCGCCTACATCGCCCACCAGGGCGAACTGCGTCAGCACCTCCAGTCCGGGGTGAGCTTCCGGACGCTGATGGGCGAGGGCTCCGGCGAGTCCTTCCAGATCCGGTTCGAGGGCGAGGGCCTGGTGTACGTCCAGCCCAGCGAGCGGAACACGATCGGGGGCGATGTCTGATGCCGTTCCGCGAGATCAACTCGAAGATGGTCGAGGCGACGGTGGTCCCCGGCCAGAAGATGTTCAGCCAGCGCGGCGCGATGCTGGCCTACCGCGGCGAGGTCTCCTTCACCCCGAACATCCAGGGCGGCCAGGGCGGGGTGATGTCGATGATCGGCCGCCGGCTGGCGAACGAGGCGACACCGCTGATGACCGTCGAGGGAAGCGGCACGGTGATGTTCGGCCACGGCGGCCACCACATCCAGGTGATCACCCTGTCCGGGGACACCCTCTACGTGGAGGCCGACCGGCTGCTCGCCTTCGACGGCACGCTCCAGCAGGGCACCATGTTCATGGGCTCGCAGGGCGGGGTGATGGGGATGGTGCGCGGCCAGGTCACCGGACAGGGGCTGTTCACCACGACGCTCAAGGGCCACGGCGCGGTGGCGGTGATGGCGCACGGCGGGGTGATCGAACTGCCGATCGCCCCGGGCCGCCCGGTCCATGTGGACCCCCAGGCGTACGTGGCGCACCACGGCGAGGTGCGCAACAAGCTCTCCTCCGCGCTCGGCTGGCGCGACATGGTGGGGCGGGGTTCCGGCGAGGCGTTCCAGCTGGAGCTGAGCGGCAACGGTGCGGTGTACGTCCAGGCGTCGGAGGAGAAGCTGTGAGTTCGCCCGTGGTCTTCGACCCGATGACGCTGCCGTCGGACGACAACGTCAACGCGTACACCTTCTGTGTGGAGCTCAAGGGGAGCCAGTGGTTCCTGCAGAAGGGCAAGATGATCGCCTACTACGGGCGGATCGAGTTCGACGGCATCGGGCACGGCCGTTTCGAGCGGCTGGTGCGCACGAGCTTCCACTCACCGCTGCACGCGGGCGACTGGGTGGTGGCCGAGGGCAGCGGGAAGATGCTGCTCGCGGACCGGGCCTTCGATGTGAACAGTTACGACCTGGACGACGGGAACCTCACGATCCGGTCCGGCAATCTGCTGGCCTACCAGCCGACGCTGGCGCTGAAGCAGTCGATCGTGCCGGGGTTCCTGACGCTGATCGGCACGGGGAAGTTCGTCGCCGCGTCCAACGGTCCGGTGGTCTTCATGGAGCCGCCGCTGCGGGTGGATCCGCAGGCGCTGGTCGGCTGGGCGGACTGCCCCTCGCCCTGTCACCACTACGACCACGGCTACATGCGGGGGCTGCTGGGCGGGGTCCGGGCGATGACCGGGATCGGGGGCACCTCGGGCGAGGAGCACCAGTTCGAGTTCGTCGGCGCGGGTACGGTGCTCCTCCAGTCCACCGAGCAGCTGATGGCCGAGCAGCCGACGGGGGCGGTGCCCCCGCAGGCGGGCGTTCCGGGCGGGGGTCAACCCGGCTCCACCCCCCGCATGCCCGGTCAGCTGGGGGATCTCCAGCGTCGCTTCGGTTGGTGAGCGGTAGTCTGCGGAGTGTGACGTCGAACGCCTGCGCCCAGAGGCCTCGCACGCAGGGGACATCGCGTACGTGCGGGGCGTCACGCCACCCCACTTCGTCCGGCTTTCAACTTCTTAGGTAGAATCCATATATGGAGACCGAGACGGCCACCCGCTGGCTGAGCGACGCGGAGCAGTGCGCCTGGCGCACCCACCTGGACGTCAGCAGGCTGCTGACGCACCAGCTGGAGAAGGACCTCCAGCCGTTCGGCCTGACCTACAACGACTACGAGATCCTCGTCAATCTCTCGGAGTCGGACGAGCAACGCATGCGCATGAGCGATCTCGCCGGCGCCACGCTCCAGTCCAAGAGCCGGCTCTCGCACCAGATCACCCGCATGGAGAACGCCGGTCTGGTGCGCCGCGAGAACTGCGAGTCCGACCGGCGCGGACTCTACGCGGTCCTCACCGAGGCCGGATCCGAGACGATGCGCAAGGTCGCGCCGCACCACGTGGCGTCGGTGCGCAAGCACTTCATCGACCTGCTGCCCCCCGAGGCGCTGGCCCAGCTGCACGCCGCGCTCACCCCGGTCGCCGAGCATCTGCGCGGCCGGAGCGGCCGGGGCTGACCCCCGGCCCGACCCCGGGGCCCGTCCCGCGGACCGTGCCGGGCACGGGCGCGAGCGCTACGGCGGGTCCGGGCCGGCCGCCCCGCCCCGCGCTCAGCCGGCGCCCGGCAGCCACAGGGTGAACCGGGCGCCGCCCTCCCGCGCGTCCGCCACCGTCAGCCGGCCGCCGTGCCGCTCGGCCACATCGCGGGCGATGGCCAGGCCCAGCCCCGCACCGCCCTCGTCACGGGTGCGGGCGTCGTCCAGCCGTACGAAGCGCGCGAAGACCCGCTCCCGTTCCGTCTCCGGGACCCCGTCACCGTCGTCGGTGACCTCGACCGCCACCCCGCCGCGCTCCGCGCGCACCGCGACGGCCACCGAGCCGCGCGCGTGCCGCTCCGCGTTGTCCAGGAGATTGCCGAGCACCCGGGCCAGCTGCGCCCGTGAACCGGTCACCTCGAAGCCCCCGCCCTCCGGCACGGACACCGCCACCGGGATCCGGTCGCCGGTGCGCTGCGAGACCTCCTCGTGCATCAGGGCGCCGAGATCGGTCCGGGCGGTGCCCGGCCGCTCCCCCGCGTCCAGCCGCGCCAGCAGCAGCAGATCGGCGGCGAGCGCCTGGAGCCGTACGGTGTCGGCGACCGCACCCGGCACGTCCAGCAGCTCCGGATGGGCGGCCCCGACCTCCAGCTGGGTCCGCAACGAGGCGATGGGGCTGCGCAGTTCGTGCGAGGCGTCGGCGACGAAGCGCCGTTGCCGCTCGACCGAGTCCTCCAGCGCGGTGAGGGTCTCGTTGGTCGTCCGGGCCAGGCGCGCGACCTCGTCGCGCGAGGCGGGCTCCGGCACCCGTCTGCTCAGGTCCCGCGAGGCGGTGATCGCGGCCAGCTCGCTCCGGATGCCCTCCACCGGGCGCAGCGCCCGCCGGGTCACCAGCCAGGTCACCCCGGCGACGACCAGCAGCACGACGGGCAGCCCCACCAGCATCGCGCCGCGCACACTGGCGACGGCGCGCTGCTCGGCGGCGAGCGGGGCGCCCGCGTGGACCGTCAGCGTCAGTCCGGCGCCGTTCGTGGCCTCGACGGTGGCGAACCGGTAGTCCGCCCGCTCGCCGTCGACCGTGGCGGTGCCGTTGACGAAGTCCGGGTCGTCGGTGGAGACCTCGCCCCGGCCCGGATCGGCGCTCGCGGTGGGGCCGTCGTCGTCGCCGTCCCGGTCGCCGTGCCGGTCGTCGTCGCCGTCGTTGTCGTCGTCGTTGCCGGAGTCGTCGCGGTCGGCGCGGGCGGAGTCGTCGCCCTTACCGGTACCGGAGTCGTCGCGGTTGACGTCGCCGTCGCCGTTGCCCTCCGTGGCGGAGGGGGAAGGGGAGGCCGCCGGGACGGGGGTGACGCGGTCGGTGCCGGTGCCCGAGACCGCCTCCAGGTTCTTGGAGACGGCGACCACCCGGCCGTCCTCGTCGGTCACCTGGACCGGACGGTCCTCCTCGTCGCGGACGTCCAGCCGGTCGTACGGCACGTCCAGGGCGAGCTGTCCGGCGACCTCGCGGGCCGTCACCTCGGCCTGGAGCCCCGCCTGGTCGGTGAGGTTGGCGCGCAGCACGAGGAGGACGGCGAGTCCGGCGGCGGCGAGCGCGCACGCGACCACCACCGTGGCCCCGAGGGCGGCCCTGGCGCGTACGGACCTCATGGCGCCTCCAGTACGTAACCGGCGCCGCGCACCGTGCGGATGGTGCCCGCGCCGAGTTTGCGGCGCAGGGCGCTGACGTACACCTCGACGATGTTGGGGTCGCCGTCGTAGGCGAAGTCCCAGACGTGCTCCAGGATCTCCGCCTTGCCGACCACCTGCCCGGCCCGCAGCACCAGGTGTTCCAGGACGGCGAACTCCTTGGCGGTGAGGGCGATCTCGTCCCCGTCGAGCAGCACCCGGCGGGCGGCGGTGTCCACCCGCAGGGCGCCGGCCACCACCACCGGGGAGGCGGAACCGGCCCGGCGCCGCAGCAGCGCCCGGATCCGGGCGACCAGCACCACATAGCTGAAGGGTTTGGTCAGATAGTCGTCGGCGCCGGTGTCCAGCCCCTCCGCCTCGTCGTACTCGCCGTCCTTCGCGGTCAGCATCAGGATGGGCACCTCGTGGCCGGCGGCGCGCAGGGCGGCGCAGACCCGGTAGCCGTTCATCCCCGGCAGCATGATGTCGAGGACCACCAGGTCGTAGCCGCCCCCGCCGGCCCGGCGCAGCCCCTCGGGCCCGTCGTGCACGACATCGACGGCGAACCCCTCGGCGGTGAGCCCCCGGGCCAGGGAGTTCGCCAGCCGCTTCTCGTCCTCCACGATCAACAGGCGCATGTGCCACAGGGTCCCAAACCGAAGCTGAAGAACGCTTCAGGCGGCTTCAGGCTGCCTTCAGCATCGCCCCGGCAGGCTGAGGTCACCGCACACCGCACCCATCGAACGGGGAGGAACCCTCATGAAGCGCAAGCTCGTCGTCGCCGCGGTCACCGCGGCCGTACTCGCCGGCGGCACCGCCGCCACCGCCGTCGCCTTCGCGGACGACGGCGCCCGCGACCACGGCTCCCGCGCCGGCGCGCCCGCCGCCACCCGCGTCACCGCGGCCGAGGCCGCCACCGCCGCGCTGAAGGCGGTGCCGGGCACCGTGACGGAGGTGGAGCTGGAGGACGAGCACGGCGGGCCCGTCTGGGACGTCGACGTCTACGGCACCGACAAGGCGTGGCACCACGTGACGGTGGACACGAGCACGGGCAGGGCCGCGGAGCACCGCTCCGGCGACGACCGCGGGAAGGACTCGGACGACCGCAAGGACGGCAGGGCCCACGACGCCGACGACGACCGGGGCACCCACCACGACGGCCGGGACGACACGGACGACGACGACTGAGCCGGGGCGCGGCCGGCCGGGCGGCCGGGCGGCCGGGCGGCCGGGCCTGACCGTACCCGGGCCCGCAGGGCCCGGGTCGCACCGCGCACGGGTCGCCGGGTCGCACCGCGCACCGGACCATCGAGCCCGGGGCGCACCGCACACGGGCCGCCGGGCCCGGGACATACCGCGCACCGCACCACCGGGCCCCAGGACACACCACCGGACCCAGGACGCACCGCGCACCGACCGCCGGGGCCGCACGCCCCGGCGGTTTTCGGTGGCCGGCGCGGCCCGCACGCCGTGCCGGCCACCGGGGCCGGTCAGACCTCGCCGGTGAGGCCCGCCACCAGTTCGTCCGCCGCCGCGTACGGGTCGAGGCGGCCGGTCACGATGCGCTCGGCGAGAGCGTCGAGGCGGCGGTCGCCGTGCAGGTCGCCGATGCGTTCGCGGAGCCGGGTGACCGCGATCGTCTCGACCTCGCGGGCGGCACGGGCGGTGCGCCGTTCCGCGAGGACGCCGTGCTCCTCCATCCACGCCCGGTGCTTCTCCAGGGCCTCGACGACCTCGTCGACGCCCTCGCCGCGCGCCGCGACCGTCTTCACGATCGGCGGGCGCCAGTCGCCGGGCCCCCGGGACTCCCCGAGGCCCAGCATGTGGTTGAGCTCGCGGGCGGTGGCGTCCGCGCCGTCCCGGTCGGCCTTGTTCACCACGTACACGTCGCCGATCTCCAGGATCCCGGCCTTGGCCGCCTGGATGCCGTCGCCCATGCCGGGGGCGAGGAGCACCACGGAGGTGTCGGCCTGGGAGGCGATCTCCACCTCCGACTGGCCGACGCCGACGGTCTCCACCAGGATCACGTCGAAGCCGGCGGCGTCCAGCACCCGCACGGCCTGCGGGGCCGCCCAGGCGAGCCCGCCCAGATGGCCGCGGGTGGCCATGGAGCGGATGTAGACGCCCGGGTCGGAGGCGTGGTCCGACATCCGGACCCGGTCCCCGAGCAGCGCGCCGCCGGAGAACGGCGACGAGGGGTCGACGGCGAGCACGGCGACCCGCTTGCCCTGCCGCCGGTAGGCGGAGACGAGCGCCGAGGTCGAGGTCGACTTGCCGACGCCCGGTGATCCGGTCAGGCCGACGACGTACGCCCCGCCGGCCAGCGGCGCCAGGGCCGCCATCACCTCGCGCAGATGCGGTGACGCCCCCTCCACCAGGGAGATCAGCCGGGCCACCGCCCGCGGCCCGCCCGCACGGGCCTGCTCCACCAGCGTGGGGACGTCCACCATCACCGCTCCGTTTCCTCGCCGCTCTCCGTGTCCCGCGTGTGCTACTTGCCCGGCACGCGGATGATCAGCGCGTCGCCCTGGCCCCCGCCGCCGCACAGCGCCGCCGCGCCGGTGCCGCCGCCGCGCCGCTTGAGCTCCAGCGCCAGGTGCAGGACGACCCGGGCGCCGGACATCCCGATCGGGTGGCCGAGCGCGATCGCGCCGCCGTTGACGTTCACCTTGTCCGGGGTGACGCCGAGGTCCTTCATGGACTGGACGGCGACCGCGGCGAAGGCCTCGTTGATCTCGATGAGGTCCAGGTCCTCGACGCCGATGCCCTCCTTCTTCAGGGCGTGGCGGATGGCGTTGGAGGGCTGCGACTGGAGCGAGTTGTCCGGACCGGCCACATTGCCGTGGGCGCCGATCTCGGCGATCCAGTCCAGGCCCAGCTCCTGGGCCTTGGCCTTGCTCATGACGACGACGGCGGCGGCGCCGTCGGAGATCTGCGAGGAGGTGCCCGCGGTGATCGTGCCGTCCTTGGCGAAGGCCGGGCGCAGCTTGCCGAGCGATTCGACGGTCGTCTCGGCGCGGATGCCCTCGTCCTGGGAGAAGAGGACCGGGTCGCCCTTGCGCTGCGGGATCTCGACCGGGGTGATCTCGGCCTCGAAGAGACCGTTCTTCTGCGCGGCGGCGGCCCGCTGGTGCGAGAGGGCGCCGATCTCGTCCTGGGCGGCGCGGTCCAGGCCGAGGCGGGTGTTGTGCTTCTCGGTGGACTCGCCCATCGGGATGTTCTCGTAGGCGTCGGTCAGACCGTCGTACGCCATCGAGTCGAGCATCTCGATCGCGCCGTACTTGTGGCCCTCGCGGGACTTGGGGAGCAGGTGCGGGGCGTTCGTCATGGACTCCTGGCCGCCGGCCACGACGACGTCGAACTCACCGGCGCGGATCAGCTGGTCGGCCAGGGCGATGGCGTCGAGTCCGGAGAGGCAGACCTTGTTGACGGTGAGCGCCGGGACGTTCATGGGGATGCCGGCCTTGACGGCCGCCTGGCGGGCCGGGATCTGGCCCGCACCGGCCTGGAGCACCTGGCCCATGATCACGTACTCGACCTGGTCGCCGCCGATGCCGGCCCGGTCCAGCGCGGCCTTGATGGCGATGCCGCCGAGGTCCGCGCCGGAGAAACTCTTGAGGGAGCCCAGAAGGCGGCCCATGGGCGTACGGGCGCCCGCGACGATCACGGACGTGGTACCGGTCGTTCCTGACATGCGGCACAGCCCCTTGGTTTGGTGGTGAACGAGGGTTTACTCGAATGTACTGAGCGGTACCCGACGCGTCATCCGGCTACGAGTGTGATCGCGCGCACGTTGCGTAACCATCGGGCGGGCGCTGCACTGGATCCATGCTGACGCGAATCGACCACATCGGGATCGCCTGTTTCGACCTCGACGCCACCGTCGAGTTCTACCGCTCGACCTACGGGTTCGAGGTCTTCCATTCCGAGATCAACGAGGAGCAGGGCGTCCGGGAGGCCATGCTCAAGATCAACGATACGTCCGACGGCGGCGCCTCGTACCTCCAGCTCCTGGAGCCGACCCGCGACGACTCCGCCGTGGGCAAATGGCTGGCCAAGAACGGGGAGGGCGTGCACCACATCGCCTTCGGCACCGCGGACGTGGACGCCGACGCCGCGGACATCCGGGAAAAGGGCGTCAGGGTGTTGTACGACGAGCCCAGGACGGGTTCGATGGGATCGCGGATCACGTTCCTGCACCCCAAGGACTGCCACGGGGTGCTCACCGAACTGGTCACGTCCCGGAAGGAGCACTGACCCGGGGCACACCCGGCCCGGTAGAGTGGGCCGTTCCGGGCCGGGGCCGGGTCGGGGCCGCGCCGCGTCCCCAGCCGTTGATCTGTCACCATTCCCCGGGGGGCCGTTCGCCGGCGAACGGTTCCCGTGCGGAGTGTGCGACCAGGGTTGGGGTCTCCCCTGCTCGAACGAAGTTGAGAGCTCGGGGAAGGATGGGACCGCGCAGTGCGGGGCTACGAACGCCAGGAGAGCCACCGGGCTGAAGACGACCATCTCTCGCGGTTCGAGGCCGAGATGGACCGGCTGAAGACCGACCGGGAGAAGGCCGTCCAGCACGCCGAGGACCTCGGTTACCAGGTCGAGGTCTTGCGCGCCAAGCTGCACGAGGCGCGGCGCAGTCTGGCGTCCCGTCCCGCGTACGACGGCGCGGACATCGGCTACCAGGCGGAGCAGATGCTCCGCAACGCCCAGATCCAGGCCGACCAGCTGCGCAACGACGCCGAGCGCGAGCTGCGCGAGGCGCGTGCCCAGACGCAGCGGATCCTCCAGGAGCACGCCGAGCACCAGGCGCGGCTCCAGGCCGAACTGCACAACGAGGCCGTGCAGCGGCGCCAGCAGCTCGACCAGGAGCTGGCCGAGCGCCGCCGGACCGTCGAGTCGCACGTCAACGAGAACGTGGCCTGGGCCGAGCAGTTGCGCGCCCGCACCGAGTCGCAGGCCCGCCGGCTCCTGGAGGAGTCCCGCGCCGAGGCCGAACAGGCGCTGGCCACCGCAAGGGCCGAGGCCGCGCGGGTGGCCGAGGAGACGCGTCAGCGGGTCGGCACCGAGGCGGAGGCGGCCCGGACCGAGGCCGAGGCGATCCTGCTCCGCGCCCGCAAGGACGCCGAGCGGATGCTCGGCGCCGCGTCGACCCAGGCCCAGGAGGCCACCACCCACGCCGAGCAGCTGCGCTCCTCGACGACGGCCGAGACCGAGCAGACGCGGCAGCGGACCGCGGAGCTGAACCGGGCCGCCGAGCAGCGGGTGCAGGAGGCCGAGACGCAGTTGCGCGAGGCGCGCGTCGAGGCCGAGAAGGTGCTGAACGAGGCGAAGGAGGCCGCGGTCAAGCGGCTGGCCGGCGCCGAGTCGCAGAACGAGCAGCGCACCCGTACGGCCAAGTCGGAGATCGCCCGGCTGGTCGGCGAGGCCACCAAGGAGGCCGAGACCCTCAGGTCGGAGGCCGAGCAGGCGCTCGCCGACGCCCGCGCCGAGTCGGAGCGGATCCGCTCCGAGGCTGCGGACTCCGCGCGCACCGCGGCGGCCGAGGACGCGGCGGCCCAGCTCGCCAAGGCGGCCCGCGCCGCCGAGGAGGTGCTGTCCAAGGCCTCCGAGGACGCCCGGTCCACCACCCGGACGGCGGCCGAGGAGGCCGAGCGGATCCGCCGCGAGGCGGAGGCCGAGGCGGACCGGCTGCGCGGCGAGGCCGCCGAGCAGGCCGACCAGCTCAAGGGCGCGGCCAAGGACGACACCAAGGAGTACCGGGCCAAGACGGTCGAGCTCCAGGAGGAGGCCCGCCGGCTGCGCGGCGAGGCCGAGCAGCTGCGTTCCGAGGCGGTCGCCGAGGGCGAGCGGATCCGCGGCGAGGCCCGGCGCGAGGCACTCCAGCAGATCGAGGAGGGCGCGAAGACCGCCGAGGAGCTGCTGGCCAAGGCCAAGGCCGACGCCGAGGAGGTCCGCTCCACCGCGAACACCGACAGCGAGCGGCTCCGGGGCGAGGCCGCCGAGCGCGCGGCGGCGCTGAAGAAGCAGGCGGACGAGGTCCTGGAGCGGGCCCGCGCCGAGGCGGACCAGCTGCGCGGCGAGGCCGAGGAGCTGGCGGGGTCGGTGACGGCCGCGGCCGAGGAGGCCGCGGAGCGGCTGCGCGAGGAGACCGAGCGGACCGTCGCGGCCCGGCAGGCGGAGGCCGCCGAGGAGCTGACCCGGCTGCACAGCGAGGCCGAGACCCGGGTCGCCGCGGCCGAGCAGGCGCTGGGCGAGGCCCGTGACGACGCGGAGCGGATCCGGCGGGAGACCGCCGAGGAGGCCGAGCGGCTGCGCACCGAGGCCGCCGAGCGGCTGCGCACCCTCCAGGAGCAGGCGGAGGCCGAGGCCCAGCGGCTGCGCGACGAGGCCGCCGCCGATGCCTCGCGGTCGCGTGCGGAGGGCGAGGCCGTCGCCGTACGGCTGCGGACCGAGGCCGCCACCGAGGCGGAGCGGCTGAAGACGGAGGCGCAGGAGAGCGCCGACCGGGTGCGGTCGGAGGCGGCCGCCGCCGCCGAGCGGGTGGGCACGGAGGCCGCCGAGGCCCTGGCCGCCGCCCAGGAAGAGGCGAACCGGCGCCGCCGGGAGGCCGAGGAGACGCTGGACGCGGCCCGTACCGAGGCCGGCCAGGAGCGCGAGCGGGCCCGGGAGCAGAGCGAGGAGCTGCTGGCCTCCGCCCGCAAGCGGGTCGAGGAGGCCCAGGCCGAGGCGCAGCGCCTGGTCGAGGAGGCGGACGCGCGGGCCACCGAGATGGTCTCCGCCGCAGAGCAGACCGCCCAGCAGGTGCGCGATTCCGTGAGCGGGCTCCAGGAGCAGGCCGAGGCGGAGATCGCCGGGCTGCGGTCGGCCGCCGAGCACGTCGCGGAGCGGACGAAGGCGGAGGCGCAGGAGGAGGCGGACCGGGTCCGCTCGGACGCGTACGAGGAGCGGGAGCGGGCCGGCGAGGACGCGGCCCGGATCCGGCGGGTGGCGCAGGAGGAGACCGAGGCCGCGAAGGCGATGGCCGAGCGGACCGTCTCCGACGCGATCACGGAGTCGGAGCGGGTGCGCGCCGACACCGCCGAGTACAGCCAGCGGATGCGGACTGAGGCGTCCGACGCGCTGGCCTCGGCCGAGCAGGACGCCGCGCGGTCCCGGGCGGAGGCCCGGGAGGACGCCAACCGGATGCGGACCGAGGCCGCGGCCCAGGCCGATCTGCTGGTCTCCGAGGCGACCGCGGAGTCCGAGCGGCTCCGTACCGAGGCGGCCCAGCAGGCGGCCCGGCTCGGCGACGAGGCGGCCGGCGAGGCCGAGCGGGTGCGGGCGGAGGCGGCGGCGACCGTCGGGTCCGCGCAGGAGCACGCGGCCCGGACCCGCGAGGAGGCGGAGCGGCTGCGCTCCGACGCCGAGACCGCGGCCGAGCAGATGCGGGCCGAGGCCCGCGCGGAGGCGGACCGGCTGCTGGACGAGGCGCGCGAGGCGGCCGCGAAGCGGCGGGCGGACGCCGCCGAGCAGGCGGACCAGCTGATCAGCAAGGCGCAGGAGGAGGCGCTGCGCGCCGCCACGGAGGCCGAGGAGCAGGCCGACACGATGGTCGGCGCGGCCCGCAAGGAGGCCGTGCGGATCACCTCGGAGGCGACGGTCGAGGGCAACTCCCTGGTGGAGCGGGCCCGTGCGGACGCGGACGAGCTGCTGGTCGGGGCGCGGCGGGACGCCACCCAGATCCGGGAGCGGGCCGAGGAGCTGCGGACCCGGGCGGACGCCGAGGTCCAGGAGCTGCACGACCGGGCCCGGCGGGAGACGGCCGAGCAGGTCAAGTCGGTCGGCGAGCGGGTGGACAACCTGATGAAGGCGGCCACCGAGCAGCGCGAGGAGGCCGCGGCGAAGGCCAAGGAGCTGCTCGCGGACGCCAACTCCGAGGCCAGCAAGGTCCGGATCGCCGCCGTGAAGCGGGCCGAGTCGCTGCTGAAGGAGGCCGAGCAGAAGAAGGCCACCCTGGTGCGCGAGGCCGAGAAGCTGCGGGCCGACGCCGAGGCGGAGGCCAAGCGGACGGTGGACGAGGGCCGGCGCGAGCTGGATGTGCTGGTGCGCCGGCGCGAGGACATCAACACCGAGATCTCCCGTGTCCAGGACGTCCTGGAGGCGTTGGAGTCTTTCGAGACACCCGGGGCCGGCGGTAAGGGCGCCGGTGCCGGTCCGCCGGGCGGCGTCAAGACGGCGGCCGCGGCGGGCACTCGTTCGAGTGGCAAGCCGTCGGAAGGGTAGTCTCCCGACGGTCTTACGTGGTGCGGCAAGGACGTTCAGCCCTCCGAGTGGCAAGGGTTACGGGGGCCAGCCACTCAAAAGGGGTGTCATTCTCCAGATCAAAAGGGCATCTGCTCGATGACACGCCGTCCTGGCCCCTAGGATTCCCTCTATCACCTCACCGGTCTCACTTCGACAGGAACCCCATGAGTGACCCTTCCTCCCCCTTCGGCTTCGAACTCGTGCGGCGTGGTTACGACCGCGGTCAGGTGGATGACCGCATTACCAAGCTCGTAGCCGACCGTGATAGTGCTCTCTCCCGCATCACGTCTCTGGAAAAGCGCATCGAGGAGCTTCACCTCGAAACGCAGAACGCCCAGGCCCAGGTGAACGACGCGGAGCCGTCGTACGCGGGTCTCGGGGCGCGTGTGGAGAAGATCCTCCGGCTGGCCGAGGAGGAGGCCAAGGACCTGCGCGAGGAGGCCCGTCGCGCCGCCGAGCAGCACCGTGAGCTGGCCGAGTCGGCCGCCCAGCAGGTGCGCAACGACGCCGAGACCTTCGCGTCCGAGCGCAAGGCGAAGGCCGAGGACGACGGTGTCCGCATCGTCGAGAAGGCCCAGGGTGAGGCCTCCGCGCTGCGTGCGGACGCGCAGAAGGACGCGGCGCAGAAGCGCGAGGAGGCGGACGCCCTCTTCGAGGAGACCCGTGCCAAGGCCGCCCAGGCCGCCGCGGACTTCGAGACCAACCTGGCCAAGCGCCGCGACCAGTCGGAGCGCGACCTCGCGTCCCGTCAGGCCAAGGCGGAGAAGCGGCTGGCCGAGATCGAGCACCGCGCCGAGCAGCTGCGGCTGGAGGCCGAGAAGCTGCGGACCGACGCCGAGCGCCGGGCCCGTCAGACGGTGGAGACCGCCCAGCGCCAGGCCGAGGACATCGTCGCCGACGCCAACGCGAAGGCCGACCGGATCCGCAGCGAATCGGAGCGCGAGCTGGCGGCGCTCACCAACCGCCGCGACTCGATCAACGCGCAGCTGACCAACGTCCGCGAGATGCTGGCGACGCTGACCGGTGCGGCCGTGGCCGCGGCCGGCACCCCGGCCGACGAGGAGCCCGTCTCCCGCGGCGTTCCGGCCCAGCAGACCCGCTGACGCCCGGAGCGTATCGGTCCGTTTCGTCCGCGCGCCCGGTTCCGCCTTTGTGGTGGCGCCGGGCGCGCGGCCGTTCTAGCGTGAACGCATGATCGAGCTCGATGGGCTTACCAAGCGCTTCGGCAACAAGGTTGCCGTCGACCACTTGACGTGCCGGATCAGACCGGGGATGGTGACGGGCTTTCTGGGGCCCAACGGGGCGGGCAAATCCACCACGATGCGGATGATGCTCGATCTCGACAACCCGACCAGCGGATCGGTCCGCATCGACGGCAAGCACTACAACGAGCTGTCGGAACCCCTCAAGTACATCGGCGCGCTGCTCGACGCAAAGTCGATGCACGGCGGCCGCAGCGCGTACAACAATCTGCTCTGCCTCGCCCAGAGCAACCGGATCCCGGAGAGCCGGGTGGCCGAAGTCCTCGACACGGTCGGTCTGACGGCGGTGGCGAAACGCAAATCGAAGGGCTTCTCCCTCGGTATGGGCCAGCGTCTGGGGATCGCCTCGGCATTGCTGGGTGATCCCCAGATCCTGATGTTCGACGAACCCGTCAATGGTCTGGACCCCGAGGGAATTCACTGGATCCGCAATCTGATGAAGGCGCTCGCCGCGGAAGGACGGACGATCTTCGTCTCCTCCCATCTGATGAGCGAAATGGCGCTGACCGCCGATCATCTGATCGTGATCGGCCAGGGCCGACTGCTCGCCGACACCTCGATGGCCGATTTCATCCATCAGAACTCCCGTAGTTATGTGCGCCTGCGCTCGCCCCAGCAGGAGCGGTTGCGCGATGTCCTGCACGCGGAGGGCATCGTCGCGGTGGAGGCGGGGAACGGCACGCTGGAGATCGACGGCGGCACCACGGAGTCCCTGGGTGAGCTGGCCGCCCGCCACCAGATCGTGCTGCACGAGCTGAGCGCCCAGCGGGCCTCGCTGGAGGAGGCGTTCATGCAGATGACGGCGGACTCGGTGGAGTACCACGCGCATTCCGAGCGGGGGGCCGCGCCGCCGCCCGTCGGACCGCACTGGGGCGACACCTGGAACCAGCCACCGGGCGAGACCCCGGGGCAGTCCGGACCCGGCACCGGAACGGGGGTGTGACGGCGATGGCTTCGGTTCCCGCGGTCCTGACCTCCGAATGGACCAAGATCCGTACGGTCTCCTCGACGACCTGGACGCTGATCTGCGCCTTCGGCGTCACCGTCGCGATGAGCGCGGCGCTGTGCGCGGTGATGAACTCCCAGTTCGACAGCCTCTCCGACGCGGAGAAGGCGACGTTCGACCCCACGTTCGTCAGTTTCTCGGGGATGATCCTCGGCCAGCTGGCGATGGTGGTGTTCGGCGTCCTGGTCGTCGGTACGGAGTACAGCTCCGGCATGATCCGCACCTCGCTGGCGGCCGTGCCGCAGCGGGCGACCTTCCTCTTCAGCAAGATCCTGGTGGCCGGCGTGCTGGCCCTGGTGGTCGGGCTGGTGACCAGCTTCGTCTCGTTCTTCCTGGGCCAGGCGCTGCTGGGCGACCACAGGACGACGCTCGGCGCGGACAACGTCCTGCGGGCGGTCTTCGGCGCCGGGCTCTACATGGGGCTGATCGCGGTGTTCTCCATGGGGGTCGCGGCGATGCTGCGCAGTTCGATGCTGTCGCTCGGCATCCTGATGCCGTTCTTCTTCCTGGTCTCGCAGATCCTGTCGGCGGTGCCGGGTGCCAAGGAGGTCGCGCGCTACTTCCCCGACCAGGCAGGGTCCAAGATCATGCAGGTGGTCCCGGACGCCATGAACAGCGATCCGGCGCCGTACGGGCCGTGGGGCGGTCTGCTGATCATGGTCGCCTGGGTGGTGGCCGCGGTGCTCGGCGGCTATCTGGTGCTGAAGAAGCGCGACGCCTGAGAGCCGGTACGACGGGGCCGGGGACCGGTGCGGACCGGTTCCCGGCCCCCGCCGCGCCGGACGACCGACTTGGCCGGAACCGTAAAGGCCTGGATATCCTCCTCACTCATACGGGGGGCGTACGGCCGGACGGCCTGTGCCCCGACGACAGATAAGTCGATGGGGCTGGAGCATGATCGAGGCAGTCGGCCTGACCAAGCGCTACGGCGCGAAGACGGCCGTGTACAACCTTTCCTTCCAGGTGCGGCCGGGCGCCGTCACCGGATTCCTCGGTCCCAACGGGTCGGGCAAGTCGACGACGATGCGGATGATCCTCGGCCTCGACCGGCCCACGGCGGGCCGGGTGACCATCGGCGGCCACGAGTTCCGCAATCTGCCGAACGCGCCGCGCCAGGTGGGCGCGCTGCTCGACGCCAAGGCCGTGCACGGCGGGCGCAGCGCCCGCAACCATCTCCTCTCGCTGGCCCAGCTGGCCGGCATCCCGGCCGCCCGGGTCGACGAGGTGCTCGGGGTCGTCGGCCTCCAGCAGGTCGCCCGGAAGCGGTCCAAGGGCTTCTCGCTGGGCATGGGGCAGCGTCTGGGCATCGCGGCGGCACTGCTGGGCGACCCGCAGGTGCTGCTCTTCGACGAGCCGGTCAACGGTCTGGACCCGGAGGGCATCCTCTGGGTCAGGAACCTGATGAAGATGCTGGCGTCCGAGGGGCGCACGGTCTTCGTCTCCAGCCATTTGATGAGCGAGATGGCCCTCACCGCCGACCATCTGATCGTGATCGGCCGGGGCCAGCTCATGGCCGATATGAGCATCAAGGACTTCATCTCGGCCAACTCGGCCGACTTCGCCCGGGTCCGGGTCCCGGACGAGGGCTCCGAGCAGCGGGAGAAGCTCACCACCACCCTCACGGAGGCGGGCGGCCAGGTCATGCCGGAGCCGGACGGGGCGCTGCGCGTCACCGGTCTGCGGCTGCCCCGGATCAGCGATCTGGCCCACGAGGCGGACGTCCGGCTGTGGGAGCTCTCGCCGCACCAGGCCTCGCTGGAGGAGGCGTACATGCGGATGACGCAGGGCGCCGTGGACTACCGCTCGACGGCGGACCAGGTGGCCCACCTCCAGGCACCGCCGCCGGGCGCCTACGGGCAGCACCCGGGGTACGCCCCGCCGCAGCCGAGCGTGCCGGACGTGCCGCAGCAGGGCTGGTACGCCCCACCGCCGCCCGGCCAGAACCCGTACGCGGGCGCTCCCGCCGCACAGCCCCCGGCCCAGGCACCCGCCCAGGCCCCGGCACCCGTACAGGCCCCGGCGGCCCAGGCACCCGCTCCCGCCGCGGCACAGCCCGCGCCGGCCGCGCCGGTCCCGGCCGCTCCCCCTGCCGCCGCCCCCGCAGACCTGACCAAGCGCGACTCCAGCGAGGACCCCCGATGACCACGCCGTCCACGCCGCCGACGCCGCAGGCGGCCTACCAGCAGCAGGCGCCCCAGCAGCCCGTCGCCCCGCAGCCGTACGCCCAGGGGCCGCAGACCGGGTTCTACGCCTCGCCGATCCCGGTGCGCCCGGCCACCCTCGCCGACGCGATCGCCTCCGAGTGGACCAAGATCCGCTCGGTGCGGTCCACGATGTGGACGCTCGGCGTGATGATCGCGCTGCTGCTCCTCATCGGGGTGCTCTCGGCCGTCGCGGTCAGCGCCTCCGACTCGGACATGGGCGGCACCCCGGTGCTCAGCCTGGGATTCTTCGGGGTGCTGCTGGGCTCCATCTGCGTGATCACGCTGGGCGTGATGACCATCGCCTCGGAGTACGGCACGGGCATGATCCGTACGACGCTGACGGCGTGCCCGAGCCGGGGCCGGGTGCTCGCGGCGAAGGCCGTCGTCTTCTTCCTGCTCACCTTCGTGCTGACCACGGTGATGACAACGATCGTCGCACTGCTCCAGACCTCGATCCTGGACGCGGCGGCGCCCAGCGGCAAGGAGTGGCTGAGCAGCACGGTCGGCGTCGGCCTCTACATCGCGACGCTGGGACTGCTCTCGCTGGCCGTCGGGGCGCTGATCCGGCACTCGGCCGGCGCGATCACGATCATGATCGGCGTGGTGCTGCTGCCGCTGGTGCTGGCGATCTTCATGTTCGCCGACTCGCTGCGCTCGCTCCGGAAGTGGCTGCTGGAGTACTCGATCCCCAACCAGCTCAGCATCTTCTACGACAACGCCGTCAGCACGTCCGGCCCGTCCGGCTGGGACCCGCTGTGGATCATGCTCGGGGTGACCGCCGTGGCGCTCGGCGGTGCCTTCCTCGCGATGAACAACCGCGACGTCTGACCGGAGCGGCCGCCCGGCCGGTCAGTACCGAGGGGCGTTCCTGGACCGCTGCACCCGTGTGGTGCGGCGGTCCTTCGCGTTCCAGCAGGCCTTGTGCCAGTGCCGGCGGTCGTCGACGCCGCCGTACTCGGACCAGGCCACCAGATGCGGGACCCCGGAGGGGATCTCCTGGTCGCACCCGGGGCAGCGGTAGCGCTTGCCCATCGCGCTCGCTCCGCTGACCGGGCGGACCGACCACTGCTCGCCCTGCCACTCCTCCGCGCGTCCGCCGCCCCCGTACCGGTCCCCCACGTCGCCGGAGCTGTCGCTGGGACTCTCGCCGCCTCGGGGGCGGTTGCGGCGCGGGGACACGGAAAACACCTCACAGTTCGCGCTGGGCAGGTCCCGTCAAGCGTAGGGCCATCCGGTGGGGACGGGCGTCCCGCACCGCCCGGCGGGCGGCTCCGGGCGGGACCGGTTACCGGAAAATCGCAACAACTTCCCCGCGGACCGTGCCTTTGGCACGTGTCAGGCGTTGGTGCCAGTAGGGGAGAGCCGCGTCGGCCGCAAGGAGGTAATTGGCGATGCGTGTGGGAACGTTCGTACTGGCCGCCCAGTTTCCCGGGCAGGGACCGGGGGAAGCGCTGCACCGCGCGATCCGGTCCGCCGAGGTCGCGGAGGAGTCCGGTCTCGACTCGGTCTGGCTGGCCGAGCACCACTTCGTGCCGTACGGGGTCTGCCCGTCCGCGGTGACGCTGGCGGCGCAACTGCTGGGCCGCACCCGCAGGATCCGGGTGGGCACGGCGGTGAGCGTGCTGCCGAACCACCATCCGGTCGCGCTCGGCGAGCAGGCCGCGCTGCTCCACCTCACCAGCGGCGGCCGTTTCACCCTGGGCGTGGGCCGGGGCGGCCCCTGGGTCGATCTGGAGGTGTTCGGCGGCGGTCTGGCGGCGTACGAGAAGGAGTTCCCGGAGTCGCTGGGGCTGCTGCTCGACTGGCTGCGCGGGACACGGGTGGCCGGCCGCGGCGAGCGGTACGGCTTCCGCGAGGTCGCGGTCGTCCCCCGGGCCGATGAGCTGCTGGACCCGGAGAGCGGGGAGAGCGCGGGCGGACCCGAGGTGGTCGTCGCGTGCACCTCGCCCGGGAGCGTCGGCCTCGCCGCCGAGCAGGGGCTGCCGATGCTCCTCGGGATGCACTGCGGCGACGAGGAGAAGACGGAGATGGTCGCGCTGTGGCGGTCCCGCGCGCTCGCGGCGGGGCACTCCCCGGAGAGGGTGCGGGCGGCGGGGCATGTGTCGGCGGGGGTGGCGCAGATCGCCGACCGCGCCGAGGACGCCACCGAGACCCTGGTGAAGGCGATGCCGGGCTGGCTGCGGCAGGGGCTCGGCGCCCATGTCACCGTCGACCACCGGCACCGGGTGATGCGCGATCCGGTCGACTACACGGAGCTGCTCTGCCGTCTTCATCCGGTGGGGCCGCCCCGGCTCGCGGCGGACCGGCTGGCCGCAACGGCGGAGCGCACGGGCATCACCCGTTTCGCGCTCCTGGTGGAGGGTTCGGGGGATCTGGCGGCCACGGAGGAGAACGTAGCGCGGCTGGGCACCGAAGTGCTGCCGCTCCTCGCATGAACCACCCGCACCGGGTGCTCCCCCTTGACGACGGGAGCCGCCGCCCCGGGCCAGTCGCACCTCCCGCGACCCGGAGCGGCGGCCAGGGCGTGTTCTGAAAGTAGCGCCGTCCGCCCGAGCAGGCGGGACTTTCAGAACACGCCCGAGGCCGTCAGCAGTCCCGCAGTTCGGGCGACTGGTTGAGCAACTGACCCCTCACCGAGGTGAATTTGGCCAGTCGGTCGTCGACCGAGGCGTCCATCGGGAACACCGCGACGCGGTGGCAGTTCTGGAATGCCAGACGCACCCCGAAGTGCCGCTGCAGCGCACCGCGAATGGCATCACTCGCGAGGGCGCGCAGCAGCTGACCACGTGCCTGCTCATTGGGGGGCGGCGTCTGGTTGTCGGCGAACTCCCCGCCGTCGACCTTCAGCTGAGCCACCAATGAGCTGATCATCTCCCACGCGTAGGGCAGGGAGGTCCGGACGCAGTCGACGAAGTCGGCTTCGTCGACCTCGCCTCGCTCGGCCTGTTCCAACAGAGCCGGTGAGACGTCGAGCGACATGGGTTCTCCTCTCGCGACCCCGACCGTGCGCCGAGGTCTTACGGGCAGGGACGGAGGGCGACGACGACGCAGCGTGCACGCGCGGCGACCTCCTGCATCCACGGTAAGGGCGCAGTCCGGGCCGCACCAGGAGATTGGGAACACAACCGGCCAATAACGAAGGGGTTCAAAGGCGGGCAAGCCAGAAAGCGTCACGCGCGAACAGGCGGGGCGGGTCAGATGGGTGAATCGCGCCGGGCACCCGTCGTCGAGTAGCGTTGCCGACCATGCGTCTCGTCATCGCCCGCTGCTCCGTGGACTACGCGGGCCGGCTCACGGCCCACCTGCCCTCCGCTCCCCGTCTGATCCTGGTGAAGGCGGACGGGAGCGTGTCGATCCACGCCGACGACCGGGCCTACAAACCGCTCAACTGGATGTCCCCGCCCTGCACCCTGAAGGAGGGGACGGGCGACGCCGAGGGCACCTGGACCGTCGTGAACAAGGCGGGCGAAAAATTGATCATCACGATGGAGGAGATCCTCCACGACTCGTCGCACGAGCTGGGTGTGGACCCCGGGCTGATCAAGGACGGCGTGGAGGCACACCTCCAGGAACTGCTGGCGGACCGGATCGAGACGCTCGGCGAGGGCTACACCCTCATCCGCCGCGAGTACTTCACCGCCATCGGCCCCGTCGACATCCTCTGCCGGGACGCCGACGGGCAGACCGTGGCCGTCGAGCTCAAGCGGCGCGGCGACATCGACGGTGTGGAGCAGCTGACCCGCTATCTGGAGCTGCTGAACCGCGATCCCCATCTGGCCCCCGTGAAGGGCATCTTCGCCGCCCAGGAGATCAAGCCGCAGGCCCGGGTGCTGGCGACGGACCGGGGCATCGGCTGTGTGGTCCTCGACTACGACGCGCTGCGCGGCATCGAGGACGACAAGCTCCGGCTGTTCTGACGGGCCGTGGGGGGCGCCCGTCGGGCGCGCCCCCACGGGCTCAGGTCGTCGAGGGGCTCGCGGGCGTGGGACCGGTCGGGCCGATGGCCGCGGTGTCCGAGGAGTCGGGCGTCGTCGGCTCCTCCGGGTCCGGGTCGTCCGTGGACGTGGACGGTGACGGGTCGGGGCTCTCGTCCGTCGGGGAGCTCGACGGCGTGACACCGCTGGGCGTCGGCCTCGGGCTCGTGGACTTCGTGTGCGACGGCGTGGGCCTCGGTGACGAGGGGCTGTCGTCCGGCGAGGACGGTGCCGAGGCGGACGCCGTCCCGGTGGCGGAGGGACCGGTCCCGGGGTCGGACGCCGACGCGCTCCCGGAGGGGCCGGGGGTCGTGGAGGCCGAGGCCGAGCCCGAGGTCCTGGCCGACGGGGTGGTCCCGTCCGTGGTCTCGTCGGCGGGCAGATCGTCCTCGGTGTCGCCCCCGTCGGTGACCGACTGCTCGGTCGAGGCACCCGGATCACCCGCCGGGTCGCTGTTCGAGGTGAGTCCGAGGGTCACCACGGTGCCGAGCACCCCGGCGAGCAGAACGCCCGCTCCGGCCGCGACCAGATTGCGCCGGGCGCCGCCGAGCAGCGCGAAACGGCCGGCCGGAGCCTCCCCGCCGCCCTGCGGCGCGGTCTGCCGGGCGATGACGGCGGTCTCCTCCGACAGCGGCTTCGGTACGGAGACGGGGATGACGGCCGGCAGACCGCGCGGCGGCGACGGCTCCCCCGGGCCGGACGGCACGGGCGCGTCGATGGCCGCAGGGCCGCCGGACGCCGCGGCCCGGGACCGGTCCGCGACCAGGGCGAGGGCCCGCCGCCCGGCGACCGCACCGGGCTTGTCGGCCAGCGCCCCGCGCATGCTGACGGAGGTCTCCAGCTCGGCCCTGGCCCGGTCGGGGTTGCCGGTGCAGAGCGCGAGCACGCCCAGCTCGTGGTGGAAGTACGCCTCCTCGGCGACCTCTCCGGCGATCCGGGCGGCCTCCTGGCCGATCCGCAGCGCACGCTCCCAGGCGCTCCAGTGCAGCCCGGCCGCGAAGGCGGGCGAGGCGCTGCGGGCCAGCAGGACGGCCACACTGGTCTGCCCCGCGCCGTCGCCGGGCACCAGCTGCGCCATCGAGGCGAGGATCGCGTCGGACTCGGCCACCACCCGGACCGGGGTGACGGAGGGGTGCCCGGTCCACCAGGCGTAGTGCTGGGCCACGGTGCGGGCGTGCTCGCCGGCACCGTCGCCGTATCCGGCGGCCTCCAGCTGGGCGAGCACCCCGGCGGCCAGCCGGTAGCGGGGGCCGGCCGGGGACAGCAGTCCGCAGCCGGCCAGTTCGCCGAGGGCGGCGTCGGCGTGGGTGTCCCCAACGAGCGCCGGAAGGTGGGCCTGGTGCGGCACCTCGCCGCCGAGCGCCACGGCGAACCGCAGCGTCTGGCGCGCCGCCTCGCTCAGCCGGGAGCCGAGCAGCGCTGCGGGCGCAGCGCCCTCGCCGAGGCTGGGCAGCGGTACGTCGGCGGCCTCCTCCGCTCCCGTCTCCGGTACGGGTTCGTCGGCGGGAGCGCCGTCGCGGTAGCCGAACTCGTCGTACGCGGTGGGGTCGGGGCTCAGCAGGTCGCGCTGGCGGAGCAGGGCGCCGGCCTGGACGAAGCGCAGCGGCAGGCCCTCGGACTCGAACCAGAGGTCCCCGGCCCAGTTCTTCTCCTCCTCGGTGAGCCGGCGTTCGACGACCGTCTCCAGGAGTTCGACCGCGTGGGCGCGGTCCAGGCCGGGGAGGAAGACCTCTTCGAGGTGGGACTCGGGGCCGGGGGCCTGGACGTCGGGCGTCGCGGCGAGCAGGAAGGCGCACTCGGGCGTCGCGTCGAGCAGTTCGTCGAGGGCGGCGCCGCCGAACTCCAGGTCGTCCAGGACGACCACGGCTCCGGTGGTGCGCAGCTTCTCGTGCAGCAGCTCGCGGTCCGGGCGGTGCAGCGGGGCGTCGTGGACCGCGTCGAAGAGGCCGTACAGCAGATCGGTGACGTTGCGCCGGTGTCCGTTGAGCCGGACGACGCCGTCGGGGGCGAAGCCGGCGCAGTCGGCGGCGACGGCGTCCAGGAGCGTGGTGCGGCCGGATCCGGCCGGTCCGGTGAGGCGTACGGAGCGGCCCCGGGCCAGCAGCCGGGTCAGCCGCTCGCGCTCGTCCTCGCGCTGGAGGAGGGGGAGCTGGAGGGCGGGCGGGCCGGGCGGCACGGGGGGTGCGGCACCGCGTTCGCGGTCGGCGCGCTCGGCGGGGGTGCGGCGGGCGGGGGCCGCGGGCTGCTCGCCGGGCGGGCAGGGTTCGACCTCGCTGCCGTCCACCGGGTTCACGGTGAGGAGGAGGTCACCGGATATCAGCGGGATCACACGTGCCTGTTGCGGTGTTTGCTGACCGAAATCCGGAGTGAGCGGATCGCGCGGGGGACGGCGTCGGCCGGTCTCCTCGGGAAATCCGCTGCCGTCGTGGCCGTACTCCTCCGGCCCGCGGTGTGTCGGGTCCATCGCCAAAGCCCCCATAGACGCGTCGAGAACGGGTGCCCCTCCCGGCCTCACACGCCCAAGCTGTCGCTCTCGGTCCGGTGTCCGCCAGGTGGGTCCGTCAATCGGCAGACGGCCGAACCCTAAACCTTCGCACAGTATCTACGAACACCCGGGGTGCCGCGCCGCACCGCAGATCACGGTCCGGTGAGGATTGTGTGGATTCCGTCCGCGTCCCGAGCAGGGCGGGTGACGTCAGACGCGCGGCAGGGACTCCGCGGCGATTCCGCCCTCGATGGCCAGGATCCGGTGCAGCCGGGTGGCGACGAGAAGGCGTTGCATCTGCGGAGGCACGCCGCGGAGCACGAGTCTGCGCCCGGCCCGTCCGGCGCGGCGGTGCGCGCCCATGATGACGCCGAGTCCGGTGGCGTCCCACGAGTCCAGCTCGGTCAGGTCGAGCACCAGATCGCCGACGCCGTCGTCGAGGGCCGAGTGCAGGACCGTACGGGCGTCCGCCGCGCTGCGGACATCGAGGCGGCCCCCGACGGCGAGCTCGGCGTGGTCGCCCCTGATGTGCATATGCGCTCCCCTGGAATGCTCCGTGGCATGGCCGGTGTGTCTGAAACTGTCTCTCCCCCACTGACTGCGGCAGAGACGGTGAAGTTGCCGTCTGTAAGCGAACCGATACCGAATTCACCCCGAGGGGTGACCGGGACCGCGGTGGATCCGTGCCGGATCCACCGGTTCCGCGAGTGCCGCCCGATGGCAGCGCCCTGGGTCCCCGGGTCCGACCGACGACGGAATCGACGCCATGTCAGACAACCGGGGACCGGAAACGATCAGTAGGTGTAGAAGCCCTGCCCGCTCTTGCGCCCGATGTCACCTGCATCCACCATCCGGCGCATCAGCTCCGGGGCGGCGAACTTCTCGTCCTGGGACTCGGTGTAGATGTTGCCGGTGGCGTGCAGCAGGATGTCGACGCCGGTCAGGTCGGCGGTCGCGAGCGGTCCCATGGCGTGGCCGAAACCGAGCTTGCAGGCGATGTCGATGTCCTCGGCGGAGGCGACGCCCGACTCGTACAGCTTGGCGGCCTCGACGACGAGCGCCGAGATCAGCCGGGTGGTGACGAAGCCGGCCACATCGCGGTTGACCACGATGCAGGTCTTGCCGACGGACTCCGCGAACTCCCGCGCGGTGGCGAGGGTTTCGTCGCTGGTCTTGTAGCCGCGGACCAGTTCGCAGAGCTGCATCATCGGGACCGGCGAGAAGAAGTGCACGCCGACGACGCGCTCCGGGCGCTCGGTGACCGCGGCGATCTTGGTGATCGGGATGGCGGAGGTGTTGGAGGCGAGCACGGCGTCGTCCCGGACGATCTTGTCCAGGGAGCGGAAGATCTCGTGCTTCACCTCCAGCTTCTCGAAGACCGCCTCGACGACGACATCGGCGTCGGCGACCGCGTCGAGGTCCGTGGTGGTGGTGATGCGGCCGAGGGCGGCCTCGGCGTCGGCGGGGTCGAGCTTGCCCTTGGAGACGAACTTGTCGTACGAGGCCTTGATGCCGTCACGGCCGCGGGTCAGGGCCGCGTCGGTGACATCGCGCAGCACGACGTCCCAGCCCGCCTGGGCGGAGACCTGTGCGATACCGGACCCCATGAGTCCGGCGCCGATGACGGCGAGCTTCCTGGCCACGTTGGCACCCCTCTGCTTCTTCTGCGACGGTTCTTCGTCCATGCTCTCCGGCGGAGGTTAGTACCCGTGAGGGGTGCTGGGGCGGTGAAGAGATGCGCGTCACGTCTCAAATGACGGACATCACACCGGGAGCCGTCATTCGGCGGCGCGCCGGGCGTAGTTGAGCACCTGTTCACCGAGCAGCTCCTCGATGTCGTCGAGGACGACGAGGGCGTCCCGGGAGACCTCGGCGGCCCGGCGGCCGGACACCATCTCGCGTCCGATGTACGCCATGAGCGTGGAGTGCACCCAGGCGAGCTGGCCGGCGACCAGCACCGGGGTGCGGTCGCCGGGCCCGGCACCGGACTCCTCCAGGAGCGTGGCCTCCAGATGCTCCAGAGCCTCCTGCTGGACGCGCCAGAGCCGGGCCTTGAGTCCGTCGGCGCCCTCGATGACCTCGATGAAGCGCTTGTAGCCCTCCATCAGTCCGACGGTGGGCGAGACGCTCTCGACCTGGTCGCGCAGTTCGCGCAGGACGGCGTCGGCCGCCGACTCCCCCTTGTCCCGGCCCCGGACGTACCGCGAGAGCCGGTCGACGAGGCTGCGGCTCCGGTCGAGGAAGAGGTCCTCCTTGGTCGGGAAGTAGTTGTAGACGGTGTTCACCGAGACGTCGGCGGCGTGCGCGATCTCGGCGATCGTGACGGCGTCGAAACCGCGCTCCAGGAAGAGGCCGCTGGCCACGTCCGAGAGGTGCTGCCTGGTCTGCCGCTTCTTGCGCTCCCGGAGTCCCTCGCTCATGGCCCCATCGTAGGCCCGCACTGGAGCCGCTGAATTTTTGGTGTCATTGCAATTTTTCAATCACTCTGTTTTTGTAGTCGCCATGGCAATCATCAGTACGGCCGGGCTCGCCCGGACCTTCACCACCAAGGCGGGCCCGGTGGACGCCGTGCGCTCGCTCGACCTGACGGTCGGGGCCGGCGAGATCGTCGGCCTCCTCGGCCCCAACGGGGCGGGCAAGACGACCACCCTGCGGATGCTCACCACCCTGCTCGCCCCGACCGGCGGCGCCGCCACGGTGGCCGGGCACGACCTGGTCACCGACCCCGCAGGGGTGCGCCGGGTCTGCGGTCTCGTCGCCCAGTCGGGTGGGGTCGACCCGTATCTCTCGGTCCGCGAGGAGTTGGTGACCCAGGGCCGGCTCTACCGGCTGGGCCGGGCCGCCGCCGAGGCCAGGGCCCGCGAGCTGGCCGGGGAGCTGGGTCTGACCGGACTCCTCGACCGGAAGGCCGTCACCCTCTCCGGGGGCCAGCGGCGCCGGCTGGACATCGCGATGGGGCTCACCCACCGCCCGGCCGTGCTCTTCCTCGACGAGCCGACGACCGGGCTCGACCCGGGCAGCCGCGCCGATCTGTGGGAACTGGTCCGCCGGCTGCGCGCGGACGCGGGCACCACCGTCGTCCTCACCACGCACTACCTCGACGAGGCGGACGCGCTCGCGGACAGGGTGGTCGTCGTCGACCACGGGCAGGTCGCGGCCGAGGGCACCCCGGCCGCGCTGAAGGAGCGGTACGCGGGATCCGCCACCGCCTCGCTCCAGGACGCGTTCCTCGCCGTCACCGGCCGCTCCCCCGCCCCCGCCGACCCCACGCCCGCCACCGTCTAGGGACCGATTCCGATGCTGCTCCACGACACCGCGCTCGTCTTCGGGCGCTACGCCCGCCAGACCCTGCGCTCGAAGTTCCAGATCCTCTTCGGCATCCTGATGCCGCTGCTCTACCTGCTCTTCTTCGGTCCGCTGCTCACCGGGCTGCCCCTGGCCGGCCGGGGCGACTCCTGGCAGGTGCTGGTCCCCGGACTGCTGCTCCAGCTCGCCCTGTTCGGCGCCTCCTTCGCCGGATTCGCGCTGATCATCGACACCTCGACCGGGGTCGTCGAACGGATGCGGGTCACCCCGGTCAGCCGGGCCGCGCTGCTGCTGGGACGGGTACTGCGCGACGCGCTGCTGTTCGTCTTCCAGGCCGTGCTGCTGGTGCTCGCCGCCGTCGTCATGGGCCTGCGCGCGCCGCTGCCCGGGATCCTGATCGGCTTCGCGTTCGTCGCGCTGCTCGCCGTCGCGCTGGCCTCGCTCTCGTACACCCTGGCCCTGCGGGTGGCCGGCCCGCAGGAGTTCGGCCCGGTGGTCAATGCCGTGACCATGCCTGCCATGCTGCTGTCCGGGCTGATGCTCCCGATGACGCTCGGCCCCGGATGGCTCGACGTCCTCTCGCACCTCACCCCGCTGCGCTACCTGGTGGACGCGGTGCGGGACGCGTACGTGGGCGCGTACGCCACGACGCACATGCTGTACGGGGGGCTCGTCGCCCTCGGATTCGCCGCCCTGGCCGTGACGGTGGGCACAGCCGTCTTCCGGAGGGCGGGGGCGTAACTAAGGTGACGGCATGGTCAATCTGACACGTATCTACACCCGCACCGGCGACACGGGCACCACCGCCCTCGGCGACATGAGCCGGACCGCCAAGACCGATCTGCGGATCTCCGCGTACGCCGACGCCAACGAGGCCAACGCCGTCCTCGGGACGGCCCTCGCCCTGGGGCAGCTCCCGGACGACGTGGTGAAGGTCCTCGTCCGGGTGCAGAACGACCTCTTCGACGTGGGCGCCGATCTGTCGACGCCGGTCGTCGAGGAGCCGAAGTACCCGCCGCTGCGGGTGGAGCAGCACTACATCGACCGGCTGGAGGCCGACTGCGACCACTATCTGGAGCAGGTGGAGAAGCTCCGCAGCTTCATCCTCCCGGGCGGCACCCCCGGCGCCGCGCTGCTGCACCAGGCGTGCACGGTGGTCCGGCGCGCCGAGCGCTCCACCTGGGCCGCGTTCGAGGTGCACGGTGAGGTGATGAACCCGCTGACCGCGACCTATCTCAACCGGCTCTCGGACCTGCTGTTCATCCTGGCCCGGGTGGCCAACAAGGAGGTCGGGGACGTGCTGTGGGTGCCGGGCGGCGAACGCTGAACCGGGGCGCTCACCGGGCGGGCGGGCCGTCCGCCTTCTCGGCGGCGTCCCGCCGGCTCTCCGGCCCGCCGTGCGGGGCCTGCTTCGGGAACACCGTGTAGCTGAGGGCGATCACCAGGTTGAGGCCGAGGACGAAGAGCATCCTGCCCTGCCAGGACCGCAGCGAGCTGACGTCGCCGTCCCCGCCGACGTACCAGACCGCCGCCTGGAGGAGCGCGAGGGCGGTCACGGCCGCCACGCTCCACCGCCCGGCGACCTTCCACTCGTGCACCGCCCGCGGGCGGCCGTACTTCGGCGGCTTCACCGGGGGCGGGCCGCCGGCGAAGCGGTGGGCGAAGCGGGCGTCGACCCACCGGATGGTGGAGTGGCCGAGACCGACGGTGAAGCCGATGTAGACCGCGGCCAGTCCGTGCTTCCAGTCCGGGTCCGCGCCGTTCTTCAGATCGATGGCCGTCACCACCAGCAGGACGAGCTCCAGCACCGGTTCGCACAGCAGGACGGCCGCGCCGAGGCGGGGCTTCTTCGCCACGTAGCGCAGCGTGAGTCCGAGGGCCAGCAGCACCCAGAAGGCGATCTCGCAGAGGACGATCAGTGTGACGATCACGGTCCGCTTCCTTTCGGTCCCTTCCAGCGTGACCGCCGCACCGGGCCGGTTCATCGGCCCCGGTGACGAAAGCGCACTGCATCCTTCGATGTAGTCGCGGATCGCCCTCGCCGAGGACGCACCGGCGCGGCGGGGGCGTGTTGGATGGGTGGGTGCTCGCACTGACCCGCCCCCACCGTGACGACGTCCTGATCGCGGTCGTCGGACTGCTCGGCGGAGCGGTCCTGTGGCTGCTCGGTCTGCATATGCAGAACGGGCGCCTCTTCGCCGCGGACTGGGTCTCCCTGCTCCCGCTCGTCGTGATGTCCGCCCTGGCACTGGCCCGGCGCAGCGCCCCGCAGACGGCTCTGGTCCTCGGGACGCTGGCGTTGGTCGCGGACCAGTTCACGTCCGGGAACCTGGCGACCCTGCTGATGTACACGGACCTGATGTACGCGGCGGTGCTGTACGGCTCCCCGGCGGCGGCCCGGCGCATCCCGGTGACCACGCTGCTGATCACGGTCGGGGTCACCATCGGTTTCGTGGCGTGGTTCCGTGACGCCCAGGCGCTGCTGGTCGGCATCGCCACCGGACTGGTGTCGTTCCTTCCGGCGCTCACCGGGGTCAGCGTCCGCAACCACCGCAACGCGGCGGAGACCGCCCGGCTGAGGGCCGATCAGACCGCGCTGCTGGCCGAGATGGACCGGACGCAGGCGGTGACCGCCGAGCGCGCCCGGATGGCCCGCGAGCTGCACGACATGGTGGCCAATCACCTCTCCGCCATCGCCATCCACTCCACGGCCGCGCTCTCCCTCGACGATGCGGCGACCTCGCGCGACGCGCTCGGGGTGATCCGGGAGAACAGCGTGGCCGGTCTGGCCGAGATGCGCCGTCTGATCGGGCTGCTGCGGACCGGGGCGGGGGATCCGGAGCCGAGCAGTTCGCCGACGCTGGCCTCGCTGGACGCGCTGATCGAGCAGCACCGGACGAACGCCGCCTCCAGCGGGCTGAGCTGCACGCTCCTGGACGAGCGCGACGGGTCCGGGCCGCTGCCGGCACCGGTGGAGCTGGCGGCGTACCGGATCGTGCAGGAGTCCCTGACCAACGCGCTCAAGCACGCGGCGCCCGGTGCGGTGACGGTGCGGCTGGGGCAGGACGCGGACCGGCTGACGGTGGAGGTGCGCAGCGTGCTCGGGGAGCGGCCCCGGCCGCGTGCGCCGGGTTCGGGGGCGGGGCTGGTGGGGATGCGGGAGCGGGTGGCGCTGTTGGGGGGCGTGTTCGAGGCGGGGCCCGGGTCCGGTCCGGACGGCTCCCGGGTGTGGCGGGTGCGGGCCGAACTGCCCGTGGACGAGAGGAAGGTGGGGCCGTGACGATCCGGATCCTGGTCGCGGAGGACCAGTCCGCGGTACGGGCGGGGCTGGTGCTGATCCTGGGCAGCGCGCCCGACATGGAGGTGGTCGGGGAGGCCGCGGACGGCGAGGAGGCGGTGCGGCTGGCCCGGGAACTGCGGCCGGATCTGGTGCTGATGGATGTGCAGATGCCGCGTCTGGACGGGGTGTCGGCGACGGAACGGGTGGTGGCCGAGGGGCTCGCGGATGTGCTGGTGCTCACGACCTTCGATCTGGACGCCTATGTGTTCGGGGCGTTGCGGGCGGGGGCGGCGGGCTTTCTGCTCAAGGACACCGAGGCGCGGGATCTGCTGGAGGCGGTCCGCACGGTGGCGGGCGGCGAGGGGCTGATCGCCCCGTCGGTGACGCGCCGGCTGATCGCGGAGTTCGCCCGCTCGGGGCCGGCCCGGACTCCGGCGGCGCCGGGTGCGGAGGTGCTGGACGCGCTGACGCGCCGTGAGCGCGAGGTGCTGGGCTGTCTGGGCGAGGGGCTGTCGAACGCCGAGATCGCGGTGCGGCTGTCGATGGCCGAGGCGACGGTGAAGACGCACGTCAGCCGCCTGCTGGGGAAGCTGGACCTGCGCAGCCGGGTCCAGGCGGCGGTCCTGGCACAGGAGTTGGGGATCTGAAGGTTTAAGTGAGCGGGTCCCCGATCTTTGGTCCAGACCTCTTGACGATTGGTCCAGACCTTCCTAATCTCACCGAGCACACTGCGGTGAGCCCAACATGACAAGACGGGCTCAGGGCGGCGCAGGGTTTGCAGTCCACGGACCACCCCCCGTTTGTCCGGACCTCTCCCGAGGAGCGCACCGTTGAGCACTGAGACCCCCCGCCGGACCCGGTTCAGAATCGGGTCCGGAAAAGCCACCAGAACCAGAGCCGTCGCGGGCCTCTCCGCGCTGCTCCTTCCCCTCGCCGCCATGGTCGGTCTGGCCTCGCCCGCCGAGGCGGCCACCTCCGCCACGGCCACGTACCTCAAGAAGTCCGACTGGGGCTCCGGCTTCGAGGGCCAGTGGACGGTGAAGAACACCGGCACCACGTCCCTCAGCTCCTGGACCATCGAGTGGGACTTCCCGACCGGCACCGGCGTCGGCTCCGCCTGGGACGCCACCGTCACGCACACGGGCGACCACTGGACCGCCAAGAACGTCGGCTGGAACGGCACCATCGCCCCGGGCGCCAGTGTCTCCTTCGGCTTCAACGGCACCGGCTCCGGCAGCGGCGCGGCCACCAACTGCAAGCTCAACGGCGCCTCCTGCGACGGCGGCCCGACCGTTCCCGGTGACAATCCCCCCACCGCGCCGGGCACCCCCACCGCGAGCAACATCACCGACACCTCGGTGAAGCTCGCCTGGAGCGCCGCGACCGACGACAACGGCGTCAAGAACTACGACGTGCTGCGCGACGGCGCCGTCGTGGCCACCGTCACCGGCACCACGTACACGAACACCGGCCTGAGCGCGGGCACGGACTACTCGTACTCCGTGCAGGCCCGCGACACCGCCGACCAGACCGGTCCGGTCAGCGCCGCGGTCAAGGTCCACACCACCGGCACCGGCGGAGGTGACGGCGGCAACGAGACCGGCGACAAGGTCAACCTCGGCTACTTCGCCGAGTGGGGCGTCTACGGCCGCAATTACCACGTCAAGAACCTGGACACCTCGGGTTCGGCCGCGAAGATCACGCACATCAACTACGCCTTCGGCAACGTCCAGGGCGGCAAGTGCACGATCGGCGACTCCTACGCGGACTACGACAAGGCCTACACCGCCGACCAGTCGGTCGACGGCGTCGCGGACACCTGGGACCAGCCGCTGCGCGGCTCCTTCAACCAGCTCCGCAAGCTGAAGGCCAAGTACCCCCACATCAAGATCCTGTGGTCCTTCGGCGGCTGGACCTGGTCCGGCGGCTTCGGCCAGGCCGCGCAGAACCCGGCCGCGTTCGCGGACTCCTGCTACAGCCTGGTCGAGGACCCGCGCTGGGCCGATGTCTTCGACGGCATCGACATCGACTGGGAGTACCCGAACGCCTGCGGTCTCACCTGTGACACCAGCGGTCCGGACGCGCTGAAGAAGCTCACCTCGGCGCTGCGCACCAAGTTCGGCAAGGACTACCTGGTCACCGCCGCCATCACGGCCGACGGTTCGCAGGGCGGCAAGATCGACCTGGCGGACTACGCCGGGGCGGCCCAGTCGCTCAACTGGTACAACGTGATGACGTACGACTTCTTCGGCGCCTGGGACGCGAAGGGCCCGACGGCTCCGCACTCCCCGCTGAACTCGTACACCGGCATCCCGATCGCCGGCTTCAACTCCGCCGACGCCATCGCGAAGCTGAAGGCGCAGGGCGTCCCGGCCTCCAAGCTGCTGCTCGGCATCGGCTTCTACGGCCGCGGCTGGACCGGCGTCACCCAGGACGCCCCGGGCGGCACCGCCACCGGCGCGGCCCCGGGCACCTACGAGGCGGGCATCGAGGACTACAAGGTCCTCAAGAACAGCTGCCCCACCACCGGCACCATCGCCGGCACCGCGTACGCCCACTGCGGCACCAACTGGTGGAGCTACGACACCCCCGCCACCATCGGCTCCAAGATGGCCTGGGCCAAGAACCAGGGTCTGGGAGGCGCGTTCTTCTGGGAGTTCAGCGGCGACACCACCAACGGTGAGCTCGTGACCGCGATGAACAACGGTCTGAAGTAGCCGCGACGCACCGCCGCTGCTGCTAGCACCACCCGGAAATAGCCGCCGGGGAGACAGGTCCGCCCCCTGTCTCCCCGGTCTTTCCTTTGTGCGCGCCCCTCCGCGACCCGGCCCCGCCGGGTCAGTCGCGCGCGGCGCGGTCCACCAGGACCTGGACCCCGTCCAGGATCCGTTCGAGGCCGAAGGCGAGCGGATCGTCCTCCTCCTCGGGCGCGAAGGCCCCGTGGGCGATGGCCCGGGTCAGGGCGGGGAACCGCTCCGCGTGCCGCTCCAGCAGCTCGTCCGTCAGCCGGCCCCACTCCCGGCTGTGCTCCTCGTCGAAGTCGGCCGCCTGCTGGGCGATACTGCGCACCTCCCCGATCAGCAGCAGGACGGTCCGCTGCCGGTCGGCCGCACCCAGACCGGTCGGCTCCAGTACGGCATGGGCGGCGTCCAGCCAGCCGAGCTGGTGCGGGCCCATGATCTGGCGGCGCATCGCCGTCGCCGCGAGCAGCCAGCCGTGCCGCCGGTACACCTCCCAGCTGCGACGGCTCCATGCCGTGAGCCCGGCCCGCCAGCCCCCCGCCTCGGCGGAGAGGTCCGGTACGTCCTCCAGAGCGACCTCGACCATCAGCTCGACCAGCTCCGTCTTGCCCGGCACATAGCGGTAGAGCGCCATCCCCGAGACGCCGAGTCCGGCCGCGACCCGCCCCATCGAGACGGCGTCCAGCCCCTCGGCGTCGGCGACGGCGACCGCCTCGTCGGCGATCCGGCGCGGGGTCAGCGAGGGCTTGGGGCCCCGGGCGGGCTGGCCGCGCTCCCCCCAGAGCAGTTCGATCCCGGCCTTCAGATCGCGCGGCCCGTTGCGCTTGCCCGTCGCGCCGCTCCCGCCGCCCCTGGTCGTGGCCATCACGTACCTCCTCGGTGTTCTCCTGGCGATTGACACCGCCCCAACAACTGTATATACCTTAAACCCAATCGCTTACAGCATAAACAGTTTAAGGGGTCAGCACATGCTCACCACGCTCCTCACCGCCTCCGCCGCCACTCTCCTCGTCGGTCCCGCCGCGGGAATGCTGGGCTACCGGCAGATCAAGCGCACCACCCACGCCAGGACGCTCCGCATCACCGCGCCGAACGGGATCGACGAAGCCGGCTTCGTCCGGATCGGCGGACTCGACCAGTGGATCTCGGTCCGCGGCGACGACCGCGCCAACCCCGTCGTGCTGGAGATACACGGCGGCCCCGGCGCCTCCAACCACATCTTTCTGACCCGCACCCGGGGCTGGGAGAAGCACTTCACCGTCGTCCGCTGGGACATGCGCGGCGCGGGCCGGACCTTCGCCCGGCACGGCGCCGCGGGCCAGGGCCCGCTCACCCTCGACCGGCTGTACGGGGACGCGCTGGAGGTCACCGCGCACATCCGCGAGAGGCTGGGCGTCGACAAGGTGCTCCTGGTCGCCAACTCCTTCGGCACCGTCACCGGCCTCCGGCTCGCCCGCAACCACCCCGAGCTGTACTCCGCGTACGTCGGCACCGACCAGAACATCATCGGGGGCGGCCGCGACCACGGCGCCCACCGGGCCCTGCTGGAGCGTCTGGAGAGGGCCGGGAAGCGCAAGGAGGTGGCCGCCGTCACCGCGATGGGCCCCGACGCCTCCGCCTGGACCCCTCAGCAGTGGTCCGAGCACGCCAAGCTCGTCATCACGTCCGACCCGCTGTCGTACGACACGATGAAGACAGTGGTGGTCCGCTCGCTCTGGTTCTCACCGCTGCACACCCTGCGCGGACTGCGCTCCTACCTGGCCGGGATGACCTTCTCGGAGCGGCTGGCGCCCGAGGCCGTGGCGATCGACGAACAGGCCGAGGGAACCGTGTTCCGGTTGCCGGTCTTCCTCTTCCAGGGGGCGCACGACGTACTCACGCCGCCGGAGCCGGCCCGCGCCTTCCTGGACGCCGTCACCGCACCGGTCAAGGACTTCGCGCTCATCGAGGACGCGAGCCACTTCGCCGCGTTCCGCCACCCGGACCGCTTCCTGGAGCTGATGCTCACCCGGGTCCGCCCGGTCATCGACGCGGGCCGAACGGCGGTCTGAAAGGCCGGTCAGGCCACGTTCACCCGCTGGCCGGGCGGGGCCGCCTCCAGCCAGGCCAGAAAGCCGGTCAGCGCGTCCTCGCTCATCGCCAGCTCCAGGCGGGTCTCCCGGTGGAGACAGCCGAGCACGACGGCGTCGGACAGCAGCGCCAGCTCCTCCTCGCCCTCGGGCATCCGGCGGGCGACCACCTCGATGGCCGATCGCTCCAGGACCCGGCGGGGACGCGGGGAGTAGCTGAACACACGGAACCAGTTCACCTTGTCGCCGCTGTACCGGGCGACGCCGTACACCCAGCCCTTGCCCGACAGATCGGGCTCGGCGGGAACGTTCCACCGCAGACTGCAGTCGAAGGTGCCGCCCGAACGCTGGATCAGCCGCCGGCGCAGTCCGAAGACGAACAGCCCCACAGCGACCAGTGCGACAACGAGCCCGCCCACCCACAGCGCGAGGTACATCTCCACCGACCTCCTCGCGTCATCGAGTAAACGGATAACCAAATAATTCAACCGCACCTGCATCGCCTCAGCCGCGACACGGTCTGGAGGGTCTCCAGAACGGGCCGCGGCTGAGGGTAAAGCCGTTGCGCGGGGCGGCTAGTGAGCCGCCACCGCACGCAGTCGCACCTCGGCGCGCCGCTCGGACGCGGCGTCCGCGTCCGACTGCGCACGCTCCAGCGCGCGCTCGGCGCGCTGGACATCGATCTCGTCCGCCAGCTCGGCGATCTCCGCCAGCAGCGAGAGCTTGTCGTCGGCGAAGGAGATGAAACCGCCGTGCACAGCGGCGACGACGGTGCCGCCCTCGCTCGTACGGATCGTCACCGGGCCCGATTCCAGCACACCCAGAAGCGGCTGGTGACCGGGCATGACGCCGATGTCGCCGGACGTGGTGCGCGCGACGACCAGGGTGGCCTCGCCGGACCAGACACTGCGGTCCGCGGCGACCAGCTCGACGTGCAGCTCAGCAGCCAAGGGTGGCTCCTCGGGTCACCACCCGGCGGTCGTGCCGGGTGTTGGGTCAATTCTACGGGGCGTGGTGAGGGGGACGGGACGCACCCGCCCCCCTCGGTGAGCCGGGGGCTCAGGAGACGCCGAGCTCCTTGGCGTTGGCCTTCAGGTCCTCGATGCCACCGCACAGGAAGAACGCCTGCTCCGGGAAGTGGTCGTACTCACCGTCGCAGATCGCGTTGAACGCGGTGATCGACTCGTCGAGCGACACGTCCGAACCGTCGACGCCGGTGAACTGCTTGGCGACGTGGGTGTTCTGCGACAGGAAGCGCTCGACGCGACGGGCACGGTGGACAACGAGCTTGTCCTCCTCGCCCAGCTCGTCGATACCGAGGATCGCGATGATGTCCTGGAGGTCCTTGTACTTCTGGAGGATCCCCTTGACGCGCATGGCCGTGGAGTAGTGGTCCGCGGCGATGTACCGCGGGTCCAGGATGCGGGACGTCGAGTCCAGCGGGTCCACGGCCGGGTAGATGCCCTTCTCGGAGATCGGACGGGAGAGAACCGTCGTCGCGTCGAGGTGGGCGAACGTGGTGGCCGGCGCCGGGTCGGTCAGGTCGTCCGCAGGGACGTAGATCGCCTGCATCGAGGTGATCGAGTGACCGCGGGTCGACGTGATGCGCTCCTGCAGCAGACCCATCTCGTCGGCCAGGTTCGGCTGGTAACCCACCGCGGACGGCATACGGCCGAGCAGGGTGGACACCTCGGAGCCGGCCTGGGTGTACCGGAAGATGTTGTCGATGAAGAAGAGCACGTCCTGCTTCTGCACATCGCGGAAGTACTCCGCCATGGTCAGACCGGCCAGGGCCACGCGCAGACGCGTCCCCGGCGGCTCGTCCATCTGACCGAAGACGAGCGCCGTCTTGTCGATGACGCCGGACTCGGCCATCTCCTCGATGAGGTCGTTGCCCTCACGGGTACGCTCACCGACGCCCGCGAACACCGACACACCGTCGTGGTTGTTGGCGACGCGGTAGATCATTTCCTGGATCAGCACGGTCTTGCCGACACCGGCACCACCGAACAGACCGATCTTTCCACCCTTGACGTACGGGGTGAGAAGGTCGATGACCTTGACGCCGGTCTCGAACATCTCGGTCTTGGACTCGAGCTGGTCGAAGCTGGGCGCCTTGCGGTGGATCGGCCAGCGCTCGGTGACCTCGGCCTCGGCCTCGGGCTTGTTCAGGATCTCACCGAGGGTGTTGAACACCTTGCCCTTGGTGATGTCGCCGACGGGCACCGTGATGCCCGTGCCCGTGTCGGTCACCGGGGCCTGGCGGACCAGACCGTCGGTGGGCTGCATCGAGATCGCGCGGATCACGCCGTCGCCGAGGTGCTGGGCGACTTCGAGCGTCAGCGTCTTGAGCTTGCCGTCCTCGGCCGGGTCGGCCACCTGGACGGTCAGCGCGTTGTAGATGTCCGGCATCGCGTCGACGGGGAACTCCACGTCGACGACCGGGCCGATGACCCGGGCGACGCGGCCCGTGGCAACGGCCGTCTCAACTGTCGTCGTCATTACTTGTCACTCCCCGCGGTCGCGTCGGCCAGCGCGCTGGCACCACCGACGATCTCGCTGATTTCCTGGGTGATTTCGGCCTGGCGGGCCGCGTTGGCAAGCCGGGAGAGGCTCTTGATCAGCTCTCCGGCGTTGTCGGTCGCCGACTTCATCGCACGGCGGCGGGCGGCGTGCTCGGAAGCGGCGGCCTGCAGCAGGGCGTTGTAGATCCGGCTCTCGACGTACCGCGGAAGCAGGGCGTCGAGGACGTCCTCCGCCGACGGCTCGAAGTCGAAGAGCGGCAGGATCTCGCCCTTGCCGTCCTCGTCCTTCGTGGCACCGAGACTGAGCGGCAGCATCCGGTCGTCGACCGGGTTCTGCGTCATCATCGAGACGAACTCGGTGAAGACGATGTGCAGCTCGTCGACGCCGCCCTCGGCGGTCTCGCGCGTCACCGCCTCGATCAGCGGGGCGGCGGCCCGCTTGGCGTCCGCGTACGTCGGGCTGTCGGTGAAGCCGGTCCACGAGTCCGCGAGCTTGCGCTCACGGAAGCCGTAGTAGGCGACACCCTTGCGGCCGATCACATACGTGTCGACCTCCTTGCCCTCACCGCGGAGCCGTGCGGTCAGCTGCTCCGCCGCCTTGATGGCGTTGGAGGAGTAACCGCCGGCCAGACCGCGGTCGCTCGTGATGAGCAGGATCGCGGCCCGGGCCGGGGACTCGGCCTCGGTGGTCAGCGGGTGCTTGGTGGTGGAGCCGGTCGCCACCGCACTCACCGCGCGGGTGAGCTCGGTCGCGTACGGCGTCGACGCCGCCACCTGGCGCTGTGCCTTGACGATGCGCGAGGCGGCGATCATCTCCATCGCCTTGGTGATCTTCTTCGTGGCGGTGACGGAGCGGATGCGGCGCTTGTAAACGCGAAGCTGAGCGCCCATCGATCAGCCCTCGCCCAGGAGCTTGCCGTCCGAGGTCTCGAACTGCTGCTTGAAGGCCGCGATCGCGTCGGCGACCGACTGCAGCGTGTCGTCGGACATCTTGCCGCCCTCGGCGATGCTGGTCAGGAGGTCCTTGCGCTCGCGGCGCAGGTACTCCAGCAGCTCGGTCTCGAAGCGGCGGATGTCCTCGACCGGGACGTCGTCCATCTTGCCGGTGGTGCCGGCCCAGACGGAGACGACCTGCTCCTCGACGGGCATCGGCTGGTACTGGCCCTGCTTCAGCAGCTCGACCATGCGCTTACCGCGCTCCAGCGAGGCCTTCGAGGCCGCGTCCAGGTCGGAACCGAAGGCGGCGAACGCCTCCAGCTCACGGAACTGGGCGAGGTCGACACGGAGGCGGCCGGAGACCTGCTTCATGGCCTTGTGCTGGGCGGAGCCACCGACGCGGGAGACCGAGATACCGACGTTCAGGGCCGGGCGCTGGCCGGCGTTGAACAGGTCGGACTCCAGGAAGCACTGGCCGTCGGTGATGGAGATGACGTTGGTCGGGATGAACGCCGACACGTCGTTCGCCTTGGTCTCGACGATCGGGAGGCCCGTCATCGAACCGGCACCCATGTCGTCGGAGAGCTTGGCGCAGCGCTCCAGCAGACGCGAGTGGAGGTAGAAGACGTCGCCCGGGTAGGCCTCGCGGCCCGGCGGACGGCGCAGCAGAAGCGACACGGCGCGGTAGGCGTCGGCCTGCTTCGAGAGGTCGTCGAAGATGATCAGGACGTGCTTGCCGTCGTACATCCAGTGCTGGCCGATGGCCGAGCCGGTGTACGGCGCCAGGTACTTGAAGCCGGCCGGGTCGGACGCCGGGGCGGCGACGATGGTCGTGTACTCCAGCGCGCCGGCCTCTTCGAGGGCACCGCGCACGGAGGCGATGGTGGAGCCCTTCTGACCGATGGCGACGTAGATGCAGCGGACCTGCTTGTTCACGTCGCCCGAGCGCCAGTTGTCGCGCTGGTTGATGATCGTGTCGACGGCCAGAGCGGTCTTGCCGGTCTGACGGTCACCAATGATCAGCTGACGCTGGCCGCGGCCGATCGGCACCATGGCGTCGACGGCCTTGTAGCCGGTCTGCATCGGCTCGTGCACCGACTTGCGGACCATGACGCCAGGGGCCTGCAGCTCGAGGGCGCGGCGGCCGTCGGTCGCGATCTCGCCGAGACCGTCGATCGGGTTGCCGAGCGGGTCGACGACACGGCCGAGGTAACCCTCGCCGACGCCGACGGAGAGCACCTCACCGGTGCGCTGCACCGGCTGGCCCTCCTCGATACCGCTGAACTCGCCGAGAACGATCGCACCGATCTCGCGCTCCTCAAGGTTGAGGGCGAGACCGAGGGTGCCGTCCTCGAACTTCAGCAGCTCGTTCGCCATGGCGGAGGGCAGGCCCTCCACCTTCGCGATGCCGTCGCCGGCAACGCTGACCGTACCGACCTCCTCGCGCGAGGCCGCGTCCGGCTTGTACGACTGGACAAAGTTCTCCAGCGCGTCCCGGATCTCCTCCGGCCGGATCGTGAGCTCCGCCATCTGGGTTCCCTGCTCTCCTTGTTGGGCCCGAAGTTTCTTAAGGGGGTCTGGGGGCCGACCCCCAGGAATCTTCTGCAGTTTCTGCACGGCCCAACCGGGCCGCTGGTCTTGCTCTGTTCTGTTGGGTGCGCCGCGCTCGGTCAGCCGGCCATGCGACGGGTCGCCTCGTCGAGGCGCTCCGCGATGGTGCCGTTGATGACCTCGTCGCCGACCCGCACCGCGATCCCGCCGAGGACCTCGGGGTCCACATCGAGATTCAGGTGCATCTGCCGGCCGTAGAGCTTCGCCAGGGCCGCGCCGAGGCGCTGCTTCTGGCGGTCACTGAGCGGCACCGCCGAGGTGACGACCGCGACCGTACGGTCCCGGCGCTCCGCGGCGAGCTTGGAGAGGGAGTCGAGTCCCGCTTCCAGGCTACGTCCCCGGGGCTGGGTGACGAGTCGCACGACGACGCGCTCGGTGGTGGGCCGGGCCTTTCCGCCGAGCAGGCTGCGCAGCAGCTCGCCCTTGGCGGCCGGGCTCGCGGTCCGGCTGGTGAGCGCGGAGCGCAGCTCCGTGTCCGAGGCCACGATCCGGCCGAACCGGAACAGCTCGTCCTCGACGTCGTCGAGGTCACCGCTGCGCTGGGCGGCGGTGAGGTCGGCGGTGTTCGCCAGCTCCTCGATCGCGTCGACCAGGTCGCGCGACTGCGACCAGCGCGAGCGGACCATGCCGGAGACCAGATCGACGGCTTCGCCGCCCACCTGGCCGTTCAGCAGACGTCCGGCGAGCTCGGCCCTGGCCTCGGCGGCCTGCGCCGGGTCGGTCAGGACCCGGCGCAGCGACACCTCGCGGTGCAGCAGCGCCGTGACGCCGGCCAGGTCCTCGGCGAGCTTCGACGCGTCGACCGACGTGCTGTCGGTCAGCGCGTCGAGACGCTCGCGTGCGGCAGCCAGTGCCTCGCGGCTCGCGCTGTTCATCGGACGGCCTCGGCCTTCGCCTCGAGCTCGTCGAGGAAGCGGTCGACGGTGCCGCTCTGCCGGGCGTGGTCCTCGAGGGACTCGCCGACGAGCTTGCCGGCCAGGTCGGTGGCGAGCTTGCCCACGTCCTGGCGCAGCGCGGCGGCGGCGGCCTTGCGGTCGGCCTCGATCTGGGCGTGGCCGGCGGCGACGATCTCGTCGCGCTGGCGCTGGCCCTCGGCACGCATTTCCTGCAGGATCACGGCGCCCTGCTCCTGCGCCTCCTGGCGCAGACGAGCGGCTTCGTGGCGGGCCTCGGCGAGCTGAGCCTTGTACTGCTCAAGAACGCTCTGGGCCTCGGTCTGGGCCGCATCGGCCTTCTCGATCCCGCCTTCGATGGCCTCGCGGCGCTCTTCCAGAACCTTGTTGATGTTCGGGAGGAGCTTCTTGGCGAGGAAGCCGAAGACGATGACGAAAGCGATGAGGCCAATGACGAGCTCAGGGATCGGCGGAATGAGCGGGTTTTCCGCTTCCTCCGCCGCGAGCTGAACCAGGGGGTTCACGTCAGTGCCTTCCGTCGAATGGGCTGTTCGCGACCGGTCAGGCGGTCGGGTAGACGAACGGCATGACCAGACCGATCAGGGCGAGCGCCTCACAGAAGGCGAAGCCGAGGATCTGGTTGGCGCGGATGAGACCGGCAGCCTCGGGCTGACGGGCGAGCGCCTGGGTGCCGTTACCGAAGATGATGCCGATGCCGACGCCGGGGCCGATCGCGGCGAGGCCGTAACCGATCGAGCCGAGGTTGCCCTTGATTTCGACGCCGGCGGCGAGGGTCTGGAGAGCGGACATGCCGGTTCTTCCTTCTCTTTCAATGTCCGGTGGGGGTTGGCCACCGGGTGCTTCAGGAGGTGGGTGCTCAGTGGCCCTTGGCGAGAGCGCCCTGGATGTAGCTGCAGGCCAGCAGGACGAACACATAGGCCTGGACAGCCTGGATGAAGAGCTCGAAGGCCGTCATCACGAGGACCATCACGAACGAGACGCCCGCGTACGCGATCCCGATGCCGTTGAGCATGTACCAGCTGGCGATCGTGAAGAGCAGCAGGAGCGTGTGGCCCGCGAACATGTTGGCGAAGAGTCGGACCGCGTGCGTGAACGGCCGGACCAGCAGGTTCGAGAAGAACTCGATGGTCATCGAGAGCGGCAGGACCCCGCCGAGGTTCTTGTCGTAGCCCGTGAAGTTCTTCAGGGCCCCGACGAAGCCGTGCTTCTTGAAGGTCAGACCGACCCAGAGCACGTAGACGATGCCGGCGAGGACCGCCGGGTACGAGATGATCGCCGTCACGGGGAACTGGGCGATCGGGATGATCGACCAGAGGTTCATCATCCAGATGACGAAGAACAGCGAGACCATCAGCGGGACGTACTTCTCGCCGTCGCGCTTGCCGATCGTCTCGTAGACGATGCCGCGGCGGATGAAGTCGTAACCGGCCTCGGCGGTCATCTGAAGCTTGCCGGGCACCAACTTCGGCTTGCGGAAGGCGGCCCAGAAGAAGCCAACGATGATCACCGAGCCGAGCAGGGCCAGCAGCATCGTCTTGTTGAAGTACAAGTTGCTGTCCGCGTCGCCCCAGAGGGGCTCGAACAGGAACGAGTGCAGGCCGGGTGCCGGAAAGCCACAACCGTCGAAGAGGTGGCAATCGGTCTCGAAGGCGAGCACCTGTGTCGGGTCAGCACTCACCGCGGGCTCCTTCAGCGTGGCGCATAGGTACGGCAACCTCGTTGTGTCGGCGCGGCGCGCAGCCGCGGTTCGGCACTGGACTGGTGTTTCGGATGTGTGAGCGGCAGTCAGGCATGTGAGCCTCGCGATCGAGCAGGCGTCAGCTCACATGCACGCGCCCGCAGTGCCGCAGTTGGAACCGGACGATAGCAGGGTCCTGAACCTGCACTTATTCCGCCCCTACCCTTCACGCTCGGGACCCCGGCTTCTTCGGCTTCTCGGCCTGGTCGGACTCGGGTTCCACGTAAAGGATCTTGGCCTTCATGTGCGCACGCGCCTGTGCGCCGATCCACACGAGGGTGGTCGCGACCAGCGTGATCGCGAATGCCTTCGGGTTGAACAGCGAGGTGTTCTTGAATACGGCGACGAAGATGAACAGGAGCAGGAGCTGCGCCGTGTAGAGCGCGAGCCCCATCGCCTGGAAGAGGTGAGGCATGGACCGGGCGGTCCGCTGCAGGACGACCATCCCGATCCCCATGAAGAGGATCACCACGATCGTCCCGACGAGCGCGCCCAGGGCTCCCTTGCCGCCCGCGACGCCACCGCTGATCGCGACGGCTGCGACGCCGGCGGTGGCGGTGGGTACGGCGGTCTGGAGGAGAGTCCGGACGTCGTTGGACGGCATGGCGGCAGCTCCGCTTGCTGGGGGTGGGCAGTGTGTCGTCATGGACGAGCGTAGGGCCGGTGAGAGTCGAACCCTCGGGGGCCAAGGGACCGTGCTACTCAGGTCCTTCGGCTCTGTCACCGGGTTCGTGAACGGTATCACAAACTATTTGATGAGGTCTTTACCAAGAAAGTGTGCTTGCTGTCACACGTGAGAGCTAATTCGCGCGTGTGAGCAAGACAACTCCGACCCTTGTCTGGTATTGCCCCGCGATGACCGAAATATCAACGGGTGGAATCCGCCTTGCGACGATCCGAGAACCTCGCACGGGGGCCGATCGCGGTCGCCCCGTTGACGCCGGAGACACCCGCGGCGATCGGCGCCCGCGGTGAAGGCTCCTGTCCCTCCTGCCCCATCCGCCCGTCCTGGGGCCCCTGTTGGCCCTCCTGGGCGCCTTCGGCGGACGCCCCGGGGTCCTGGACCCCGCCCCGCTTCCGCCGCCGGTAGCGGGGCGGTACGAAGCGCTCGGCCCAGCGCGGCGCGCGGGGGGTGAACCGGGGCATCAGCAGCAGGATCAGACCCAGCGTGGAGAGCCCGGTGATCGCCAGCACGATCCACATCGACGTCGAGTGCACCGAGTAGCCCACCGCGCCGAAGGCGATCAGCGCCGACCAGAAGTACATGATCAGCACCGAGCGGCTGTGCGAGTGGCCGATCTCCAGCAGCCGGTGGTGCAGATGGCCGCGGTCGGCGGCGAACGGCGACTGCCCGTTCCAGGTCCGCCGCACGATGGCGAGCACCAGGTCCGCCGCCGGGATGGCGATGATCGTCAGCGGCAGCAGCAGCGGGATGAAGACCGGGAGCATCGCGTGGGTGGCCTGCCGCTCGCTGCCCGCGAAGAGCTTCATCGCGTCCGGGTCGACCTGCCCGGTCACCGAGATCGCGCCCGCGGCGAGGACCAGGCCGATCAGCATCGATCCCGAGTCCCCCATGAAGATCCGGGCCGGGTGCATGTTGTGCGGCAGGAAGCCCAGGCACATCCCCATCAGGATCGCCGTGAAGAGCGTCGCGGGGGCCGCCGCCTCGATGCCGTACCCGTACCAGAGCCGGTACGTGTAGAGGAAGAGCGCCGCTGCGGCGATGCAGACCATGCCGGCCGCCAGACCGTCCAGCCCGTCCACGAAGTTGACCGCGTTGATCGTGATCACGACCAGCGCGACCGTGAGCAGCGTGCCCTGCCACTGGGTGAGCGGCACCGTGCCGACGCCGGGGATCGGCAGCCACAGGATGGTGAGGCCCTGGAGCACCATGACCGCGGCGGCGATCATCTGCCCGCCGAGCTTGATCAGGGCGTCGATCTCGAACTTGTCGTCCAACACCCCGATCAGCCAGATCAGCGCGGCGCCCGAGAGCAGCGCGCGCGGTTCGTTGGAGAGGTCGAAGACGCCGTCGAGATTGGCCAGGTGGTCGGCGACGATGAGCCCCGCGCAGAGCCCGCCGAACATGGCGATGCCGCCGAGCCTCGGTGTCGGTTCGCGGTGCACGTCGCGCGCGCGGATCGCGGGCATCGCCCCGACCGCGATGGCGAACTTACGCACCGGGCCGGTGAGCAGGTACGTCACCGCGGCCGTGACACAGAGCGTCAGCAAGTAATCACGCACGGGCTGCCCCATAAATGTCGCCGGCCATCTCAGCCCACACCTTAACTAGGTCCGCCTCATGGTTGAGGACACGGAGCACCCCGCGATGGTTGCACAGGGCACTCCTTTACGGACAAATGTGCGATGTCACCCCGGGTACGGCGGATGCGCCTCGGCCATCTCGCGCACCTCGGCGCCCGCGTCGCCCTCCCCGCGCACGGCCGAGCCGATCAGCACGGCGAGTCTGGCCATGTCCGCGTCGTCCATGCCCTGGGTGGTGAGGGCCGCGGTGCCCAGCCGGATCCCCCGGGCGTTCCCGTACGGCAGCGCACAGGTGTCCAGCACCATCCCCGCGCCGGCCAGCCGCGCGCGGGCCTCGGGGCCGTCGGCGCCCAGCGGCGCCGGGTCCGCGACGATCAGATGGGTGTCGGTGCCGCCCGTGACGATCTCGAAGCCCTCCGCCTCCAGACCGGCGGCCAGCACCCGGGCGTGGGCCACCACCCGATGGGCGTACGCGGCGAAGGACGGCGCCGCCGCCTCCCCGAAGGCCACCGCCTTCGCGGCCACGGTGTGCATCTGCGCGCCGCCCTGGGTGAACGGGAACACCGCGCGGTCGATCCGCTCCGCCAGGTCCGCCCCGCACAGCAGCATCCCGCCGCGCGGGCCGCGCAGCACCTTGTGCGTGGTCGCGCAGACGACGTCCGCGTACGGAACGGGGTTCGGCGCCGCTCCCCCGGCGATCAGCCCCATCGGATGCGCGGCGTCGGCGATCAGGAACGCGCCCACCTCGTCGCAGATCTCCCGGAAGCGCGCGTGGTCGATGTGACGCGGATAGGAGATCGAACCGCTGACGACCGCCTTGGGGCGGTGCGCCAGGGCCAGGGCCCGGACCTGGTCGTAGTCGATCAGCCCGCTCTCCGGGTCCACCCCGTAGCCGATGAACTCGAACCACCGGCCGGAGAAGTTGGCGGGCGAACCGTGGGTGAGATGGCCCCCGTACGGGAGACCCATCGCCAGGACCGTGTCCCCGGGCCGCAGCAGCGCCGCGTAGGCGGCGAGGACGGCAGAGGAGCCGGAGTGCGGCTGCACATTGGCGTGCTCGGCGCCGAAGAGCGCGGTGGCCCGGCGGACAGCGATCCGCTCGGCCGCGTCCGCCTGCTCGCAGCCGCCGTGGTGGCGGGCGCCGGGATATCCCTCGGCGTACTTGTTGGCGAGCGGGGAGCCGAGGGCGGCCAGGACGGCGGGCGAGACGAAGTTCTCCGCTGCCGTCAGCTGGAGCGTGTGCGCCTGCCGGTGCGCCTCCCCCGCCAGTACGCCGGCGATCTCCGGATCCTCCCGGAGCAGCGCCCCGAAGTCCTGCGGCACGGCGGTGGCGGCGGACGGTGAGCTGGCGCTGGTGACCGGCATCGGGGGCTCCGGGCCTGGGGAGGGGTGGCGTCGGCTCCAATGTAGGCCCGTACGGCGGCCGCTGCCCGCTGCCGGACCCGGGTGCACCCGTCCGGACCCCGGGCACCGCGTCCGCGCCGTACGGCCGAGGGCGCGCTCTCGGCGCCCCGGGTCGGATCAGTGCGCGGCGGGCACGCCGGTGAGCGCGGTGACGACGGGGTCCAGGGCCTGGTTGATCTCGTCGCCGATGGACCGGAAGAACGTGATGGGGGCGCCGTACGGGTCGTGGACCTCGTCGGCGTCCGCGGTGGGGGCGAGCAGCCAGCCGCGCAGTGCGGCGGCCGCCCGGACCAGGGCGCGGGCGCGCTCGACGACGCCCTCGTCCCGGGCGTCGGGCAGGGTCGCCGGGTCTATCGCCCGGACGAGCCGGGTGAACTCCTTGAGCGTGAAGGTGCGCAGCCCCGCCGAATGCCCCATGGAGATCACCTGGGCCCGGTGGTCGCGGGTCGCGGTGAGGACGAGGTCGGCGCGGATCACGTGCTCGTCGAGGAGCTCGCGGCCCACGAAGCCGGTGGCGTCGGCGCCGAAGTCGGCGAGGACCACCTCCGCGTTGGCCTCCATGGGGGCGCCCTCGTGCCCCCAGGTTCCGGCGCTCTCCACGATCAGCCCGCCCTGGAGCGGATCGCCCAGCCGGTCCACGAGGGCATGCCGGGTCAGCCGCTCGGTGATCGGTGAGCGGCACACGTTGCCGGTGCTGACGTGGAGGATGCGGAAGGTGTCGGTCCGACCCGCTATGCCACGCCCCTCAGGGGCGGTCAATTGGCCACCTCGAGGTCGGGTACCACCGTGCGCAGGTCCTCCGCGGAGAGCGCCCCGGCCCGCAGCAGGACCGGCACCTTGCCCGTGACGTCGACGATCGAGGAGGGCACGATGCCCGGGGTCGGACCGCCGTCGAGGTAGACGGAGACGGCGTCGCCGAGCATCTCCTGGGCGGCGTCGCAGTCCTCGGGGGCCGGGTGGCCCGTGAGGTTGGCGCTGGAGACGGCCATCGGGCCGACCTCCGTGAGCAGTTCGATGGCGACCGGGTGCAGCGGCATCCGGATCGCGACGGTGCCCCGGGTGTCGCCCAGGTCCCACTGGAGCGAGGGCTGGTGCTTGGCGATGATCGTCAGGGCGCCCGGCCAGAAGGCGTCGACCAGCTCCCAGGCCTGCTCGGAGAAGTCGGTGACCAGGCCGTGCAGGGTGTTCGGCGAGCCGATCAGCACGGGCGAGGGCATGTTCCGGCCGCGTCCCTTGGCCTCCAGCAGATCGCCGACCGCCTCGGAGCCGAAGGCGTCCGCACCGATCCCGTACACGGTGTCGGTGGGCAGCACGACCAGCTCGCCGCGGCGGACGGCCGACGCGGCCTCGCGCAGACCCGTCGTACGGTCGGTCGCGTCGTTGCAGTCGTATCGCCGTGCCATCTAGCCGGCCTCCTCAAGCATGTACGGGTAGGGCTGGTACGGGCGGGTGCCGGCGGTCACGGCATGGCCTTGCGGGCCGTGGCGAACCGGGGGCGCCGGTTGAGGTCGGGGTGGTCGGCCGCGTCCGCCCAGCCCCGCTCCTCGGTGAAGATCCACGGCACCTGGCCGCCCTGGGTGTCGGCGTGCTCGATGACGACGAGCCCGCCGGGGCGCAGCAGCCGGTGCGCGGTGCGCTCGATGCCCCGGATGGTGTCGAGGCCGTCCTCGCCGGAGAAGAGGGCCATCTCCGGGTCGTGGTCACGGGCCTCGGGCGCCACGTACTCCCATTCGGTGAGCGGGATGTAGGGCGGGTTGGAGATGACCAGGTCGACCTGGCCGTCCAGCTCGGGCAGGGCGGTCAGGGCGTCGCCCCGGTGGACGGTGACCCTGGAGTCCTCGGCGTTCTTCCGGGTCCACTTCAGGGCGTCCTCGGACAGCTCCACGGCGTGCACGCGCGAGCGCGGCACCTCCTGGGCCATGGCGAGGGCGATGGCGCCGGATCCGGTGCACAGGTCGACGATCAGCGGTTCGACGACGTCCATCGCGCGGACGGCGTCTATCGCCCAGCCGACCACCGACTCGGTCTCCGGCCGGGGCACGAAGACCCCGGGGCCGACCTGGAGCTCCAGATAGCGGAAGAAGGCCCGGCCGGTGATGTGCTGGAGCGGTTCGCGGGCCTCGCGGCGGGCGATGGTCTCCCAGTAGCGGGCGTCGAAGTCGGCGTCCGGCACGCTGTGCAGCTCGCCCCGCTTGACGCCGTGCACGAACGCGGCGAGTTCCTCGGCGTCGAAGCGCGGCGAAGGGACACCGGCGTCGGCCAGCCGCTGGGTGGCCTGGGCCACCTCGGCGAGCAGCAGGTTCATCGCGGTTCTCCGTACGGGTTCACGGGCGGTGCGGTCAGAGGGGCTCGGCTCACGCGTTGGCGAGCTTGGCCGCCGAGTCGGCGTCGACACAGGCCTGGATCACGGCGTCCAGGTCCCCGTCGAGCACCTGGTCCAAGTTGTACGCCTTGAAGCCGACGCGATGGTCCGAGATGCGGTTTTCCGGGAAGTTGTACGTACGGATCTTCTCGGACCGGTCGACCGTGCGCACCTGGCTGCGGCGCACGTCGGAGGCTTCCTGCTCGGCGGCCTCCTGGGCGGCGGCCAGCAGCCGCGAGCGCAGGATGCGCATGGCCTGCTCCTTGTTCTGGAGCTGGCTCTTCTCGTTCTGGCAGGAGGCGACGACGCCGGTCGGCAGGTGGGTGATGCGGACCGCGGAGTCGGTGGTGTTGACGGACTGCCCGCCGGGGCCGGAGGAGCGGTAGACGTCGATGCGCAGGTCGTTGGCGTGGATCTCCACGTCGACCTCCTCGGCCTCGGGGGTGACGAGCACGCCGGCGGCGGAGGTGTGGATGCGGCCCTGGGACTCGGTGGAGGGCACGCGCTGCACGCGGTGCACACCGCCCTCGTACTTCATCCGGGCCCAGACGCCCTGGCCGGGCTCGGTGGCGCCGTTGCCGCCCTTGGTGCGCACGGAGACCTGGACGTCCTTGTAGCCGCCCAGCTCGGACTCGGTGGAGTCGATGATCTCGGTCTTCCAGCCGACGCGCTCGGCGTAGCGCAGATACATGCGCAGGAGGTCGCCGGCGAACAGGGCGGACTCGTCGCCGCCCGCGCCGGCCTTGATCTCCAGGAGCACGTCCTTGTCGTCGCTGGGGTCGCGCGGAACGAGCAGCAGGCGGAGCTTCTCGGTGAGTTCCTCGCGCTCCTGCTCCAGTTCCTTGACCTCGGCGGCGAAGTCGGGGTCGTCGGCGGCGAACTCGCGGGCGGTCTCGATGTCGTCGCCGGCCTGCTTCCAGGAGCGGTAGGTGGAGACGATGGGAGTCAGCTCGGCGTAGCGCTTGTTCAGCTTGCGCGCGTTGGCCTGGTCCGCGTGGACCGCGGGGTCCGCGAGCTTCTTCTCGAGATCGGACTGCTCGCCGATCAGTTCCTCGACCGCCTCGAACATCTTCGGGCTCCTGGTTCCTTCGCTCGTCGTGCCTGCCGGAGAGATGCCTGTCCGGCCGGGGTGCGGGGCCGCGCCCCGGCCGAAAAAACGCCGGCCCCAGCGCCCCCGGAACGAGGGCGCCGAGGACCGGCGCTGTCGGCTCGCTACTTGCTGGCGGTGCCGGCGGCCTTGCCGAAGCGGGCCTCGAAGCGGGCCACGCGGCCACCGGTGTCGAGGATCTTCTGCTTGCCCGTGTAGAACGGGTGGCACTCGGAGCAGACGTCGGCACGGATGGTGCCGCTGTCCAGCGTCGAACGGGTGGTGAACGACGCGCCACAGGTGCAGCTGACCTGCGTCTCGACGTACTGGGGGTGGATGTCGCGCTTCAAGGGTTTCTCCTAGGTTCGGGAGGGCACCGGGTCGTCCGTGCGGATTGCGCGTCCGTGAACCGGGGCCGACGTACCAGTCTGCCAGGACCGGCCGTATCTCCCAAAACCGGGGTGGGCCGCCGGCTATTCCCGGGGCGGGGTCAGCGCACGATCTGCCCGGCGTCGCCCTTGTCGCCCGCGGATTCCTCCAGGGCGGAGGCGGGGATCGGGGCATCGGCGCGGAGCGCGGTCCACACCTGCTTCGACTCCTCCTCCAGCGGGACGACCCGGTTGGGATCGGCGGGGTCGTACCGCACGGGCAGGGTCACCATGCGGACGTCGTCGGCGCCGAGGCCCTTCAGCCCCGTCGCGAAGCTCGCCAGCCTGGTGACGGAGCCGAGGTCGGAGTCGGTGGTGACGGCCTTGGTGGCGGTGTCCGCGATGCCGTAGAGCTTGGTGCCGTCGAGGACGCCGACGCTCGTGGCCTGCTTGATGAGCGCCTTGATGAAGTCCTGCTGGAGCTGGATGCGGCCGAGGTCGCTGCCGTCGCCGACGCTCTTGCGGGTGCGGACCAGGCCGAGCGCCTGCTCGCCGTTCAGGGTGTGGGTGCCGGGGGCCAGGTCCAGATGGCTCTTGGGGTCGTCGATGGCCCGGCTCGTGGTGATCTCGACGCCGCCGAGCTTGTCGACGAGCTTCTTGAAGCCGGTGAAGTCGACCTCGATGTAGTGGTCCATCCGGATCCCGGACATCGCCTCGACGGTCTTCACCGCGCAGGCCGGTCCGCCGACCTCGTACGCCGTGTTGAACATGGCCCGCTCCTGGCCGGCGACGGGCTCGCCGCTCACGTCGCCGGTGCACTCGGGACGGGTGACGAGGGTGTCGCGCGGGATGGAGACCACACTCGCGGACTTGTGCCCCTTGTTGACGTGCACGACCATCGCGGTGTCGGAGCGGGCGCCGCCCTGGTCCTCGCCGTACGCGGCGTTGGCGCCGGAACGGGAGTCGGAGCCGAGCACGAGGATGTCCTCGGAGCCGTTGTCGACGTTCTCGGGGCGGTTCTTGCCCAGCGCGTTGTTGATGTCGACGGCCTTGAGGTTGCCGTTGAGGTGGAAGTAGGCGTATCCGAGACCCGATCCGCCGACGACGACCAGTCCGGCCAGGCCCCAGGCGGCGACGACGGCCGCCCTGCGGCGGCGCGACGGCTTCCTCCGGCGGCGGCCGGTGGCCCGTATTCGGCTGGTGCTCCCGCGCTGTCCGCTCATCGCTCTCCTCGATCCCTCGGCCCGGTCCCGGCTACCGCCCCCTGCGTGGTGTGCGGGTGTGTGTGCCGCTTTGTCACTGTCGGGTACGACGTGGCGGCGACAGAAAGGGTTGCACAGGGGGTTGTGGCCTCCGGGTAAGGAACGGAACCGCGCGAGGGGCCGGGCAGCAGCCCGTGACCCCGCGCTCACCTGCGGTTTCTTGTCCTCTACAGCGACCGGACGGACCCGGTGGCGGCGGACGGCCGTGTGGCGAAGGTCTCGGGACGGCAACGACGAGGCCGCCCCCGGCACCGAAGTGCCGGGGGCGGCCCGGATGTCCGAAGCGGGACGGCCCTAGTCGTTGTTGCCCGGGGCCGGCGTCGTCTTCTGGATCTGGAGCAGGAACTCCGCGTTGGACTGGGTCTTCTTCATCCGGTCCAGCAGCAGCTCGATCGCCTGCTGCTGGTCCAGTGCGTGGAGCACCCGGCGGAGCTTCCAGACGATCGCCAACTCCTCGCTGCCCAGCAGGATTTCCTCCTTGCGGGTGGAGGACGCGTCGACGTCCACCGCCGGGAAGATCCGCTTGTCGGAGAGCTTGCGGTCGAGCTTGAGCTCCATGTTGCCGGTGCCCTTGAACTCCTCGAAGATCACCTCGTCCATGCGCGAGCCGGTCTCGACGAGCGCGGTGGCCAGGATGGTCAGCGAGCCGCCGTCCTCGATGTTGCGCGCGGCACCGAAGAAGCGCTTCGGCGGGTAGAGCGCGGTCGAGTCGACACCACCGGACAGGATGCGCCCGGAGGCCGGGGCCGCGAGGTTGTACGCGCGTCCCAGGCGGGTGATCGAGTCCAGCAGGACGACCACGTCGTGACCCAGCTCCACGAGGCGCTTGGCACGCTCGATGGCCAGCTCGGCGACGGTGGTGTGGTCCTCGGCGGGGCGGTCGAAGGTCGAGGAGATGACCTCGCCCTTCACCGACCGCTGCATGTCGGTGACCTCTTCCGGACGCTCGTCGACCAGGACGACCATCAGGTGGCACTCGGGGCTGTTGACCGTGATCGCGTTGGCGATGGCCTGGAGGATCATGGTCTTGCCGGTCTTCGGCGGGGCCACGATCAGACCGCGCTGGCCCTTGCCGATGGGGGCGACCAGGTCGATGATCCGCGTCGTCAGGACGTTGGAGTCGGTCTCCAGACGGAGCCGGTCCTGCGGGTAGAGCGGGGTCAGCTTCTGGAACTCCGGGCGGCCGCGGCCGGATTCGGGTGCTCCGGCGTTGACCGAGTCCAGCCGGACCAGCGCGTTGAACTTCTCGCGGCGCTCGCCGTCCTTGGGCTGGCGCACGGCACCCGTGACGTGGTCGCCCTTGCGCAGGCCGTTCTTGCGGACCTGGGCGAGCGAGACGTACACGTCGTTCGGACCGGGCAGGTAGCCGGAGGTCCGGATGAACGCGTAGTTGTCGAGGATGTCGAGGATGCCCGCGACGGGGATCAGCACGTCGTCGTCGGAGACGGCGACCTCGCCGGCGAAGTCGTCGCGTCCGCGACGGCCCCGGCGGTCGCGGTAGCGGCCCCGGCGGCCGCGCCGGCCGCCCTCGTCGTCGAAGTCGTCCTGCGGTCCGCCGCCCTGCTGGCCCTGGTTCTGCTGGCCGCGCCGGCTCTGGCCGCCCTGACCCTGGCCCTGGCCCTGCTCGTCGCCCTTGTTGCGGCGGTCGCGCTGACGCTCGCGGCGGTCGCCGCGCTGGCCGCGCTCCTGGCGGTCGCCGCGACGCCCCTCGGCGTTGTCGGCGGCGGCCTCGGCCTTGGACTCGGAACGGTCCTCGGCGGGCGCCTCGTGCTTGGGCTCGTCCTTGGCCCGGTCCTTGGTCTCGGACTTGGTCTCCGGGCTGCCGGCCTGCGCGGTGGCGCGGCGGCGACGGCGCTCGCCCGCGGGCGCCTCGTCGCTGGCGGGCTGCCCGGGGATGTCGATCTGCTGCTGGGCCGCGGGCTGCTCGGCGGGGGCGGCGGCCGGGGTCTCGTCCCCGGCGCCGGTGCGCGCCTTGGAGGTGGCCCGGCGCTTCGGCGCGGTCTTGGCCTCCTCGGCGGGGGCCGCGGCCTTGGCCTTCGGCGCGGCGGAGCCGCCGGCCTGGGCCTCCTTGATGACCTCGATCAGCTGGCTCTTGCGCATCCGCGCAGTGCCCTTGATACCGAGGCCGGACGCGACCTGCTGCAGCTCGGCCAGGACCATGCCGTCAAGGCCGGTGCCGGAGCGGCGGCGCCGTGCGGTGGTGCCAGTGGCAGCACCTTCGGCGGGCGCGGCGCTGTCGACGTTCTTGTCGGCAGTCACGCCCATCAGATCGGTGGTGTCGCTCACGAAGGGTCCTTCCCTGGAGCGGACGTCGGCCTTCTGGCTCGGCGACCGGTTGTGCTGTCCGACTGCGGTCTTCGGTGCGGACCGTGCCGGGGCGGTGGTCCCGCCGGGTAGGTACGGCGGAGAGGTGAACGTGTGCATGGGTCCGGCGCGAGCATCCCCCTGCTCGGCCCACTCCTGAGACAAGCGAGGGGTGTCGTGCCGGTTCCGGAGCGTGCTCGAAACTGCTCAGGCAGGCTGCTCAGGCAGTTGGGGAGGCTCCCGGAAGAATTGGTGGTCCCGGAAAGGGACACGAAGCAACGCGCCACATAGACGTCGATTGCAGACTTGAGGTTAACACTACCGGCTCCAACAAACATTCCCCCTCTCGGTCACCGGCAACCACTTCTCGCCTACGGGGCGAGCGGCAGCACACTCGCTCCCTGGGCGTCGAGAGCGAGCCGGTTGGCCGCCCAGCCCTCGCCCGCCAGTCGTGCGACCTTGTCGGCCGCACCGTCCTCGGCCAGTGCCAGCACGGTGGGTCCGGCACCGGAGATGACCGCGGGGACGCCTTCGGCGCGCAGCCGGGCCACCAGTTCCGCGCTCTGCGGCATGGCCGGGGCGCGGTACTCCTGGTGGAGCCGGTCCTCGGTGGCCGTGAGCAGCAGCTCGGGGCGCCTGGTCAGGGCCTCGACGAGGAGCGCGGCACGGCCGGCGTTGAAGGCGGCGTCGACGTGCGGGACGGAGCGCGGCAGCAGGCCGCGGGCGGTCTCGGTGAGCACCGGCTTGCCGGGGACGAAAACCACCGGAACGATGGAATCAGCGGGATCCATCCTGATCGCGCGCGCCGATCCCCCGTCCATCCAGGCCAGCGTGAATCCGCCGAGCAGACAGGCGGCGACGTTGTCCGGGTGGCCCTCGATCTCGGTGGCCAGCTCCAGCAGGGCGGCGTCGTCGAGCCGGGCGTCACCGCCGGTGGTCACGGCGCGGGCCGCGACGATGCCGGCGCAGATGGCGGCGGAGGAGGAGCCGAGGCCGCGTCCGTGCGGGATGCGGTTGGCGCAGACGATCTCCAGGCCGCGGGGCTGTCCGCCGAGCAGGTCGAAGGCGGTGCGCAGGGACCGCACGAGGAGGTGCTTCTCGTCGCGGGGCAGCGTGTCCGCGCCCTCACCGGCGATGTCGATGTGCAGTCCGGAGTCGGCCACGCGGACGACGACGTCGTCGTACAGGCCCAGCGACAGGCCGAGGGCATCGAAACCCGGGCCCAGGTTGGCGCTGGTGGCGGGGACGCGCACCCGGACGGCGGCGGCTCGGAAGGCGGGACCGGCCATCGCTCTGACGACTCTCCTTGTGAGGCGGCGGGGACATGCGAGAAGCTGCGGGGCTTCTGGGGATGGGGGTACTTCGGGGTGGTACGGGGGTTTTCCTGGCGTACTTCAGGGGGGGGACCGCAACGACCCGTGCACCCCGGCTCGTACGGCGGGGCGGACTGGGTTGGGTACAGCTTATCGAAGGAAGGTTCTGTCGCGACATAGGGCGCACAGGAGGCGCACGATGCGTGTCGCACGCCGCCGGTGCGCTCGCCGCCCCGAAAAGGGGCGTTTGAGCTGCGTTTCTGACGAGGTGTCGCCGTTTCCCGGGCCCGTCGCGCGGACGGGCCCGGGAGGCGGCTGCCGGGTGCGCCGGGTGTTACGCGAGACCCAGCCGCTCGGCCGCGGTGGCGGCGTCGACCGGGACGGTGACCGGCTGCGGGGCGCCCGCGACGGCCCAGTCGGGGTCCTTGAGGCCGTTGCCGGTGACCGTGCAGACGATCTTCTGGCCGGGGTCGACCTTGCCCTCTTCGGCGGCCTTCAGCAGACCGGCCACGGAGGCCGCCGATGCGGGCTCCACGAAGACGCCCTCCTGGGAGGCCAACAGGCGGTAGGCGGACAGGATCTGACGGTCCGTGACCTCGTCGATGAAGCCGCCGGACTCGTCGCGCGCGGCCAGGGCGTACTGCCAGGAGGCCGGGTTGCCGATCCGGATGGCGGTGGCGATGGTCGACGGGTCCTTGACGACCTCGCCGCGCACGATGGGCGCGGAGCCGGAGGCCTGGAAGCCCCACATGCGCGGGGTGCGCGAGGAGACGCCGTCCTTGGCGTACTCGGTGTAGCCCTTCCAGTAGGCGGTGATGTTGCCCGCGTTGCCGACCGGGAGGACGTGGATGTCCGGGGCGTCGCCGAGCGCGTCGACGATCTCGAACGCGGCGGTCTTCTGGCCCTCGATGCGGACCGGGTTGACCGAATTGACCAGCGCCACCGGGTAGTTGTCCGAAAGTGAACGGGCGAGCGTCAGGCAGTCGTCGAAGTTTCCGTCGACCTGGAGGATCTTGGCGCCGTGGACGAGCGCCTGGCCCATCTTGCCCAGGGCGATCTTGCCCTGGGGAACGAGGACGGCGCAGACCATGCCGGCGCGCACCGCGTACGCGGCGGCGGAGGCGGAGGTGTTGCCGGTGGAGGCGCAGATGACGGCCTGCGCGCCCTCCTCCTTGGCCCGGGTGATGGCCATGGTCATGCCGCGGTCCTTGAAGGAACCGGTGGGGTTGGCGCCCTCGACCTTGAGGTGCACCTCGCAGCCCGTGCGCTCGGACAGGACCTGAGCGGGGACGAGCGGCGTACCGCCCTCACGGAGCGTGACGACCGGCGTCGTGCTCGTGACCGGGAGCCGGTCCCGGTACTCCTCGATGATGCCGCGCCACTGGTGGGTGCCCTTGGTGGTCATGGGTCCTTACTCCCCTTCAACACGCATGATGCTGGCGACACCGCGCACGGTGTCGAGCTTGCGCAGCGCCTCGACGGTCCCGGAGAGGGCGGCGTCGGGCGCGCGGTGGGTGACGACGACGAGGGAGGCCTCGCCGTCCGATTCCTGACTGTCCGGCCGGCTCTGCTGGCGGACGGTGTCGATGGACACGCCCTGCTCGGCGAAGACCGTCGCGACCTGGGCGAGCACGCCGGGCTTGTCGGCCACGTCGAGACTGATGTGGTACCGCGTGACGACGTCGCCCATCGGGCTCACCGGCAGTCGGGTGTAGGCGGACTCGCCGGGGCCGGGCGCCTCGTTGAGCCGGTTGCGGCAGACCGCCACGAGGTCGCCGAGGACCGCGGAGGCGGTCGGGGCGCCGCCGGCGCCGGGTCCGTAGAACATCAGCTGACCGGCGGCCTCGGCCTCGACGAACACCGCGTTGTACGCCTCGCGGACGGAGGCCAGCGGGTGGCTCAGCGGGATCATCGCGGGGTGCACCCGGGCCGTGACGGACTGCCCGTCGGCGGCGCGCTCGCAGATGGCGAGCAGCTTGACCGTGCAGCCCATGCGGCGGGCGGAGGCGATGTCGGCGGCGGTGACCTCGGTGATGCCCTCGCGGTGCACGTCGCCGATCCGCACCCGGGTGTGGAAGGCGATGCCGGCGAGGATCGCGGCCTTCGCGGCGGCGTCGAAGCCCTCGACGTCGGCGGTCGGGTCGGCCTCCGCGTAGCCGAGGGCGGTGGCCTCGTCGAGCGCCTCGGAGTAGCCGGCGCCGCTGGTGTCCATCTTGTCGAGGATGAAGTTCGTGGTGCCGTTGACGATGCCGAGCACTCGGTTGACCTTGTCGCCGGCCAGCGATTCGCGCAGCGGGCGGACGAGCGGGATGGCACCGGCGACGGCGGCCTCGTAGTACAGGTCGCGGCCGTGCTGTTCGGCGGCGGCGTGCAGGGCGGCGCCGTCCTCGGCGAGCAGCGCCTTGTTGGCGGAGACGACGCTCGCGCCGTGCTCGAACGCGGTGGTGATGAGCGTGCGGGCGGGCTCGATGCCGCCGATGACCTCGATGACGACGTCGATGTCGCCCCGTTTGACCAGGGCGGTCGCATCGGTGGTGATCAGCGCGGGGTCGATGCCCTCGCGCACCTTGGAGGGCCGGCGCACGGCGACACCGGCGAGCTCGACCGGGGCGCCGATGCGCGCCGTGAGGTCGTCGGCGTGCGTCGTCATGATGCGGGCCACCTCTGAGCCGACGACTCCACAGCCCAGCAGCGCCACCTTCAGCGGACGCGTACGCATCATCCGACCTCGTTTCCTCAACATCTGATGTGTGAACCAGTCTCACTCACCGGACGGGCGATTCTGTCACCCGTCCGGATCCTGAGATGTTTACTGCGGCCCGGGGGCGCGCCCCCGGAAAATCGTCGTCAGCCCACGTCGAGACGCAGGAGATCTTCCTCCGTCTCGCGCCGAACGATGACCCGCGCCTCCCCGTCGCGCACGGCGATGACTGGCGGACGCAGGGCGTGGTTGTAGTTGCTGGCCATGGAGCGGCAGTACGCGCCGGTGGCGGGTACGGCGACCAGATCGCCGGGGGCCAGGTCCGCCGGGAGGAACGCGTCCTTGACGACGATGTCCCCGCTCTCGCAGTGCTTGCCCACGATGCGGACGAGCATGGGCTCGGCGTCCGAGGTCCGCGAGGCGAGCGCGACGCTGTACTCGGCGTCGTACAGCGCGGTGCGGATGTTGTCCGACATGCCGCCGTCGACGCTGACGTACGTGCGCAGCCCCTCCAGGGGCTTGATGGTGCCGACCTCGTACAGCGTGAAGGCGGTGGGGCCGACGATGGCGCGGCCGGGCTCGACGGAGATGCGCGGGGTGGCGAGACCGGCGGCCTCGCACTCGCGGGTCACGATGTCGCCGAGCGCCTTGGCGATCTCCTGCGGCTCGCGCGGGTCGTCCTCGGAGGTGTACGCGATGCCGAGGCCGCCGCCGAGGTCGATCTCGGGCAGTTCGACGCCGTGCTCGTCGCGGACCTCGGCGAGCAGCTGCACCACGCGGCGGGCGGAGACCTCGAAGCCGGCCATGTCGAAGATCTGCGAGCCGATGTGGGAGTGGATGCCGACGAGCTCCAGCCCGTCGAGGGTGAGCGCGCGGCGCACGGCCTCGGCGGCCTGTCCCCCGGCCAGCGCGATGCCGAACTTCTGGTCCTCGTGCGCGGTGGCGATGAACTCGTGGGTGTGGGCCTCGACGCCGACGGTCACCCGCAGCTGGACGCGCTGGCGCCGGCCGAGCCGCTGGGCGGCGTGGGCGACGCGGACGATCTCCTGGAAGGAATCGAGGACGATCCGGCCGACGCCCGCGGTGACGGCGCGCTCGATCTCGGCGACGGTCTTGTTGTTGCCGTGGAAGGCGATGCGCTCGGCGGGCATCCCGGCGTCCAGGGCGGTGGCCAGTTCGCCGCCGGAGCAGACGTCGAGGTTGAGCCCCTCCTCCTTGAGCCAGCGCACGACGGCGCGGGAGAGGAAGGCCTTCCCGGCGTAGAAGACGTCGGCGTCGGGTCCGAAGGCGTCGGCCCAGGCACGGCAGCGGGCCCGGAAGTCGGACTCGTCCATGAAGTAGGCGGGGGTGCCGAACTCCTCGGCCAGCCGGGCGACTTCGATGCCGCCGACGGTGAGGGCGCCTCGTTCGTCGCGGGTGACCGTACGGGACCAGACCTTCGGGTCGAGCACGTTGAGGTCCTCGGCGGGGGCGGCGTAGTGGCCCTCCGACAGAACGTCGGCGTGACGGGGTCCGGCGGGGTGTGCGGATCGGCTCATCGTGTGGTTCTGCTCTCTCGGATCTGTCAGAGGTACGGGGGCGCGCTGATGCCGAGCAGGGACAGGCCGCCGGCCAGCACCGTCCCGGCGGCCTCGGCGAGGGCGAGCCGGGAGCGGTGGGCGGCCGAGGGTTTCTCGTCCCCGACGGGCAGCGGCGAGGCCGCGTCGTGGACGTCGAGGAAGGCGTGGGCCACCGCTTCGAGGTGGCGGGCGAGCCGGTCGGGCGCGCGGTGCCGGGCGGCGGCGGCCAGCTCGGCGGGGTGGTCGGCGAGCAGCCCGTACAGCGCGACCTCCTCGGGCCCCGCGGGCACGGCCGCCGCCTCGTCCGGACCGGCGGCGGCGAAGCCGAGCAGGGCGGCGCCCCGCGTCATCGCGTGCGTACGGGCGTGGGCGTGACGGACCAGGAAGAGCGCGTTGCCCTCGCCCTGGACCAGGAGGTGGTCGCCGAGATCCGCCCGGTCGTGCCCGGCGGGGCGCAGCAGCCCCCATCGGGCGGCGTCGGGTCCGAGCCGCCGCAGCAGCTCCGCGGCGGTGGCCCCGGCGGGGACGGGCCGAATCGTGATGGCGGGGGCAGAGTCCGGGGCGGCCCCCGCGGCCGGGGTGTCCCGGGCGGCGGCGAGAGCGGACGGCGCGGTGTCCCGGGCGGCGGCGACAGCGGACGGCGCGGTGTCCGGGACGGAATCCATATCCGTCCCGTCCTCCACACCCAGCCGGACGAGGTCCGGTCCGGAGGTCCCCGCCGCGTGGTCGACGCGGACGCGGGCGCCCTGGGCGCGGGCCAGGCGGCGCACGGCGTCGGCGGTGACGGCGGCCCTCACCCCGCCGGCGGGGCGCAGACGCAGCACCTCCCCGGCGAGCGCGTCCCCGTACCCGTACCGCGCGCCCCGCTCCCGCACCCCGGCGAGAACCGCGCGATGGGCGGCGGTGTCGGCGCCGGCGTCGAGCGTGAAGTTCAGGAATCCGGCGCCGGTGACCTCGACGCGCCCGAGCCCCGGCAGGCCGCTCATGCGCGCGCACAGGATCTCGGCGACCTCGCGGGCGGGCCGCGCGGCTGGTCCGGCGAGCTGGAGGGCGACGGCGGTGGCGTAGTCCCCGGTGCCGCCGGGCCGCGTCCGCTCGACCCGCACCCTGCTCGGCACGGGCGCCCGCAGCACATGCGCGTCGACCGCGCTGCGCACGGCGTGCAGCACGGTCGCGGAGAGATCTGCGGGGGTCACGGGACAAGCGTAGGCGAGGGAGGGGGGCCTTTAGCGAACGCGTTTCGTCATCCGGTCAGCCGGCCGCGCTCTCCGCACGCCCGGCCCCCTGCCGCCCGTCCAGCACGGCGGTCCGCCCGCGCTCCGCCAACGTCCGTACCAGCCGCACCAGCTCACTGGGCTCGAAGGGCTTCGCGAGGAACGCGTCCACCCCGGCCGCGACCCCGCTGTCCACCTCGTACGGCGTGCAGGCACTGACGATCGCCAGCGGCAGATGCCGGGTCCGCGGATCGGAGCGCAGCCGGGTGGCCGTCTGCAGCCCGTCCATCCGCGGCATGACGACATCGAGTGTGATCACGTCGGGACTCACCCGATGAACGAGATCCAGACACTCGACACCATCGGCCGCGGTCACGACCTCGAAGCCCTCCAGCTCGAGATTGACCCTGATCAAGTGCCGGATGACCTTGTTGTCGTCGACAACAAGCACACGGCCGCACGCGCCTGACACCCTTCGAGAGTAGGCGGGGCGGAGGGGCTGCGTCCGGGTTTTGCCCACTTCCGCCCCCGGACGGCGGCGGCAAGGTTGGCCAAATGTGTGTGCGAGGGGGCGTACGCCCTCCCGCGATGACGCGGAATACCTGTTCACGGGCACCCCGTGGAAGCTGGTAGTGTTTCACCCGTCGCCGAGCAACACAGCGATACGCCCCCGTAGCTCAGGGGATAGAGCATCGGCCTCCGGAGCCGGGTGCGCAGGTTCGAATCCTGCCGGGGGCACTTCGCAGGAAGTGCCACAGAAGCGCTGACCGACAGAAATGTGGGTCAGCGCTTTTTTGTTGTTCCCCGGCCCCTCTCAGCCGGGAAGATCCAGCTCGGCAACGACCGTCTTGCCGATCGGGTCGCGGTCGAGCACCGCCCAGCGGTCGGCGAGCGCCTCGACCAGGAGGAGGCCCCGGCCGCCCTCGGCCAGCGGCAGGGGTGCGGGACGGAGGGTTCCCGGGGACGGCGGGCGGCACTCACTCCGGGTGTCGGAGACCTCGATGCGCAGGGTGGTGGGGACGAGCCCGAGGACCAGTTCGAAGTCGCGACCGGGGATCCGTCCGTGGGTGGCGGCGTTGGCGGCAAGCTCGGCCACGAGGACGGCGGCGGTGTCGGACGCCGGGCTGCCGTACGGCAGGCCCCAGAGATCGAGCTGGTGGAGGGCGAGCCGGCGGGCGAGGCGGGCACCTCGCGGGGTCGAGCTGAAGCGCTGGACGAACACACATACGGTGACGGACGCTTCGAGGGTGCCGGGGGCGGAGGGTGCTGTCATATGCCCACGGTGCCGCCGGGGTGTCCCCCTCCACCAGGGGCGGAGCGCGTACGCAAGGTCAGCGTACGCGCACGTTCGGTAGACAGTACGCGTCACCGTCCGTGACGATGGGCGCCAGTCGGAAGCGGTACGGCGGGCGAACAGCACGGGAGGTGTCCGGCGATGGCCTACGAGGGCATGGACGGCGGCGTTACGGGATCGGCGGGCGGTACGGAACCGGAGGCGTCGGACAGCCTGCGCACCTTCGGCGCGGTCGTCCACGCGTTACGGGAGCACGCGGGGCTCAGCCGCGAGGAGTTCGGTGCCCTCGTCGGGTACTCGAAGCACACGATCGCCTCCATCGAGCAGGGCCGCCGCATGCCCGACCTCGACTTCGTGGAGGGCGCGGAGCCGGTCCTCGGCAACATCGGCGCGCTCCGTCGGGCGGCGCCGTTCCTCACCCGGCAGGCGGGGCTGGCGAGTTGGTTCGTCCAGTGGGCGCGCATCGAGGCGACGGCGATCAGCCTGTACACGTACGAGTGCCGGGTGGTGCCCGGCCTGTTGCAGACCGAGGCGTACGCACGCGCCGTATCGCTGGATGTTCCGCCTCTGCCGGACCCGGAGGAACTGGAACAGCGCATCGCGGCCCGGATGGCCCGTCAGAACCTCCTGTCCGTCAACCGGAAGCCGCCCACGGCCTTCAGCTTCATCATCGAGCAGTCGGTGCTGGAGCGCAGGACGGGTGGCGACGAGGTGACGCGAGAACTCCTAGACCATCTCATCGACTTGGCCGAGAACAACTGGACCGTGGAGATCCAGGTGATGCCCACGCGACGGCCGCATCACGCGGGGCTGGATGGGCCGATGCGACTGGCCGAGACCCCGGAGCACCGCTGGTTCGCGTACTCGGAAGGACAACAGAACGGACGCTTGATCTCTGACGTGAAGGAGATCAGCGTCGTCCAGCAGCGGTATGCGAAACTGCGCTCGCAGGCTCTCACCCCCGAGGATTCGCTGAGTCTGCTGAAGCGAATGCGAGGAGCGCTATGAGCACGTCCGAACTGGCCTGGTTCAAGAGCAGTTACAGCGGCTCTCAGGGTGACGACTGTGTCGAGGTGGCGATGTCCTGGCACAAGTCGAGCTACAGCGGCTCCGAGGGCGACAATTGCGTCGAGGTCGCCGCCTGCCCGACCGCCGTCCACGTCCGGGACTCCAAGGACCAGCACAGCCCCGAACTCGCCCTCTCCCCCACCGTGTGGAGCGACTTCATCACCTACGCCGTCCAGGCCTGACGCCCGGACGCCCAGCGCCCCGTCCCGGAGTCGTCCGGGGCGGGGCGCTGTCGTTCACGGACCGGACAGCTCCGGGGCTTCGGGCGGCAGGGATCCGCACGCGTCTGAAAAGTCGGCCTCGGGATCCCTGGAATCTGCCCGTACAGCCCCTCGGAGGGGGTGCGGAGGCAAGCTGACGCCGGTCCCGGACCGTCTTGGTCGACCGCCTTCGGACAGGCTGTCACGCGCCCGTCGACGGGATGGAGAAACTGGCCTTGACCTGGTGTTTTCCTGGGATGTTCCTAGCCTGGAGACTCTGCTCGGCACCGTCGGAGGGGACATCGTGAACGCGGAGAGCACCGGGTACGACAGCACTCGCATCGAGATGCTGGAAGGGTGGGCCGCCGTACGGAAGCGGCCCGGCATGTATGTGGGCTCGACGGGGGAACGCGGGCTGGCCCAGATGGTGTTCGACGTCGCGGACCGGGCCGTGAACGAGGTTCTGGGCGGCCGTGCCACGTCCGTCGCCATCACGCTGACGGCCGACGGCGGTCTGCGCGTGGCAGATGACGGGCCAGGCATCCCTGTCGACGGGTCGGACGGGGCCGCTGGTAGCGGGCTCGAAGCCCTGCTCACCGAGACGTGGTCCGAGGCAGGTGTCGAGGACCGCCACGAGGTGGCGTTCAGTGCGTTCGGCCTGGGGCTCGGCGTCATCAACGCACTGTCCCATCGTATGACGGCCGAAGTGCGGCGCGGGGGCATCCGGTGGGTTCAGGAGTACGCGCGGGGCGTCGCCGTCACCCCGGTCACCGAGGTGGGAACGGCGGACGGAAGCGGAACCACCATCACTTTCTGGCCGGACGCCGACATCTTCGGAAGGGCGCAGTTCTCGTTCGACTCGCTGGAGAAGCCGTTCAGGGAACTGGCTCCGGTGTACCCGCTCCTGGACGTCTCGCTGGCCGACCTGCGGCGCCCGGACGAGCCCCGTTCGGTGCGGATCCGCTTTCCGGGCGGACTCGGGAAGTTCGTCGATGTTCTCGACGCTCACACGGCGGCCACCCCGATGGATACCCTCGCCTTCGCGCAGGAGGACTCTCGGATGTCGGGGGTGTTGGAGGTCGCCTTCCGCTGGTGCGGCTGTCCCGGCGAACGGGTGCGGAGCTACGCCAACGGCCGGCCCACTCTCGGCGGTACGCACGTCACCGGCTTCCGCCGAGGGGCAGCCGCCGCGCTCACGGCGTACGCGCGCGAGCGGGGGATCCTGACGCCGTCGGATCCCGACATTGACCCGGAGGGGATCGGTACCGGCCTGACGGCCGTCGTGTCGGTCAAGCTGGACCGCCCCGAATTCGAGGGCTCCACGAGAGGTGTGCTGGGCAACGCCGAAGTGACGAAGTGCCTCGAAGACGCCGTACGGGACCGCCTCGGTAAGCGGCTGCGGGAAGACCCGGAGGGGGCCGCCGCCGTCGGCCCGATTGTTCGGGGTGCCCGTCGGGGCTGAATGAATCGTCCCGTATCAGCATTCGGCTACTGGCTCAAAGGAGACGTACGCCCTCGGGAGCTCTCGGCAATACTCCCTTCACGGACCCGCACGATGCGGCCTTCCGGGGCCTGAAGCGAATGCGAGGAGCGCTATGAGCACGTCCGAACTGGCCTGGTTCAAGAGCAGTTACAGCGGCTCCGAGGGGGACAGCTGCGTCGAGGTGGCGATGTCCTGGCGCAAGTCGAGCTACAGCGGCTCACAAGGCGACAGTTGCGTCGAGGTCGCCGCCTGCCCGACCGCCGTCCACGTCCGGGACTCCAAGGACCGGCACAGCCCCGAACTCGCCCTCTCCCCCACCGTGTGGAGCGACTTCATCACCTACGCCGTCCAGGGCTGACGCCCGGACGCCCAGCGCCCCGTCCCGGAGTCGTCCGGGGCGGGGCGCTGTCGTTCGGGGACCGGATGGCTCCGGACACCGGCTGGACCGGCCGGGATACGGTCGTGTCCGGGGCCCGGCCGCAGGCGGTGCCGTCGTGGACGCCGTCGATCAGCCGGGTGATGTGATGAAGAGGACAGAGGGAATCGCGAGTTGCCTGCGAGGTGGCGGGTTCCTCAGGGGCTCCGCCCTCGGCCTTGCGGAGATGTTCCTCGGGTGGCGCACCCTCTTCCTGGGTTTCGGCGGAACGCTGGTCGGGTTCGTGGGAGCGATCACTAACGAGGGAGCCGCGACGCGGGTAACGCTGGTGGTCATCGGTTGCGTCTCCCTGGCCCTTCTGGTGGTCACCCTGAAGTACGTGAAGAGCGACCGGAGCCGGCACACCGGCGCCTGACCTCGTGCGTGGACCCGGTGTGCTTCCGGGCCGGTGCCGGATAACACGACAGCGCCCCTCCCCGGACTGCTCCGGGGCGGGGCGCTGTCGTATGCGGAGTGCGGGTCAGTCGACCGGCAGCCCCGGGGCCGGGTACGCCTCCATCAGTTCCTTCACCTCGGCGCGGATCGCCGTGAGGGTGGGCTCGTCGGCGGTGCGGGCGGCGGTGACGGCTCGGTCGATCCAGGTGGCGACGGTGGCCATCTCCGTCGTCGGGATGCCCCGGGACGTGAGCGCCGGGGTGCCGATGCGGATGCCGGAGGGGTCGAAGGGCTTGCGGGGGTCGTAGGGGACGGTGTTGTGGTTGACGACGATGCCGGCGCGGTCGAGGGCCTTCGCCGCCACCTTGCCGGGGATGTCCTTGGTGGTGAGGTCGATGAGGAGGAGGTGGTTGTCGGTGCCGCCGGAGACGAGGTCGAAGCCTCGGGCGGCGAGTTCCTCGCCGAGGGCGCGGGCGTTGGCGACGACGGTGTGGGCGTAGGAGCAGAAGGCGGGGGTGGCGGCCTCGTTGAGGGCGACGCCGATGGCGGCGGTGGTCTGGTTGTGGGGGCCGCCCTGGAGGCCGGGGAAGACGGCGCGGTCGAGGGCGCGGGCGTGTGCGGCGCGGCTGAGGAGCATGGCGCCGCGGGGGCCGCGGAGAGTCTTGTGGGTGGTGGTGGAGACGACGTCGACGTGGGGGGCGGGTGAGGGGTGGGCGCCGCCGGCGATCAGGCCCGCGATGTGGGCGATGTCGGCGACGAGGACCGCGCCGACCTCGCGGGCGATCTCCGCGAAGCCCGCGAAGTCGATGGTGCGGGGGACGGCGGTGCCGCCGCAGAAGATGAGCTTGGGCCGCTCGGCGAGGGCCAGGTCGCGGACCTCGTCCAGGTCGACGCGGCCGGTGTCGCGGCGGACGCCGTACTGTACGCCGTTGAACCAGGTGCCTGTGGCCGAGACGCCCCAGCCGTGGGTGAGGTGGCCGCCCATCGGGAGTGACATGCCGAGGACGGTGTCGCCGGGCTTCAGGAAGGCGAGGTAGACGGCGAGGTTGGCCGGGGAGCCGGAGTAGGGCTGGACGTTGGCGTGCTCCATGCCGAACAGGGCCTTCGCCCGCTCGACGGTGATCGCCTCGACCTGGTCGATGACCTGTTGGCCCTCGTAGTAGCGCTTGCCGGGGTAGCCCTCGGAGTACTTGTTCTGGAGGACCGTTCCGGACGCTTCGAGCACGGCGGCCGAGACGTAGTTCTCGCTGGGGATCAGGCGCAGGGTGTCGGCCTGGAGGCGTTCCTCGGCGGCCACGAGGGCGGCGAGTTCGGGATCGGCCGCCGTCAGGGCGGAGTGGCGGGGCGGGGCCACGGTGGATGCGGCTGTGGATACGGACGCGGTCACGGGAGTCCTCCCGGGTCGGTCGCACGAGGCGACATGGACCCGGATCGCCCAGGCGGACGGCTCTCCGGCGATGGCCCCCGGGCGCGCCCGGGTGTGCCGCTCCCTCGTGGTCGGTTCCACGGAACACCCCGGAGGGTGCACGCCAGTCGCGGCCCTTCGGACTCTACCCGTCGGCGGCCGGGACCGTCGGCCGAGGGTGCGAAGCCCGGCGATTTGGCGTCAACCGGCCATGCTTGAGCGTCCCTTGGCCGTTTCTTGGCTTATACATGCCCCATACATGAGACGTTCCTCGCCAGAGTGTCCCCTTACATGTGCACATCATCCGGCACATGGTCCACACGCGAGACCCATATCGCAGGGGGTTACGTTGAGAATCAGCCGCGCCGGACGACGCGCCGGGCTGAGCATGGCAGTGACACTGCCCATGCTCGCCGGGGCGCTCGCCCTCGGGATACCCGACGCCAGCGCAGACGCCGCACCCGGCGCTCGAGCGGCGTTGCAGGGGACCAAGCCGGCCTGGGCCACCGCATCGGCCGACCGGGGCGCCTCGGCCGACAGCGCGAAGGTCTCCGTCCGGGTCCACCTGGCCGGACGGGACGCCGCGGGCCTCACCGCGTACGCCGCCGCCGTGTCCGACCCGGAGTCGGCCTCGTACGGGAAGTATCTGAGCCCGGCCCAGGCGCAGGCCCGGTTCGGGGCGACGCCGGAGCAGATCGACCGGGTGAGCCGGTGGCTCAAGGACTCCGGGCTCACGGTCACGGGCACCAACCAGCACTACGTCTCGGCCACCGGTGACGTCGCCACGGCCGAGAAGGCCTTCGGCACCCAGCTGCGCGAGTACCGCAGGAGCGGCCGGACCTACCGGGCCCCGGCGGCCACCGCGACCGTGCCCGCCGCGCTCGGCGACGCCGTCCTCGCCGTCTCCGGTCTGGACAACGCGCCGCACCGGTCCAGCCACGACGAGGTCCTTCCGCCGCCGGACGCCGTGTTCCGCAACTCGGGGCCGTTCTCCAGCTACTTCGGCTCGAACACCGCCTCCTCCCTCCCGAAGGCGTACGGCGCGAAGGTGCCGTACGCGGTCAAGGGCTACACCGGCAAGCAGCTGCGCTCCGCGTACGGGGCCGGGAGCTACACGGGCAAGGGCGTGACCGTCGCGATCACCGACGCGTACGCCTCCCCCACCATCGCCGAGGACGCCTCCGAGTACGCGAAGCGCAACGGCGACGCGCCCTACCGGCGCGGGCAGCTCACCCAGGTCCTCCCCGACGACTACACGAGGACCGAGGAGTGCGGGGCCTCCGGCTGGTACGGCGAGGAGACCCTCGACGTCGAGGCCGTGCACGCCGTCGCCCCGGACGCGAACATCGTGTACGTGGGCGGCGCGTCCTGCTACGACAACGATCTGCTGGACTCGCTGAACAAGGTCGTCGACTCCCGGCTCGCCGACATCGTCTCCAACTCCTGGGGCGACATCGAGGCCAACCAGACCCCCGACCTGGCGCTCGCCTACGACCAGGTGTTCAAGATGGGCGCGATCGAGGGCATCGGCTTCTACTTCTCCTCGGGCGACGCCGGCGACAACGTCGCGTCCACCGGGACCAAGCAGGTCGACGTCCCCGCCAACTCCGCCTGGGTGACCTCGGTCGGCGGCACCTCGCTGGCAGTCGGCAAGCACGACGCGTACCAGTGGGAGACCGGCTGGGGCACCAAGAACGCGCTCCTGTCGGAGGACGGCCGCAGCTGGACCGACTTCCCCGGCGCGTACACCTCGGGCGCGGGCGGCGGCACCAGCGCCACCGTGAAGCAGCCGTTCTACCAGCGCGGCACCGTGCCGGACGCGCTGGCCCGCGCCAACGGGAAGACCCGGATGCGCACCGTGCCGGACATCGCGGCCGTCGCGGACCCGAACACCGGCTTCCTGGTCGGCCAGACGCAGACCATGCCCGACGGTTCCCTCGCCTACGACGAGTACCGCATCGGCGGCACCTCGCTGGCCGCGCCGGTCGTCGCCGGGGTGCAGGCCCTCGCCCAGCAGGCCGCGCACGGCCGTCCGCTCGGCTTCGCCAACCCGGCGATCTACGCCCGCTACGGCTCGAAGACGTACCACGACGTGACGGACCACCCGCTGGGCGCCAAGCGCGATCTGGCCGTGGCCCGGGTGGACTTCGTCAACGGGGTCGACGCGGCGGACGGGCTGCGGACCTCGGTGCGCAGCCTCGGCAAGGACGCCTCGCTGGCCGCCGTGCGCGGCTACGACGACGTCACGGGCGTCGGGACTCCGGCCCCGGGCTATGTGAGCTCCTTCCGCAGGCGCTGACGCCCGCGGGGACGGGAGAACGGGAAAACGGGGAAACGATACGGACGGCCGTCGCGGGGATGCCCCGCGGCGGCCGTCCGTCCGTCCGTCCCGTCTCAGGCGTGCGGCCGGTGGGACAGGTACCGGTCGAGGCCGGTGACCAGGATCTCCAGGCCCGCCGCGAACGCCTCCTGCCGGACCCCGGGGTTCCATTCGGCCGCCCAGGCCCCCAGATGCGGGAACCCGCTGAAGTCGGGGGCCTCGCCGGGCTCCTGGGCGCTTTCGGCGTCCTCGGTGGTGCCGGTCTCGCTCTGCTCCTGGAGGACGAAGCCCGTGACGTAGCTGACCACCGTGTCGCAGCCGTGCGCGACGGCGGCGACGGGGGCCCCGGTGACGCTCAGGACGCGCATCAGTCCGTCGGCGAAGCCGAGGCGGTGCGGGCCGAGCCAGGCGGATCCGGCCACGAGCCGGGCGGCGTCCCGGTGGGCGAGGAGCACCCGCCGCATGTCGACGGCCATCCGGCGCACCGCGTCGGGCCAGGTGGCGGCGTCGGCGGGCGGGACCGGGGCCAGTTCGCCGAGGATCTTCTCGGCCAGGGCGTCCAGCAGGTCCTGCTTGTTCTTGACGTGCCAGTACAGGGCGCCGGGGCGGACCCCGAGTGCGGTGGCGAGCCTGCGGGTGGAGAGGGCGTCGAGGCCGATCTCGTCGAGCAGTTCCAGTGCCGTGTCCACCAGTTCAGACCGTTGCAGCGGCATCGCGCCGTCCCGTCCCTTCGTCACGGACCTCAGCTGTTCCGGAGCCCTGCGCGCCCCCATCATCCGCTGCCGGGGCCTCGGCCGACGAGGGGCCCGACTCCGCGGCCGCCCCGGCCGCCCCGCTCTCCCCGACGAGCGCGTCGATGTCGTCGATCTCCCGCAGGCGCATCTCTTTGAGGAAGAAGGAGAGGGCCAGCGCCACGAGCATGATGACGGCGCCGGTGACGAAGACGACCCCCAGGGAGGAGGTGAAGGCGTCCAGCCCCGCCGTGCGCGCGGGCTCCGGGAGGCCGGCCAGCCGCTCGGGCGCGAGGTCCCGGCCGTGCAGTCCGGGGACGGTGCTCGCGGCGGCACGGGAGGCGAACTGGTTGGTCAGGATCGCGCCGAAGACCGCGGCACCGAAGGACTGGCCCATCGTCCGGAAGAACGTGGCGGTAGTGGTGGCGGAGCCCAGCTCGCGGTCGGGGACGGTGTTCTGGACCGCCTGGACCAGGACCTGCATCAGCAGGCCGAGACCGAGACCGAGGAGCAGCAGTCCGACGGCGAGGACGGCGTACGCGCTGTCGGCCCGCAGAGTGGCGAGGGCGCCGAGTCCGGCGGCGGCCACGGCGGTGCCGATGACCGGGAAGATCTTGTAGCGGCCGTCGCGGGCCGAGATGACGAGACCCGAGCCGATTGAGGAGGCCATGATGCCGACGATCATGGGCATGAGGCGCAGTCCGGTGGCGGCCGGTGTGAGGCCCTTGACCAGTTGGAGGTAGAGGGCGGCGTAGGTGATGGCGCCCATGAGGGCGAAGCCGGTGACGAAGAGCATCGGGGTGGCGACGGCGACGGTGCGTTCGCGGAACATCCGCAGCGGCATGAGCGGTTCGGCGGCCCGGCTCTGGCGCAGGGCGAAGAGGCCGAGGAGCAGGACGCCGGCGGCGGCGAGGCCGAGGATCGCCGGGTCGGACCAGGCGTACGTGTGGCCGCCCCAGGTCGTCATCAGGAGCAGCGCGCAGGTCGCGGCGACGACGAGCAGCGCGCCGGCGACGTCGATGCGGTGGCTGCCGCGTCCGGTGGCCTCGGGGAGCTTCAGCAGGGTGACGACCATGGTGATGCCGGCGATGCCGATCGGCAGGTTGACGTAGAAGAGCCAACGCCACGAGGTGTGCAGGCCGAACAGGCTGTGGTCGCCGGTGAGGAAGCCGCCGATCAGCGGGCCGGCGACGGTGGCCAGCGCGATGACCAGGCCGCCGACGCCCTGGAACTTGGCCCGGTCGCGGGCCGGGACGGCCCGGCCCAGCAGGATCAGCGAGACGCTGTAGAGGCCGCCGGCCCCGATGCCCTGCACGGCGCGGCAGGCGATGAGCTGCCCCATCGTTGCGGCGGTCCCGCAGAGTGCGGAGGCCGCGAGGAAGATCCCGGCCGCCGCGACGAAGACCCGCTTCGCCCCGTACAGGTCGGAGATCCTGCCGTACAGCGGCTGGGTGGCCGTGGAGCCGAGCATGTACGCGGTGATCAGCCAGGGCATCAGCCGCACCCCGTCGACCGGGTCGAGGTCCGTGGCGATCGGGAACGCCGCGACCGACACGATCGTCTGGTCGAGCGCGCTGAGGAACGCGGTGAGCAGCACGCCCACCAGCGCCCAGACCACCCGGCGCCCGGGACCTCCGCGCGCCTTCCCCGTCGCCGTCCCCGCCCCCGTTATTGCGTCGACCGCCACCGGAACCACCCCTCCCCGAAAATTGAACAGTGACCAATTGATCGGTGTTCAATTTAGGGACGCGGGGCGCCGCGCGCAAGCCCCCCGGGGCGATGACGGGCGCGATGACGGGCGTACGGCGTCCGGAGGAGGGGCAGGTCGAGGGATCAGGCGGAGGCGCGCTTGCGCGGGGTGCGCCGTTCGGACGTCTTCTTCGCGGCGGCCTTTTTGGTCCCGCCGGCGCTCTTCTCGGCGGTCTTCTTCTTGGCGGAGGACCGGCCGGCCGGCGCGCTCTTCTTCGCGGCCGGCTTCCGGGACCCGGACGCCTTCTTCTTCGCCCCGGCCCCCTTCGCGGCGGACTTCCCTCGCCCGGAGAGCTGAGTCACCTCCGCCACCTCACCCTCCCCGTCGGCCGCCTCCCCGTCGCCGGTCTCCTCGCCGCGCGCCTCCTTCGCCGCGCGGACGCTGCCCTCCAGGGCGGCGATCAGGTCGATGACCTTGCCGCCGGAGGAGTCGGGGGCGGCCGGCTCCAGGGCCTCGCCGGAGGCCTTCGCCGCGATCAGCTCCTCGACGGCCTCGCGGTAGTCGTCGTGCAGCGAGTCCATGTCGACCTCGCCGAGCGTGTCCATCAGGGCGTCGGCCAGGTCGAGTTCGGCGTCGCGGACCGTGACGTCGGCCTCCGGGGCGACCCCCTCGGGGGCCCTGATCTCGTCCGGCCAGAGCAGCCCGTGCATGGCGATGACGTCGTCCACGACGCGCAGCATGCCCAGGCGCTCACGGCCGCGGAGCGCGTATTTGGCGAGGGCGACCTTGTTGCTCCGCTTCAGTGCCTCGCGCAGCAGGGTGTACGGCTTGGCGGCCGGTACACCGTTGGCGGAGAGGTAGTACGCGGCGTCCATCTGGAGCGGGTCGATGGAGTCGGCCGGCACGAAGGCGACGATCTCGATGGTCTTGGCGGTGGGCAGCGGCAGGGACCCCAGATCCTCGTCGGTGATCGGGATCATCGTCCCGTCGGCCTCCTCGTACGCCTTGCCGATCTCGCCGGAGCCCACCTCCTCGCCGTCGATCTCGCACACCTTGCGGTAGCGGATCCGGCCGCCGTCGGAGAGGTGGATCTGACGGAAGGAGACCGAGTGGTTCTCGGTGGCGTTGACCAGCTTGATCGGGATGCTGACCAGCCCGAAGGAGATCGCCCCGTTCCATATGGACCTCACCGGTCACCCCTTCCGTTTCATCCGCACAAATCCATAGAGATCCATACGAATCCGTATTTCGTGTGACTCTTATCGTATGACGCCGATCACAGAGGTGGAGGGGCGGCGCCTGGCGCTGAGCAATCTGGACAAGGTGCTGTATCCGGCCACGGGCACCACCAAGGGCGAGGTACTGCACTACTACGCGGCCACGGTCGCCGGACCCCTGCTGGCGCACCTGCGGGACCGGCCGCTGTCGTTCCTGCGCTATCCGGACGGCCCGGACGGGCAGCTGTTCTTCACGAAGAACCCGCCGCCCGGTACGCCGTCCTGGGTACGCACCGCCCCGGTGCCGCACCACGAGAAGGAGAGTGCCCGGCAGATCGTGGTGGACGGGCTGGCGTCCCTGATGTGGGCGGCCAATCTGGTGGTGGAGTTCCACACCCCGCAGTGGCGGGCCGAGGCTCCGGGGACGGCCGACCGGATGGTGTTCGACCTGGACCCCGGGGCACCCGCCACCGTCGTGGAGTGCTGCCGGGTCGCGCTCTGGCTGCGCGAGCACCTGGCGGCGGACGGCCTTGAGGCGTACGGGAAGACCTCGGGCTCCAAGGGGCTGCATCTGCTCGTCCCGGTCGAGCCCACACCCTCCGCGCGGGTCTCGGCGTACGCGAAGGCACTCGCCGTCCGGGCGGAGCGGGAGCTGCCGGAGCTGGTGGTGCACCGGATGCGGCGGGCGCTGCGGCCGGGCAAGGTGTTCGTCGATTTCAGCCAGAACGCGGCGGCCAAGACGACCGCCACCCCCTACACCCTGCGCGCCCGCGCCGAGCCCACCGTGTCGGCACCGGTCACCTGGGCGGAGATCGAGGAGTGCCGGGACGCCCGTGACCTGGTCTTCCTCGCCGGGGACATGGCCGGACGGCTGGCGCTCCACGGCGATCTGCTCGCCCCGCTCACCGATGCGGACCGGGGGCGTCCGGTGCCCGACGCCGGATAGCCGGGCCGTGCGCGGGCCCGCACCGGCCCTGCGCGGCGGGCGCGGTGGCCGGTGCACGGCGGGCGCCGTGGCCGTGTGCGGCCGGGATATACCGTATGGCCGCCCCCATTGTCATGCGCAAGGCCAAAAGCTGGCCGGGGGCGGTCGGATTGTCCGAGCGGTGGTGCACACTCTGCGCAGACACTGCGCAAGGGAGACCGTGGGGAGGCGATGGCGTGTTCGCGGGGATCGACGAGGTCGACTGGGCCTCGATGGAACATGCGTACGGGCCCGCCGACGACGTTCCGGGGCTGCTCCAGGGCCTCGCGTCCGCCGATCCGGTGCGCCGGGAGGCCGCGCTGGACGGGATGTACGGGGCGGTGCACCACCAGGGCGACGTCTACGCCTGCACGCTCGCCTGCATCCCGTTCCTGTTCGAGCTGGTCGCCGACCCCCGCGTCCCCGACCGCGGCGGTGTCGTCGAGCTGCTGACCAGCATCGGCGGCATCGACGTCGACGAGGAGGACATCGGGGAGGCGGCGGAAGAGGCGGACGGTGCGGCGAACTACGCGATGGCCGCCGCCGCCGTCAGCGCGGGCTCCGAGGCCTTCTTCGCCCTGCTGGCCGACGAGGACCCCGGCGTCCGGGTCAGCGCCCCCCTGGCCCTCGCCACGCTGCACGGCGACCCGTCCAGGGTGCTGACCGTGCTCTGCGAGCGGATCACCGTGGAAGGGGACGAGGAGGTGCGCCTCGCCCTGGTCGAGGCCGCCGGGCGGCTGGCCCTGCGGCACCGCCCGGTCGCCGGGCGCAGCGCCGCGTGCCTGGGCCGGCTGGCCGCCGGGGCGCATCCGCCGGGGCTGCGGCTGGCCGCCCTGGCCCAGCTCGCCCGGTGCGCCCCCGAGGAACTGCCCGGCGATGTGGTGCGGGTGGTCGCCGGACTCCTGCGGCAACTGCGTTCGGCGCCCGGCTCGGAGCCCGGGGACGCGCCGGGGGCGGACCCCGGCGAGAGCGGCCCGCGCGCCGCCGAGACGCACGGCGAGGAGCCGGCCGGGACCGAGGCCGCGCCGGTGACGCTGCTGGGACAGCTGCGGTCGCTGTCCGCCGAGGAGCGGGCCGGGCGCACCGCGCCGTGGACCGCCGATCTGCTGCGCACCCTGCACGTCGGCCTGGACGACCGGATCGCGGACCGCACGGCCCTGCTCACCGACCAGCTGTGCAGCCCGGACCCGGGGCAGCGCATCGACGCGGTGCGGATGAGCGGCGGGCTGATCCGCACCTGGCGCGGTTCGTACGGGGAGCTGGTCCGGCTGGTCGGGGAGCAACTGGCCTCGGACGAGCCGCGGCTGTCCGAGGCCGCCTCGCACGTCCTGGAGGAGCTGTTCGGTCTGGCCGCGCCGGCCGCCGACGCGCTGGCGGCCCGGGTGGCGGCGGATCCGGACGGCTGGGTGAAGGAGTGGGCGAGCGGGCCGCCCTGTCTGGGCAGTGCGGTGAAGGCCCTGGCCCGGCTGGGCGACGTCCGCGCGCTGCCCGCGCTCGGCGCGGCCCTGGAGCGGCCCGAGGTGCCGCACGACGTGGGGTACGCCCTCGCCCATCTCGGCGAGGCCGCCCGGCCGTTGGCCGACGCGCTGCGCCACCGGCTGGGCGAGGTGGCCCTGGACGAGGAGGCGTACGACCGGGCGAGTCCGCTGCTCGCCGGGCTGACGGCGCTGCGGGCGGGCGAGGCGGCGCCGGAGGTGCTGCGGCTGCTGCGCGGGGCGCCGGCCTACCGGGGCGACTGGCTGCGGACGGCGGCGCTGCGGGCGCTCGGCTCGTTCGGGCCGGCGGCGCGGTGCGCGATCCCGGAACTGCGGGCGCTGATGGGCCGGGCCGGTACGGCCGCGGCGGTCGAGGCCGCGCAGGCGCTGTGGGCGGTCGAGGGCGATGCCGGGGCGGTGCTGCCGGTGCTGGCCGAGGGGCTGCGCGCGAAGCAGGTCAACGAACGGCGGGCGGCGGCGGGGGCGCTGGGCCGGCTCGGCGGACGGGCGGCGGCGGAGGCGCCCCGGCTGCGGGGGCTGCTGCGCCATCAGGAGCTGTGGCTGCGGGTGGACGCGGCGATCGCGCTGTGGGAGGTTTCCGGTCGGGCCGGGGAATCCGTACCGGTACTCCTCGCGGCCTGGGAGAAGAACCGTCACGTCAGGGTCCGGATCGCCGGACATCTGGCACGGACGGGGGCTGCCTGCGCGGGGCCGGACGCGGCGCGGGTGCTGCGGGCCGAACTCGCCTCCGTACGCCGCCACAACGCGATGGACGGCGGCTACGGCAGCCATGACACATACGAGGACGAGAAGCTGCTGGCGCTCTGCCGCCGGGCGCTCCTGGGTGATACGGGGAAGGGACCCACGACATGATCATTTTCGGCACGCGAGGCTATCTGTACCAGCTGGCGATCCTCACGCTGGTCTGCGGCTGGTGCGGGAACCCCGCCGCGCACACGCTGCGCAAGCGGGTGACGAAGTTCACGCTGTTCTTCGTGCCGCTGTTCCCGTTCTCGACGAAGTACGCCACGCAGTGCACCTTCTGCGGCGGGGAGCAGCGCATACCCAAGGAGCAGGCCGACCAGCTGCTCGCCCAGCACGTGGCGTCGCAGGACGGGAACCCGTTCGGCGGGAGCCCCCAGCCCGGAAGCGCCCCCGGAGCGCAGGGCGACCGGCCCCGTCAGCACTGAGGGCGCGACGGGGGCCGCGCGGCGCGGTGCGGGACCGACTCCGCACGGGCCCGTCCGGCGCGGTGCGGGACCTGCGAACCTCCGCACTATGACATAAGGGAAATAAGCCCCACGTCTTGCTACGTTGCGGGGCATGACCGCATCGACGGCGGACGCTCCCCCGCCCGAGCTGCGCCTGCCCCGGCGGCGCGGCGTGGAACTCTCGCTCCTCATCGGGGCCGTCCTCCTCTCCGTCTACGGCTACACCGCCGTCGGTCTCGCCCACGACGACGCGGTTCCGCCCGATGTCCTCGGATACGGCGGCGGGCTGGGGCTGCTCGCGCTGCTGGCCCATCTCGCGGTCCGGCTGCGCGCCCCGTACGCCGATCCGCTGCTCCTGCCCATCGCCGTGCTGCTCAACGGGCTGGGGCTGGTGCTGATCTACCGGCTCGACCTGGAGACCCCGCACGACAGGGCGGCCCCGACCCAGCTCGTCTGGTCCACGCTCGGGGTCGCGTTCTTCATCGCGGTGGTGGTGTTCCTGCGCGACCACCGGGTTCTCCAGCGGTACGCGTACCTCTCGGTCGCCGCGGCCCTCGTGCTGATGATCGTGCCGATCTTCTTCCCGGCGGTGAACGGGGCCAAGATCTGGATCAGGATCGGCGGGTTCTCCTTCCAGCCCGGTGAGTTCGCCAAGATCCTGCTCGCGGTGTTCTTCGCCGCCTATCTCGCGGCGAACCGCGGGGCGCTGGCGTACACCGGGCGCACGGCCCAGCGCCTGCGGCTGCCCACCGGCCGGGTGCTCGGCCCGATCGTGGCGATCTGGCTGATCAGCGTCGGCGTGCTGGTCCTGGAACGGGACCTGGGCACCTCGCTGCTGTTCTTCGGCCTCTTCGTGATCCTGCTGTACGTGGCGACCGGGCGGACCGGCTGGATCGCCGTCGGACTGCTGCTGGCCGCTGTGGGGGCCTTCGTCGTCGGCTCCTTCGAACCCCATGTGCACAGCAGGGTGCAGGACTGGCTCGATCCGTTCGCCTCCATCGACGCCGGGCAGGGCCCCGGACAGCTCGCCCAGTCGCTGTTCGCGTTCGCGGCGGGCGGGATGCTCGGCACCGGGCTCGGCCTCGGCCACTCCGTCCTCATCGGCTTCGCCGCCAAGTCCGACTTCATCCTGGCGACGGCCGGCGAGGAGCTGGGCCTGACCGGGCTCACAGCGGTGTTCCTGCTGTACGCGCTGCTGGTGGCGCGCGGCTACCGGGCCGGGCTGGCCCTGCGCGACCCCTTCGGGCAGTTGCTGTCCATCGGACTCGCCTCGATCCTGGCGCTCCAGGTCTTCGTCATCGCGGGCGGGGTGATGGGGCTGATCCCGCTGACGGGGATGGCGATGCCCTTCCTCGCCCAGGGCGGCTCCTCCGTGGTCACCAACTGGATCATCGTGGCCCTGCTGATCCGCCTCAGCGATCTCGCCCGGCGCCCGCGCCCCGACCGGGCGGAGACCGGAGTCGTCGCCCCCGCCCCCGAAGGAGCCGGCTCGTGATCCGTTACATCCGGCGCGCCGCCGCCTTCTGTCTGCTGCTGCTCGTGGCCCTGCTGCTGAACGCGGCCCGCGTCCAGGTCCTCGACGCCGACGAGCTGGACGACAACCCCGCCAACCGCCGCACCACGATCGCCCGTTACGACCAGCCGCGCGGCAACATCCTGGTCGGCGGACGGCCGGTTACCGGCTCCAAGGACACCGGCGAACAGCTCGCCTGGGAACGCACCTACCGCGACGGCCCGCTGTACGCGCCGGTGACGGGCTACGCCTCGCAGACGTACGGCACCACCCTGCTGGAGAACGCCGAGGACGACGTGCTCGCGGGCACCGATCCGATGCTGGCGCCGCTGCCGTTCTGGAACGAGATCACCCGCGGCCGGCAGCCGGGCGGGAACGTCGTCACCACGATCAGGGAGGCCGTGCAACGCGCCGCCTACCAGGGGCTCGACGGGCGGCGGGGAGCGGTGGCGGCCATCGAGCCGACGAGCGGGCGGATCCTGGCACTGGTCTCCACCCCGTCCTACGACCCCGGGCTGCTCTCGGGCACCGGCACGGCCGTCACGGACGCCTGGCGCGAGCTGAACGCGGCGGACAGCCAGCCCATGCTGAACCGGGCGATCCGGCAGACGTATCCGCCCGGCTCCGCGTTCAAGATCGTGACGGCCGCGGCCGCGCTCGACGCGGAGGTCGTCACCGATCCGGACGCGCCGACCGACACCCCCGTGCCCTATGTCCTGCCGGGCACCACCACGACGCTGCCCAACGAGTCGCGCGGCTGCGAGGAGGCCTCGCTGGCCGACGCGATCCGGGTGTCCTGCAACACCGTGATGGCCCATCTGGGGGTGGAGGTCGGGCTGGAGGGCATGGTGGAGGCCGCCGGGCGCTTCGGCTTCAACGACACGGGGCTGCGGATCCCGTCCGGGGTGGCGAAGAGCAACTTCGACACGGAGATGAGCGACGACCAGCTGGCCCTGTCCTCGATCGGCCAGTTCGACACCACGGCGACGCCGTTGCAGATGGCGATGGTGGCCTCGGCCGTGGCCAACGGCGGCGAGCTGATGGCTCCGCACCTCGTCGAGCGCACGACGACACACGGCGGCTCCACCGTCCGCACCACCGGAGCGCGTACCTACCACCGGGCGATGAACCCGATGACGGCGGTGCGGCTGCGGCAGATGATGATCGACGTGGTGCGCGACGGCACCGGCACCAACGCGGCGATCGACGGGGTGACCGTCGGCGGCAAGACCGGCACCGCCCAGCACGGCGTGGACAACTCGGGAACCCCGTACGCCTGGTTCATCTCCTGGGCCCAGGCGCCGGACAGCGGCCGCCCCGCGGTCGCCGTGGCCGTCGTCGTGGAGGACGCGGCGGCCGACCGGGCCGATATCAGCGGCGGCGGCAGCGCGGCCCCGATCGCCCGTTCCGTGATGGAGGCGGCGCTGGGAGACTGAGAGCGCGTCGGCGAACCCCCGCCCGGACCGGGCCGCGGGGCCGCCCCTCCGCTCCGAGGCCCGTCCGGTGGACCGCGGCGGGGAGCGTGATCCGAGAGGCGGGCCCACAGGGGATGGACGGATTCCGGGACGTGACGGGCGGGCAGGGGGTGGGCGAATTCCGGGACGTGGCCGGTCCGCAGGGGATGAACGGGTTCCGGGACGTGGCGGGCGGGCAGGCGGTGGACGTGGCGGGCGCGCTGGTCGCGGCCGAGCGGGCGGACGAGCGGTTCCACGCCTTCCTCGACGTCTGGCACGAGGAGGCGCTCGCCCGGGTGCCCGGGGCCGCCCGTCTCCCCCTCGGCGGGCTGCCGTTCGCGGTGAAGGGCCGCACCGGCGTGCGCTCCCCCGCCGCGCGACGGCTGATCGCGGCGGGCGGAATCCCCGTCGGCTCGACGTCGGTGCCGGGCCCCGGGACGCCCTGGCAGACCTGGGGACTGGGGGCGCGCGGCCGGACCCTCAACCCGTGGCGGCCCGACCGCACCCCCGGCGGATCGTCGGCCGGGGCGGCGGTGGCGGTCGCGGCGGGCGCGGTCCCGCTGGCGACCGGCGGCGACGGGGCGGGGTCGGTGCGCATCCCGGCCGCCTGGTGCGGGGTGTTCGGCCTGAAGACGACGAACGGGCTGCTGCCGTCCGCCGACCGGTCCGGGCTGGCGGCGCCCGGGGTGCTGGCCCGTACGGCCGCCGACGCGGAGATGTATCTGCGCGCGGTCCTGGACGGCTTCGCCCCGGCCCCCGTGACGCTCCCGCTGCCCGCCGCCCACAGCCCCGGCCTCGGATACGCCGAGGTCGAACCGGAGGTGGCTACGGTGGTGCGGAGCGCGGTGGACCGGCTCGTCGCGGCGGGCGTCGTCAGCCTCACCGGCCCCGCGTGCGCGCTGCTGGACCCGGCGCCGGCCTGGCAGGCGGTGCGCGCCGGGCACGTACCCCGCCAGCAGGCCGAGGCGCGCGAGGAGAACGACCGCAGACTCGACGCCTTCTTCGCCCGCACGCCGCTCCTTCTGACCCCGGTCACCCCCAACCGCCCGCACGGCCACGACGGCCCGGGCGACACCTTCTCGACGTCCCTCACCTGGGGGTTCAACCTGAGCGGACATCCGGCGGCAAGCCTGTTCGCCGGGTTCACCGGGGACGGCTGCCCGGTCGGACTCCAACTGGTCGCCGACCGGGGCACGGACGCCGCCCTGCTCGCCATGGCCGCGGCGGCGGAACGGGTGCTGGGGACCGTGCGACCGTGAGGAGCGGGCGGCCTTGCGGGGCCCGGTGGGCCGTGCGGGGGGGCCGTTCGGCCTCGCGGAGCTCGTTGGGTCGTGCGGAGTCGTACGGGGCTGCGGAATCGTACGTGGTGAGGATTCGTACGGCCCCGAGGGCGCGTCCCTCAGCCGGCCGCCGTGCCGCCGATCGGCTCGCGCGATTCGGCACGGACCCGGGCGGCGTCCAGGGCTGCCTTCTCCAGGTCGACCTTCTCGGGGGCCTGCACGGCGGTCTCGGGGGTGACGACGGCGACGAAGGACGCGGTGTTGGCGTCGCCCCAGGCGCACATGGGCAGGGTGCTGGTGACGCCTCCCTGCACGGAGCGCACGACCTGGCAGGAGACCGTGACGTCGTAGCCCTCGGGCCGGAAGTCGCGGGCGGCGACGGCGATCGTCATGCCGTCGTTCTGCGTGGCGCCCTCCAGGATCTTCTCCCGGGTGAACGCGGGGCTCTTGATACGCCCCCACATGCCGGAGACGATCAGGCTGCCGCCGTCGTCGGAGGCGTACTGGGCGACCACGGCCTTGGCGTCCCTGATGGACGGGTCGTAGGTGTCCTCGATCTCCCGCCCGTCGGTCGCCGAGGAGTCCTTGACGAGGCTGTACTCGTCGTCGAGGAGCGTCTTCCGCACGGTCAGCCGGTACTTGGCCTCCGGAAAGGCGCCGACCGTCGGGAGGTCGCCCTTCTCGACCGCCGAGTCCAGCAGCCGCGCGACGCCGAACGCGATGCCGCCCGCCACCACCAGGGCGCCGACCACGATCCCGACGACGAGCCCGGTCCGCCTGCGCCGCGGTGGCACGGGGACGAAACCGGGGCCGCCCCACGGCTGCCCCGGCTGCGCGTACCCGTACGGCGGCTGTCCCGGGGCGGGCTGCCCCGGCTGCGCGTACGGGTTGTACTGCGGCTGCTGGGACGGCTGCGCGGGACCGTAGGGACCGGGCGGGGGCCCGTACGGGTCCTGCGGGGGGCCGTACGGGTCCTGGGGCGGAGGCGGCGGGGTGGTCATGGCGCCCAAGTTACGGCATCGGGGCGAACATGATTTCGAGTGCCCCGGACGGCGGCGGTCCGGTCAGTCAAGGGACTCACGCCGGCTCAGCCAGCTCTCCGGCATGCCCTCCACTCCGGTGGCCGCGCCGACGACGCCGCCGGTGATGGCACACGTGGTGTCGATGTCCCCGAGCCCTTCGGCGGTGGCCCAGAGGGCCGCCTCCAGATCACCGGGGTGGCGGGCGGCGGTCCACAGCGCGAACGGCACGGTGTCGTCGGCGCGGATGCGCTGCCCGTTGCCGAGGAGGTCGGCCGCGCGCCACGGCGCGGTGTCGAAGGGGACCTCGGCGGCGCGCAGCAGACCGTCCCGGACGGCGCCCGGGGGCGTCGCCCCGGCGACCCGGGCGAGCGTGAGGCCCCCCTCCGCCGCGAGGGCCGCCGCGACGGCGACGGCGACCGCGCCGGCGATCCCCTCGGGGTGGGCGTGGGTGACCTCGGCCTGGAGCGCGGCCTGTTCGGCGACGAGGTCCAGGTCGTGGTGGAAGCGGGCACCCAGCGGGGCGACGCGCATGGCCGCCCCGTTGCCGAGGCTGCCGCCCTCGAAGAGCCCGGGGGCCAGGGTGCGCCAGTCGGCCGGGTCGGTGAGCAACTGGGGCAGCAGCAGGTGCATGCCGTGGCCGTACCCCCGTGCCCGGTCGGCGTCGAAGGCGAGCGCGAAGAGGAGGGCGAGCCGGTCCTGTTCGACGCGTCCGCACTCGTCGAGCATCCGGTTCAGGGCGCGGGCGAGGGCGGTGTCGTCCGTCCAGTGCCAGACGGGCTCCCGAGGGATTCGACGGGCCCGGATCGCGTTGACCGTATGCCGGGGAGGTGTGAACAGCGGGAACCACCGCTCACCGAAAGCGTCCCCGAGCGCGAGCGCTTCGAGGCTCCGGCGGGCGGCGGCGAGGTCCTGGGCGGTGGTTTCGGTGGACACGCACGTATCCTCCCGCCACCGGCCCGGGACCGTACAGCGGTTTCCGGCCGCGTCCCGTTGGCGCGTTCGGCCAGGGGCGGTTCGAGCCACGGGCGGTTCGAGCCACGGGCGGTTCGAGCCCACGGTCCGTTCGGGCCAGGGGTGGTTCGAACCGCGGACGGCTCGCGCCACAGGCGGTTCAGGCGCCCTCGGCTATCGCCTCGGCGACCTCCGCGACGCGGGCCTGCTCCTCGGCGGCGAAGCGTTGGCGGTCCAGTTCCTCGGCTATCTCCTCGTCCTGGGCCATGAGGAGGTCGAGGTTGGAGTCGCCCAGGTCGAAGACGCCCATGTCGACATAGGCCTTCTGGAGGCGTTCGCCCCACAGGCCGATGTCCTTGACGCAGGGCACGATCCGGCTGAACAGCAGCTTGCGGAAGAGCTGGAGGAATTCCGAGTGCTCGGAGAGGTCCTTCGCCTCCTGCTTGGGGATGCCGAAGTTCTCCAGCACCTCCACCCCGCTGAGCCGGTCGCGCATCAGGTAGCAGCCCTCGATGACGAACTCCTCGCGCTCGCGCAGTTCCGCCTCGCCGAGCTGCTTGTAGTAGTCCCGCAGGGCCATGCGGCCGAAGGCCACGTGGCGGGCCTCGTCCTGCATGACGTACGCAAGGATCTGCTTGGGCAGCGGCTTGGTCGTGGTGTCGCGGATCATGCCGAACGCGGCGAGCGCCAGACCCTCGATGAGCACCTGCATGCCGAGGTAGGGCATGTCCCAGCGGGAGTCGCGCAGAGTGTCGCCGAGGAGCCCCTGGAGGTTGTCGTTGACCGGGTAGAGCATCCCGATCTTCTCGTGGAGGAAGCGCCCGTAGATCTCGGCGTGCCGGGCCTCGTCCATGGCCTGGGTGGAGGAGTAGAACTTCGCGTCCAGGTCGGGGACCGACTCCACGATGCGGGCGGCGCAGATCATCGCGCCCTGCTCCCCGTGGAGGAACTGGCTGAACTGCCAGGAGGTGTAGTGCCGGCGCAGCTCGCCCCGGTCCTTCTCGGTCATCTTCGTCCAGTGCGGCGTCCCGTAGAGGGTCAGGGCCTCGTCGGGGGTGCCGAGCGGGTCGGTGGGGTCGACCTCCAGGCTCCAGTCGATGCGTTTGTTGCCGTCCCACTGCTTGTCCTTGCCCTTCTGGTAGAGGGCGAGCAGGCGTTCGCGGCCGTCGTCGTAGTCCCAGCTGAAGCGGGCCGCGCCGGTGGCGGGCACCGTCCACAGCGGCTCCTCGGGGGCGGTGGTGTAGAGGTCGTGTGTCGACACGGACGGCTCCTTCGCCTCGCGATACTCCGGTAAGTCACCTGGTTCCCGGCTCAGTTGGCAGGTTCACACGTTGGTAGACGCCGGGTCAACAAGTCGCACGCAAGGGGATTGACCGGCTTGCTGACAGGCGGTCTCATAGTGGGTGACCGCCGGTAACCCCTGGGAGAGGCACGTCCCGCCATGACGACCGCGACCGAACGCGATGTACAGCTGCTCCGCGACGCACTGGGCCCGCTCCGCGACCGCGAACAGGTCGCCCTGCGTCTCCTGGAGGCCTCCGCCAAGCACTCCTTCGACCCGGACCGGGAGCTCGACTGGGACACCCCGCCCGTGGACGGCAAGTGGTTCTGGCCGCCCGAGCTGCTCTCCCTGTACGACACCCCCATGTGGCGGCGGATGTCCGAGGAGCAGCGCCAGGAGCTGTCCCGGCACGAAGCCGCCTCACTGGCGTCCCTCGGCATCTGGTTCGAGATCATCCTCATGCAGCTGCTCGTCCGGCACATCTACGACAAGCCCGTCGTCAGCAACCACGTCCGCTACGCGCTCACCGAAATCGCCGACGAGTGCCGGCACTCGATGATGTTCGGCCGGATGATCACCTGGGGCGGCTCCCCCAGCTACTCCGTACCGCGCCGCTACCACAACCTCGCCCGCGTCCTGAAGACCATCTCCACCACCCCGGGATCCTTCGCCTCGACCCTCCTCGGCGAGGAGATCCTCGACTGGATGCAGCGGCTGACCTTCCCGGACGAGCGCGTCCAGCCGCTCGTGCGCGGGGTGACCCGCATCCATGTGATCGAGGAGGCCCGGCACGTGCGGTACGCCCGCGAGGAACTGCGCCGCCAGATGGTCACCGCCCCGCGCTGGCAGCGCGAACTGACCCGACTCAACTGCGGGGAGGCCGCCCGCGTCTTCTCCGTCTGCTTCGTCAACCCCCAGGTGTACGAGCACGTCGGCCTGGACCGCCGCGAGGCCGTCGCCCAGGTCCGGGCGAGCGGCCACCGCGCGGAGGTCATGCAGACCGGGGCCAGGAAACTGACGGACTTCTTCGACGACATCGGCGTCCTCAACGGGGTCGGCCGCAGGCTCTGGAAGCAGTCGGGACTGCTCGCATGAGGCCCCGCATCCGCCGCTGCGGCCCGGCCCGTTCCGCGAACGAGGACCTAAGCTGCCTGTTATGACCCCTGCCGCAGCCGCAGCGCCCAGCCGTGCGTACCGAAGGCTCAGCGTCGAGGAACGCCGCACCCAGCTCCTCGGTGCGGCCCTCACGCTCTTCGCCCACCGGGCACCGGACGAGGTCTCCCTCGACGAGGTGGCGTCCGTCGCCGGAGTCTCGCGCCCGCTGGTCTACCGCTACTTCCCGGGCGGGCGGCAGCAGTTGTACGAAGCCGCGCTGCGCTCCGCCGCCGAGGAGCTGAAGCTCTGCTTCGCGGAGCCGGCCATGGGACCGCCCACGGAGCGCGTGACCCGGGTCCTGGACCGCTACCTCGCCTTCGTCGACGAGCACGACGCCGGCTTCAGCGCCCTCCTGCGCGGCGGCAGCGTCGCCGAGACGTCCCGGACGAGCACCATCGTCGACGAGGTACGGCGGTCCGCGGCCGAACAGATCCTGCTCCACCTGGGCCACGACGAGAACAGCGAACCGGCGCCCCGGCTGCGCATGATGGTCCGCACCTGGATCGCCGCCGTCGAGGCCGCGTCGCTCATCTGGCTGGACGAGGGCAAGCGGCCCCACCCGGAAGAGCTGCGCGACTGGCTCGTCGACCACTTCATCGGCCTCCTCGCCGTCACCGCCGCCACCGACGTACGCACCGCGGAGGCCGTGGCCGCCCTCCTGCCCCTCGAAACCGCGGCCGGTCCGGCCGGCCGGCTCGCGGACCGGCTGGCACCGCTCGTCGGTGTGGCGGGGCATCTGCTGCCGTCAGGTGAGGCATGAGCGGTTTGCCGGAGCGGTTCCTCCGAGAGGTTCGACTTTCGGTCGGCTTTCGTTCGTAAGCGCGGGTGATCGATTGATCGGTTGATCGGTGGGCTGATCGATTGATCGAATGGCCGTCGGCCGACCGCTCGTCGACCCCTCGTCGACCGATCCGCCGGCCGGTTCGCCGATCGGTCAGACTGGGGCGGTGAGATCCGAGAACACCCGCTTCACCGGCGGCCCGCTGGACGGCCGGGTGCTGCCCGTCCTGGTCGGCGCGACCGGTCACCCGCCCAAGTGGTACGAGGTCCCGGTCCCGGCCACCGACGACGCCCCGGCCACCGTGCACGCGTACCGGAGGGCTCCGGCCGGTCACACACCGCGGCTGGGCATCCAGCGGGGCTGGGTGTACGAGTACGTCCCCGAGGGGCGGGGTCCGCACCGCCCGAAGTGGCCCTGGTCGAAGCGGGCCTGACCGGCCCCGCGAAAGGAGCGGCGGACCCTCTAAGATCGGCGCTCAGGTCCGAGGGACGGTCAAGAGGGGGTGCGCCATGGAGGCGCTGCGTCAGGACGATCCACGCCGCTTCGGCCCGTACACGGTGCTGGCACGATTCCGCGAGACGGCCGCCGCCCTCCAGTACCTCGCGCGGGAGACCTCCGGGGACGAGCTCGTCGTGGTGACCGCCGCCCGGCCCGGCCTGGCGGAACTGCCCGCCTTCCGGCGCCGCTTCCAGGCCGAGTCCCGCACCGCCGACCGGCTGGCCGGCGGCTGGGTCGCGCCCCGGATCGACACCCCGGACGGCACGGCGGACGACGCGGACGAACTGTGGACCGTCTCCCCCTACGTCCCGGCACTGACGCTCGCCGAGGCGATCGACCTCGCCGGGCCCCTCCCCGAACGAGCCGTGCGGATACTGGGCGCGGGCATCGCCGAGACCCTGTCCAGGGTCCACGCGACCGGCGCCGTCCTCCAGGGCCTCGCGCCCCGGACCGTGCTCCTGGCGGAGGACGGCCCCCGGCTCACCGCCTTCGGACCGCTGGGCGCGGCGGCCGCCGCCGAGGCGCGGCCCGGCGGCCAGCTCTCCGTACGTCTCGACTATCTGACCCCCGAGCAGGTCACCGGCCAGGAAGCCGGACCGGCCTCCGACCTCTTCGTCCTCGGCCTGCTGCTGGCGTACGCGGCGACGGGCAGCACCCCGCTGGCCGACGGCCCCGCCGAGGAGGCCGCCGAGCGGATCGCCCGCTCCGAACCCCGCCTCGACGAGGTCCCGGACGCCCTGCGCGACCTGGTGGCCCGCTGTCTGGCCAAGGACCCCGCCGACCGCCCCGAGGCGGGCGCCGTCGCCGCCGACCTCGCTCTGGAGGGCGCCGCGGGCCTCGCCCGGGGCGGCTGGCTCCCGGCCCCTCTCGCCACGGCGGTGACCGATCAGGAATCGGCCGCCCGCAAGCTGGAGGCACCGGACGGGCACGAGCCGGAGGACGGCACACCGGAACCGGACGGACCGGCTGAGGACCGGCCGGTCGTGGTCGCGGACGCGGTCGTCGCCGATGCGCCGGCGGACGGCACGGCGGGGGCCGGTTCGCAGGCCGAGGGCGCGGAGATCGCCGACGCGGCGGTTGTGGACGCGGCGGCGCCCGAGACGCCCGTCTCCGACGCGGTGGTCACGGACGCTCCCCCGCCCCTCCGGGACAGCCGGACCGCGCAGCTGGGGGTCATCGACCCGTTGGCACCCCGACCCGACCGGGCGACGGCACAGCTGTCCGTACCGCGTGAACTGCCGTCCGGGCCCGATCTGTCGGCGGCTCCCCAGCCACTGCCCGTACCGGCACCGGCTTCCCTGTCCCCGTCTTCGGCCTCGCCCTCGTCCGAGGTGCGGCCTCCGGTGGCGGGTGGTGGCGTGCCCGAGGGTGTGTCTCCGGCGGGTCCGGGTCCGTCGGGTCCCACGGCGAAGACCGCCCCTGTCGACCGGCGGACGTTGCTGATCGGGGCTGCCGCCGGTGTGGCGGGACTGGTGATCGGGGGCGGTGGCGTCCTGGCGCTGGGGGACGACGAGACGGCCCCCGAGCCGGACGCCAAGCCCGCGCCCGCACCGAGCCGGCCGACCGTCGCCGGTCTCGCGCCGCGGCCGCGCTGGATCCACACCCTGCCCGCGGCCGAACCGTCGCCGCTCACCGCCGCGCTCTGGAACGAGCGGCTGCTCGTCCTGACCGGCGACAACCACGCCTCCGCCGTCGACCTGAACACCGGCCGCCGCATCTGGGAGAGCCCCGACGCCGCCAAGGGCCAGGCGGCCCTGGAGGCCGGCAAGGAGTTCTGCTTCGTCGCGGGGCCCTCCGAGTTCCTGTGGCTGGCGGCGAAGGACGGGAAGGTCGCCCACCGGGTGGCGTACGCCGACGGATTCGAGAACGCGCCCGGCCTCGCCGTGGCGCAGATCGTCGGCGCGTCCGGGGCGACCGTCTGGTTCACCGGTTCGCACCAGGTCACCGTGAAGGCGCCCAAGCCGAAGAAGGGCAAGAAGCCCGGCAAGGACAAGAAGGTCGTCAAGTCCTTCCTGTTCGCGTACGACGTCGAGCAGCGCAAGGAACTGTGGCGCACCCCGGTACCGACCGGCCGGGGTCCGGCCGCCCCGGTGTACCGGCTGACCGCCGTCCGCCCGGACGACATCGTCGTACGGCAGAGCCGGCCCACGCTCACCCCGGCCGATGTGAAAGCGGCCAAGGGCAAGGCCGTCTTCCGCTGTTTCGAGCGCGGGACCGGCAAGCTCCGTTGGACCAAGTCCTTCGGCACGGTGACGCCCGACGACGCGGCGACGGGCGACGCCGACGGCACGCTCTTCGCAGCGGTCGGCGACGACCTGCGCGCTTTCGAAACTCCGGCCGGCCGGCCGAAGTGGACGCTCAACGGCACACCGGGCTCCGTTTTCGGGCCCTCCGTCGAGGCGGGCGCCACCCTGCACACCACCAGCCGGAACCAGGAGGTCGGCGCCGTCGACCGGGCCTCCGGCAAGCTCCGCTGGCGCCGCTCCACGGAAGCGGTGCCCAACGGTTCGGCGCCCTCGCTGGCCGTCAGCGGTTCGGGCCGCACGCTGCTCGCGGCGAGCGCCGGCCAGGTCACCGCGTTCGCGGCGGCGGACGGGCGACGGCTGTGGAAGTTCCAGGACGTCGGGGAGCAGGACCCCCAGGGCGGCACCGTCACCGCCGGATACCAGGTGCTGACGTTCGGCCGGACTGCCCTGGTGCGGCGGGGCCGCGTCGTCTACGCCTTCCCGGTCGACTGACTTTCGTTTGGTGATGCGATCGATCAATCGATCGGCCGATCAGCAAAACGATCAATCGAAGGGCGAAGCGGTCAATCGATCATGCAACGGGCCGAACGATCAGTCAGCGGTCGGCCGGTCGGGCGAATCGGTCGGCCGCCACCCCCGGAGGTTCTTGCATCACCCCTCGGTGAGTGAGCGTATGGACGAATTGCGCTCACTCATGGGGTAGTCGCACGATTCACCCCGTTCCCGGAGGTGATGTCGTGTCGGGCAGGCTCCTGCGCTCCATCGGCACGGCGGCGCTGGCCGCCGTCGTCGTGACCTCACCGGCCGCCGCCGCTCCGGCGCCCTCGCCCGGCCCGTCGGACCCCGCCGCCCCGGCGGCCGGGCCGCAGACCGCACCGACCGGGGTTCCCGCGCTGCTGACCCGGCTCCAGAGCCTCTACCAGCAGGCCGAGGAGGCCACCGAGACCTACAACGGAACGGCTGCCGAGCTGAAGAAGCGGACCGCCGAGGCGAAGAAGCTCGACGCCCGGTTGGTCACCGCCCGGCTCGCGCTGTCCCGCAGCCGGGACGACGCGGGCCGGCTGGCCCGTGAGCAGTACCAGGGCCGTTCCGACCTCTCCCTCTATCTGCGGCTGCTGCTGATGCGCGACCCCGCGACCGCACTGGACCAGGGACAGGTCATCCAGCGGCTGGCCGCCGGCCGGGTGGCCACCATGAAGCGGCTGGGCGGCGCGGAGAAGCGGGCCGCCGCACTCGCGAAGTCCTCGCGTGCGGTCCTGGACCGCACGCAGGTCCTGGCGGCGCGCCAGAAGAAGGAACGCGACGCGGTGCGCACCCGGCTCGGCGAGGTGGAGGCCCTGCTGGCCTCGCTCTCCACCGACCAGCTCGCCGGTGTGAACCGGCTCGAACAGGAGGGCACGGACCGGGCCCAGGACGCCCTGGTCGCCTCCGGTGCCCTGTCCTCGTCGCGGCCGCCCACGGAGGAGGGCGGCGCGGCCGTCCGCTACGCGATCCGGCAGATCGGCAAACCGTACGTCTGGGGAGCGGAGGGCCCCGACTCCTTCGACTGTTCCGGGCTCACCTCGCAGGCCTGGGCGAGCGCCGGCCGTACCATCCCGCGCACCTCCCAGGAGCAGTGGCGGCAGTTGCGGAAGGTCCCGGTGAACGCGCTGCGCCCCGGCGACCTGATCGTGTACTTCCCCAAGGCGACGCATGTGGCGATCTACATCGGCAACGGCCTCGTCGTGCAGGCGCCCCGCCCCGGCTCGGTGGTGAAGGTCTCGCCCCTGGCCGCCAACCCGCTGCTCGGCGCGGTCCGCCCCGATCCGGAGGGCACCCCGTTGGCCTCGTACTCCCCGCCGGAACTCCCCGACGGCGCCTCCGTCGGTTCGGACCAGGGATACGGAGAGGCCTCCGCACCCGACGCGTAGGGCGTCGGACACGGAGGCCGTGATCGTTTGATCGGTCGACCGGTCGATCGATCAGCCAAACGATCAATCACTCATAGCGATCACCCATCGATCCCCGAGCGATCAAACGGTCAAACGATCACGCCCCGGAAACCGAGGCGAGGTAGGCGTTCGCCTTCTCCGGGTCGAAGAAGAAGTTCTCGAAGTCGGCCGGGTTGTTGAAGCCGTTGGCGAAGCGGTCGGCGACCGGCTGGAGCTGCCCGGCGGCTCCGATCAGGTTGAGCACGTGCTCCGGCGGAACGCCGAGCATCGCGTTCGTCCACTTGGTGACGTGCTGGGCGGTCTCCCAGTAGCGGTCGAAGGTGGCCTGCATCCACTCGGCGTCGAACGCGCGGTCCCCGTGCTCGATGATCGAGTCCAGGTACGCGTTCGCGCACTTGGACGCCGAGTTGGAGCCCTGGCCGGTGATCGGGTCGTTGGCGACGACGACGTCCGCGACACCGAGGACCAGACCGCCGCCGGGCAGCCGGCCGATGGGCTTGCGGACCGTGGGGGCGTAACGGCCCGCCAGGGTGCCGTTGGCGTCGGTCAGTTCGACCTTGGTGGCGCGGGCGTACTCCCACGGGGTGAACCGCTCCATCAGCTCCAGGGTCTTCGCCAGGTGCTCGGACGGGTCCTTGATGCCCTGGAAGACGTCGAGCGGCCCGCCCGGGACGCCTTCCCAGAACAGGATGTCGGCGCGGCCCGAGGTGGTCAGGGTGGGCATGACGAAGAGTTCGCCGACGCCCGGGACCAGGTTGCAGCGGACCGCGTCGAAATCGGGGTGCTCCGGGCGCGGGCCCATGCCGTGGACGTACGCCACGGCCAGGGCGCGCTGCGGGGCGTCGAACGGGGAACGGGAGGCATCCCGGCCGAACATGGACACCAGCTCGCCCTTGCCGGCCGAGACCAGCACCAGGTCGTAGGTGCGGGAGAAGTAGTCCAGGTCGGAGACGGCCGCGCCGTGGATGACGAGCTGTCCGCCGCGCTGGGCGAAGGTCTCCATCCAGCCGGCCATCTTCACGCGCTGGTCGACGGACTGGGCGTAGCCGTCCAGCCGGCCGACCCAGTCGACGGCGCGCGAGGAGTCCGGGCCGGCGACCGAGACGCCGAGGCCCTCGATGCGCGGGGCCTGGGACTCCCAGAAGTTGAGCTGGTAGTCCCGCTCGTGCTGGAGGGCCGTGTGGAACATGCACTGCGTCGACATGACCCGGCCGGAGCGGATCTCGTCGGCCGTACGGTTGGACATGAGGGTGACTTCGTACCCTCTGGACTGCAGTCCGAGAGCGAGCTGGAGCCCGGACTGACCGGCTCCGACTATGAGTATCTTCCGCATCGTGGTTCTCCGTTGTGCGTACGTACGGGGGTGCGTACGGGCTAGGCGGGGGTGGCGTCGAGGGCGTGGCCGACCAGAGTCAGCAGCGATTCGACGACGGTGATCCTGTTGCGCGCGTCCATGATCACAACCGGTACGTGCGGCGGAACGGTCAGGGCCTCGCGGACGTCGCCGGCCTCGAAGCCGGGCGTGCCCTCGAAGTGGTTGACCGCCACGATGTACGGCAGTCCGCAGCTCTCGAAGTAGTCGAGTGCGGGGAAGCAGTCGGCGAGCCGCCGGGTGTCGGCCATGACGACGGCACCGATCGCGCCGCGCACCAGGTCGTCCCACATGAACCAGAAGCGCTGCTGTCCCGGCGTGCCGAAGACGTAGAGCACGAGGTCGTCGTCGAGCGTGATGCGGCCGAAGTCCATGGCGACCGTGGTGGTGACCTTGTCGGGAGTGGCGCTGAGGTCGTCGGTGTCCTCGCTGGCCTGGGTCATCATCGCTTCGGTCTGGAGCGGGGTGATCTCCGAGACCGAGCCGACGAAGGTCGTCTTGCCGACGCCGAAGCCCCCGGCGACCACGATCTTCGTGGCGATCGGGGCCCGGGTGTGGTCGAGCTGCCAGTCCTGCGGTGCTTCCTCGGTCCGGTCCGCCGGTCCCGGCTGGCGAGGGGCGAACAGCGGCGACTCAGAGACGGCGGAGCCCATTGAGCACCCTTTCGAGCAGTGCGCGGTCGGGCTGACCGGTGCCGTGACCGGTTCCGTACACGCGGATCTTTCCCTGGTCGGCCAGGTCGCTGAGGAGGACTCTGACCACACCGAGCGGCATCTTGAGCAGGGCCGAGATCTCCGCGACCGTGCGCATGCGGCGGCAGAGTTCGACGATGGCCCGCAGTTCGGGCATGACCCGGCCGGCGAGGTTGCCGTTGGGCAGCTCGCGGCGCTCCTCGGGGGCTTCGAGGGCGGCGACGAAGGTCTCGACGAGCAGCACGTGGCCGAAGCGGGTGCGGCCGCCGGTGAGTGAGTACGGGCGTACCCGCGCGGGCCGTTTGTCGGCACCGCGCACCGGAAGTTTCCGGGCGGGCTGGGCGGCGGCGGGGGTCACTGGGCGCTCTCCATCGATTTGCGCAGCTCGCTGCGGAGTTCGGGGGTGAGGACGTGTCCGGCGCGGCCGACGAAGAGCGCCATGTGGTACGCGATGACGCTCATGTCGCAGTCGGGGGTGGCGTGCACCCCGAGCAGCGAGCCGTCGCTGATCGACATGACGAAGACGCTGCCCTCGTCCATGGCGACCATGGTCTGCTTGACACCGCCGCCGTCCATGAGCTTCGCGGCGCCGATGGTGAGGCTGCCGATGCCCGAGACGATGGTGGCCAGATCGGCGCTGGAGCCTCGGGGCCCGTCCTGCCGCCCGTCGGGTGTTGCGGCGTGCTGGTGGCCGGGGTCGGAGGAGAGCAGCATGAGTCCGTCGGACGAGACGACGGTGACCGAGTGGACCCCTGGCACCTCCTCCACCAGATTGCTCAGCAACCAGTGAAGGTTACGGGCCTCGGTACTCAGCCCATATGTGCTGGGCGCAGTCAACTGCGTGCCTCCTCGACTGTGTCCCCCGTCTCTCCGGTACGGCCGTCGGTACGGCCGGCCGGCTCAGTGTGTTCGGTACGTGTGGTGCTGCCCGCGGGGGCGGTGGCCTCGGCGATCTCCGCCTCGACGTCCCTGCGGCCGTTCTTCGCGCCCTGGTGGAATCCGCCGAGGCGGCGGCGCAGGGCCTCCTTGTCGATGCCGCCCTTGCGCTCGGGCGCGGGGGCCGGGGCGGACTTGACGACCTTGGGGGTGCGCTTGGGCAGCCCCTTGTCGGTGACCGCCGGGGCCTGGGGCTCCGTGGTCCCGCGCGTCTCCGGCTCCGGCCTGCGCGGTCCGGGCACCTCGGCGACGGGGCCCGCGACGGGCTCGTGTGAGCCCTCGTCGGGGGTGCGCTCGTGGCGGTCGGGGCCGATGGCGTACGGTCCGCCGGCGGTGGCGGGCTCCGGCGCCTCGCCGCGGCCCGGTGCCGTGGCGGCTCCGAACCCGTCCGGTACGGGCGGCGGCTTCGGCATCCGGACCTGCATCGTCCGCTCGGCCTCGGACTCGACCGGCGGCCGGACGCTCCCGGGCTCCTCGGCCTCCACGGCGGCCCCGGACTCCTCCGGAGCCTCGGCGCTCCCGGTCTCCGCCGGGGACGCGGCGCTCCCGGCTTCCACGGCCGGCACCGTGCCCTCCGGGTCCACCGGACCCGTGCCGGCGGGAGCCGCGGGTTCCACCGGTTCCTCGGCCGCGGCGGGCTCGGCCTCCCGGGCGGCCAGGGTCCGCTCGGCGGCGGCGATCAGCGGGTCGTCGGCCGGGGCGAGCGCGCCGCGCTGCGGCAGGGCGTTGGAGTTGGCCTCGGCGACCGAGCCGGGGAGGTTGAGCGAGGGGGCCTCTCCCGGGGTGCGGACGGGCGGCGGGGTGGCGGCCGGGGGCGCCTTGGGCAGCAGGGCGGTGGGCAGGACGACGACCGCCGTGACGCCGCTGCCCTTCTGCTCGCGCAGTTCGACCCGTACGCCGTGGCGGGCGGCCAGCAGCGCGGTGACCTGGAGGCCGAGACCGGCCCCGTCGGCGCTCTGCTCCCCCGCCTCGAAGAGCGTGGGGTCGCCGAGCCGGGTGTTCAGCTCGCCCATGCGTACGGCCGACATGCCGATGCCCTCGTCCTGCACGGAGAGCATCACCTCGCCGCTCTCCAGCAGCCAGCCGGAGAGCTGGACCTGGGAGTTCGGCGGGGAGAACGCGGTGGCGTTCTCCAGCAGTTCGGCCACCAGGTGGCTGAGGTCGTCGGCGGCGAACCCGGCGATCTGGGCGTGCGGCGGCAGGGACTGGATGGTGACCCGCTCGTACCGCTCGATCTCGCTGACGGCCGCGCGCAGGACGTCGACGAGCGGGATCGGCCCGGGGTGCCCGTGTCCGTGCTCGGCACCGGCGAGGACCAGCATGTTCTCGCTGTGGCGGCGCATGACCGTGGCCATGTGGTCGAGCTTGAAGAGCGTGCCCAGCCGTTCCGGGTCCTGCTCGCGGTCCTCCAGGGACTCGATGACGCCCAGCTGGCGTTCCACGAGGCCGAGGGTGCGCAGCGAGAGGTTGACGAAGGTGTGGTGGACGGTGTTGCGCAGCTTCTCCAGCTGGGCCGTCAGGTCGGCGGTCTGCACCTGGAGTTCGGCGCGCTGGAGGGTGAGGGCCTCGCGTCCGGCGACGAGTTCGCCGCGTTCGCGCTCCAGCGTCTCGAACCGTCCGTTGAACTCGTGGAGCAGTCCGTGGAGCCGGCCGTGCAGGGTGTTGATCGACCGGACGACCTGGGCGAACTCGTCGTTGCGGCCGGTGTAACGGACGGGTTCCGCGGTCTCGGGATCGTCGGCGAGGCGGCCGGAGCCGATGCGCAGGACGGCGAGCGGCTGGGTGAGGGTGCGGGCCACGGCGGTGGAGACGCCGACGGCGACGAGGAAGCAGGCGCCGAGGAGCGCGATGCGCAGTTCGAGCGCCGTGACGTCGTCGTCGCGCAGCCCTTCGAGGCGTTGCACCTGCGCGGTGCCCAGGGCGGACTCGACGCCGCGCATCCGGTCGACCCGGGCGGACAGCGCCGCCGTGAGCTTCTTGCGGCTGACCTTCCGGTCGGACTCGGACAGCTCGGGGCGGTCGGTGAGGGCGCCGAGGTACTTCTCGGCGCTGTTGACCTCGGGTCCGGTGACCGTGGTGGTCAGCTTGTCGCGGCCGGTGGCGCCGGCGGCCTGGTCGAATTCGGCGAGTGCGGACAGTTCGCCGGTCCGGGAGCGCTGGGCGGCGGCGCTCAGTTCGTCGCGGAGGCGGTCCTCCTTGGTCTCGCCCTCGTCCTGGGTCTGGACGGGCAGCCCGGTGAACGGGTCGATCTGTGGGGCGGCCGGCTCCTTGACGGGGACGGCGAGCGCGGCGAGCAGCAGTCCGCGGGTGGCGGAGGCCTGTTCGGTGGCGCGGCCGAGGGCCAGCGGGGCGCGGACCGACTGGGCGGCGCGCGGCGGGGTGCTGTCCGCCAGTTCGTCGGCGAGGTCGTGGAGCTTGGCGATGACCTCGGAGTACGCCTGGTGGGCCTCCAGGGCCGTGCCCTTGCCACCGATCGCGTTCCGGCGCAGCGAGGGGATGGTGGCGAGGTCGCGGCGCAGGGCCACGGGGGCCGCGTCACGGATCTCGTCGACCTGCTGGTCGACCCGGGCGCTGCGGCTTCCGGTGCCGTCCTGGCCGGGCTTGCCCGTGCGGCCGGCCGCGATGAAGACGGTGACCTCGTCGCGTTCGTCGGCGAGGGAGTGGGCGAGCGCGATCGCCTGCTGGTTCAGCTCGGCGAGGGTGACCAGCCGCTGGGAGTCGGTCAGGTCGGAGGAGGCGGTGAGGACCGCCGGCGCCCCTGCGGCTATGACGGTGACTCCGACGACCGCGACGCCCGCGACGAGGCGGGTGCGGACGCGCACGGTGCGCCCGCTTCCGGCCTGCGCCGAAGCCGTCGCCCCGGAACCGTTCTGCTTGCCGCCCTTGCTCCGAGGCCGCTTCTTCTGCACCGGTGCTCGCAATCTCGACTCGTCCGCCCTTGAAGCAGAGGTGACGCTCGGTCACGTGAACGAGCGCCCCGTCTCCTGGTACGGCTTCTGACCATTCCAGTGCTTTTGAGAGGGGGGCGCGCATCAACCGCTCCGCCACTCGAACGAGTGAACCGCACTCCTGAGTTGGCGAACAAGTCACGCCCCGGGCACCGCCCGTCACGCCCCGGTGGTCGGCTGGATCTTCGGGGCAGGCTTTGGCAAGATGCCCCGCCGCACTCCGGCCGGAGGGATTCCTTCCGCTCCTTCCGTCCCTCTGACCTGCTGGTACGGGCCAATCCACAGGCCGTGCAGGGCCCGTGAAGGCATCGTGCAGACTGGCCGCATGCGTATCGAACTCTCGACGGCGGCCGGTACTCCGGGGCGTCCGAACGAGGACTGGGCCGCCACCGTCCTTCCGGCGTCCGGCCAGGGCGGGGGACTCGTCCTGCTCGACGGAGTGACCCCGCCCCAAGGGGACGACGGTTGTGTGCACTCGGTGCCCTGGTTCACCGCGCGGCTGGGTGGATCACTGGTCGAACTGTCCGGATCGCGGCGAGATCTGACCCTCCGGGACATCCTCGCCGAGTCCATCCGGCGCACCGCTGACACCCACCGCTCCCTGTGTGACCTTTCTCACGTCCGCACGCCACAGGCGACGGTGGTCCTGGCGCGTTGGGACGAGGAGGAGGTGGAGCATCTGGTGCTCTCCGACTCGGTGCTGCTGCTGGAGTCCCCGGCGGGGGACGTCTCGGCCGTGCTGGACGACCGGCTGGACCGGGTGCCCGCGGAGTTCCTGGCCTCGGAGGAGATCGCGGACGCCCGGGTGCGGAACAAGGAGGGCGGCTTCTTCACGGCCGCCGCCGACCCGGCCGTCGCGGAACGCGCGGTGACCGGGCGGACCCCGCGCGCCGGCGTGCGCGCGCTCGCGGCGCTGACGGACGGGGCGAGCCGCTGGACGGAGATGTTCCGCGAGGGCGACTGGGCGGCCTGCCTGGGCGTGCTCCGCAAGGAGGGCCCGGAAGGGCTGATCGGCCGCGTGCGCACCCTGGAGAACGCGGACACCGACCGTACGCACCTGGGCCGCGGCAAGGCGCACGACGACGCGACGGCGGTCTACGCCCGACTGTGAGCGGGGCCGCGGCGCGCCGGAGCCGCCGCCGGCTCTCGGCGCGGGCGTTCGGGCGTCAGTCCTCGGCGCGGGCGTTCAGATGGTGCAGCAGCCGGGCCAGCTCGGCGACTTCGGCGCGGTCCCAGTCGGCGAGCTTGCGCACATAGCGGTCGCGGCGGGCGTCGCGGACGCTGCGGAAGCGGGCCAGGCCTTCGTCGGTGAGGTGGACGAGGAAGGCCCGCCCGTCGGCCGGATCGGGCTCCCTGGCCACCAGCCCGAGGTTCTCCAGGGCGCGGAGCTGGCGGCTCATGGTCGCCTTGCCGACGCCGAAGTAGGCGGCGAGGTCGGTGGCGCGCTGGCGCCCGGCCGATTCGAGGCGGACGAGCAGACCGTAGGCGGCCGACTCCAGTTCGGGATGGACCTCGCGCGCCATCTCACCGGAGTTGGCACGGGCGCGGCGGAGGAAGACGGCCAACTCCACCTCCAGGGCGAGGAACTCGTGGTCCACACCATTCCCCCCGGATGCGCCGGGTTCACTCCCGCTTTCGCTCCCGTGCACGTCAACACCCCTCATGAGCTTTCCCGTCGCTGAAAATTTCTTTCACCACAGGTCATCGCCGCAGCTTGGCCAGTATTTCGCAGGAGTAGACCAACGGCGGCGCCCAGGCCCTCTTCCGCCACCGGGTCTACGTGCGTAGCGTCATGCATGGCATGTTCACACCATTGCATGCCGCACCAGGGGCGCGCCCCACGCGCCTCCGGGTCCGCACGTCCCCCCGCAGCTCCCCCCACCCATGCCCTTCGGAGGCACGTCATGCTCGTGCACAGATCCGGCACCAGGACCCACCGCCGCTCGCGCTTCGCCGCGGCCGGAACCCTCCTCGCCGCCCTCTCCCTGCTCATAGCCCTGCCCACCACCGCCGGCGCGGCCGCCACCGCCGGCGACCCCACGGCACCCGCCCGGGGCACGGCCACCATGGGCATGGGCGTCGTCGCCCACGACGGCCAGGGCGGCCTGCCCACCACCCGCGCCGTCCAGACCGAGGGCGTGGACGTCAGCAGCCACCAGGGCAACGTCGCCTGGTCGACGCTCTGGAACAGCGGCGTCAAGTGGGCCTACACCAAGGCCACCGAGGGCACGTACTACACCAACCCGTACTTCGCCCAGCAGTACAACGGCTCGTACAACGTCGGGATGATCCGGGGTTCGTACCACTTCGCCACCCCGGACACGACGAGCGGCGCCACGCAGGCCAACTACTTCGTGGACCACGGCGGCGGCTGGTCGAAGGACGGCAAGACGCTCCCCGGCGTGCTCGACATCGAGTGGAACCCGTACGGCGCGCAGTGCTACGGCAAGACCGCGGCCGGAATGGTCTCCTGGATCCGCGACTTCGTGAACACCTACAAGGCGCGCACCGGACGCGACGCGGTCATCTACACCGCGACGAGCTGGTGGCAGACCTGCACCGGGAACAACGCGAGCTTCGGCACCACCAACCCGCTGTGGGTGGCCCGCTACAACACCACGGTCGGCACGCTCCCGGCCGGCTGGGGCTACTACACGATCTGGCAGTACACCTCGTCCGGCCCGACGGTGGGCGACCACAACCACTTCAACGGTGCCCTCGACCGCGTACAGGCCCTGGCCAACGGCTAGTGCCGTACGCACAGGAGAGCGGTCGGCCCCGGCCGTTACGGAGCCCGGTGATGCACCCCGTCACCGGGCTCCGCCCGTATCCGCAGCCCTGACCAGGTACGATGACGCGCTCAGATCAAAAGGCACCCCCTATACATCGCATGTATACGCGCTATGTATAGTCCTGGCAGTCCGCACATGCGTGCGGGCTGAACCACGAGGGAGTGACCTGTAGTGCCCAGTAGGACGAAATCGATCACCGCGGGGTTGGCCGCCGGCCTTGTGACCGTGCTCACGCTGACACTGAGCGGCTGCTCGATGGAGACCACCGCTCCCGCGACCGCCCGCGCCGATGCCGGTACGGACGCCAAGGGGGAGCTCGGCCCGGTCGACTGCCGCAAGGCGAAGTGCATCGCGCTCACCTTCGACGCGGGGCCCGCCGAGGACACCCCCCACCTCCTGGACATCCTCAAGGAGAAGAAGGTCCACGCCACCTTCTTCCTGCTGGGCAAGAACCACGTGAAGAAGCACCCCGAGACCGTCCGCCGGATCGAGGCGGAGGGGCACGAGGTCGCCAACCACACCTGGTCGCACGAGATCCTGACGGACAAGAAGCCCGCCGAGATACGCGCCGAGCTGGCGAAGACGCAGGACGCGATAGAGGCGATCACCGGCAAGAAGCCCCGGCTGATGCGCCCGCCGCAGGGCCGGACCGACGACACCGTCTCCGGGATCAGCAAGGACCTCGGGCTCTCCCAGATCCTGTGGAGCGCCACCGCCAAGGACTACTCCACGACCGACTCCGCACTGATCGAGAAGCGGATACTCGACCAGGCGAGCCGGGACGGCATCATCCTGCTGCACGACATCTACAAGGGCAGCGTGCCCGCCGTCCCCGGCATCATCGACACGCTGAAGAAGCGGGGCTACACCTTCGTCACCGTCCCCCAGCTGATGGCCCCCGCCGAGCCGGTCCCGGGCACGATCTACCGCCCCTGACCCCTCCCCGTACGCACGGAGACGGCCCGCCTCCCCTCCTGCGAGGGGAAGCGGGCCGTCCGTACCGGCCGCGCGCGTGCCGCCGCGTCCGTCACGCCGCGGGGGCTACGCCGCGGCCGGGATCCTGCGCTCCGCCGGGGCCTGGGCCGGGGCGAGGGCGATCTCCAGGACCTGGCGGACATCGGTGACCGGGTGGACCTCCAGGGTGTCCAGCACCTCGGCGGGGACGTCGTCCAGGTCCGCCTCGTTGCGCTTGGGGATCACCACGGTGGTGATGCCGGCCCGGTGGGCGGCGAGCAGCTTCTGCTTCAGCCCGCCGATCGGGAGCACCCGTCCGGTCAGCGAGACCTCACCGGTCATGGCCACATCCGTGCGGACCAGCCGTCCGGAGAGCAGCGAGGCCAGCGCCGTGGTCATCGTGATGCCCGCGCTCGGACCGTCCTTGGGGACCGCGCCCGCCGGGAAGTGGATGTGCGCGCCGCGGTCCTTCAGATCCGCGACCGGCAGCTCCAGCTCCGCGCCGTGCGACCGCAGGAAGCTCAGCGCGATCTGCGCCGACTCCTTCATGACGTCGCCGAGCTGACCGGTCAGGGTCAGCCCGGACGCCCCGGTCTCCGGATCGGCCAGCGAGGCCTCCACGAAGAGCACGTCACCGCCGGCTCCGGTCACCGCGAGCCCGGTGGCCACGCCCGGCACCGCGGTACGGCGCTCGGCCGGGTCCTGTGCGGACTCGGGGACGTGGTGCGGACGGCCGATGAGGCCGCGCAGATCGTCCTCCGTCACCGTGAACGGCAGCTCCCGGTCGCCCAGCTCGTGCTGGGCCGCGACCTTGCGCAGCAGCCGGGCCACGGCCCGCTCCAGGTTCCGGACCCCGGCCTCCCGGGTGTACTCGCCGGCCAGCTTGCGCAGCGCCGACTCGTCCAGAGCGACCTCGTCCTTCTCCAGACCGGCCCGCTCCAGCTGGCGCGGGAGCAGGTGGTCGCGGGCGATGACGACCTTCTCGTCCTCCGTGTACCCGTCGAGCCTGACCAGCTCCATGCGGTCCAGCAGCGCCTCCGGGATGGCCTCCAGCACATTGGCGGTGGCCAGGAAGACGACGTCGCTGAGGTCGAGTTCGACCTCCAGGTAATGGTCGCGGAAGGTGTGGTTCTGCGCCGGGTCGAGGACTTCGAGGAGGGCGGCGGCCGGGTCGCCCCGGAAGTCGGAGCCGACCTTGTCGATCTCGTCGAGCAGGACGACCGGGTTCATCGAACCGGCCTCCTTGATGGCGCGGACGATACGGCCGGGCAGCGCCCCGACGTACGTACGCCGGTGGCCGCGGATCTCCGCCTCGTCCCGGACGCCGCCGAGCGCGACGCGGACGAACTTCCGGCCCATGGCGTGCGCCACGGATTCGCCGAGCGAGGTCTTGCCGACGCCGGGCGGGCCGACGAGGGCCAGGACCGCGCCGCCGCGCCGCCCGCCGACGACGCCCAGACCGCGGTCGGCCCGGCGCTTGCGCACGGCGAGGTACTCGGTGATGCGTTCCTTCACGTCCTGGAGACCGGCGTGCTCGGCGTCCAGGACCTCCTGGGCGCCCCTGATGTCGTACGCGTCCTCGGTCCGCTCGGTCCAGGGCAGTTCGAGAACGGTGTCCAGCCAGGTCCTGATCCAGGAGCCCTCGGGGCTCTGGTCGGAGGAGCGCTCCAGCTTGTCGACCTCCTTGAGCGCGGCCTCGCGGACGTGCTCGGGCAGATCGGCGGCCTCGACGCGGGCCCGGTAGTCGTCGGACTCGTCCTCCGGATCGCCGTTGAGTTCGGACAGCTCCTTGCGGACGGCGTCGAGCTGGCGCCGCAGCAGGAATTCGCGCTGCTGCTTGTCGACGCCCTCCTGGACGTCCTTGGCGATGGACTCGGCGACGTCCTGTTCGGCGAGGTGCTCACCGAGCCACTGGATGGCGAGCTTCAGCCGGGCGACCGGGTCGGCGGTCTCCAGCAGGCGCACCTTCTGGGCGGTGGTGAGGAAGGGGGAGTACCCGGAGTTGTCGGCGAGCGCGGAAACGCCCTCGATCTGCTGGACCCGGTCCACGACCTGCCAGGCCCCGCGCTTCTTCAGCCAGCTGGTGGCGAGCGCCTTGTACTCCTTGACCAGGTCGGCGACGGCTCCGGGGAGGGGGTCGGGGACGGAGACGTCGACCCGGGTCCCTTCCACCCAGAGGGCGGCGCCGGGGCCGCTGGTCCCGGCCCCGATCCGCACCCGTCCGCGACCGCGGATGAGCGCGCCGGGGTCGCCGTCGGAGAGCCGGCCGACCTGTTCGACGGTGCCGATGACACCGATCCCGGTGTAGGTCCCGTCGATGCGCGGGACGAGCAGCACCTCGGGCTTGCCGCCGCCGTCCCGGGCGGCGGCCTGCGCGGCCTCGACCGCGGAGCGCACATCGGTGTCGGACAGGTCCAGAGGCACCACCATGCCGGGCAGCACGACCTCGTCGTCGAGCGGCAGCACAGGCAGAACCAGCGGCGTGACGGCAGTGGACTCAGTAGCCATGATCTCCCCTTCGGCATTCAAGTTGAGCTATGTGGACTCAATGCATATGAGCCTCCCAATGTTCCCGAGGGTGTGTTCGCTGTGAGCGATCGCGGTACGCCGTCCGGGGGACGCCGCTTCCGGACACCCCTGCCAACGCGGCACGAGCCCCGGGTAGTCCCCGGCCCCGCCCCGTGGCGCGCGGCCGGGCGGGAATCGTGTGGAACGGCGCGCCGCGGCCCGACAGGATGACCCCATGACCGGCTTCCCGCTTCCCGTCCAGGCCCTGATCGTCGTCGATGTGCAGAAGGCGGGGGTGACCGGCGACCGGGCCGTTCCCGGCGCGGACGCGCTGCTGGAGCGGACGGCGGGGCTGCTGGCGCGGGCGCGGGCCGCGGGCGCCCTGGTGGTGCACCTCCAGAACGACGGCGGCCCGGGGTCGGGCGACGCCCCGTACACCCCGGGCTGGGAGCTGCACCTGCCCGTGCGGCCGGGCCCGTCGGAGTTCGTGGTCCGCAAGACCCGGGACGACGGGTTCGCGGGGACGCCGCTGGGCGCGCTGCTGGACGGGGCCGGGGTGGAGGCGGTCGCGCTGTGCGGGGTGATGTCGGAGATGTGTGTCCAGGCGACGGCCCGCACCGCGCTGGCGCGGGACTACCGGGTGGTCCTCCCCCATGACGCCCACGCCACGCAGGACGTCCCGGCCGTACCCGGCGTCAGCGAGGCGGTCCCGGCCGCCGTGGTGTCCCGGGTCGCCGCCTGGGCGGTCAGCGCCGATTCCGACGTGACGACACCGGCCGCCCGGGTGTCCTTCGCCGCGCCCCCGTTCCCGGCCGGAACGGCGCGGTCCGCCGACACGTACGCGGAACGGGGCCTGGACCGGGACGGTCTGATCCGGCGCGAGGGCGCGCTCGACCGGGTCACCGCGGAGTTCGCCCCCGTGGTCGCGGCGGCGCGCGAGGCGATCGCCGCGGCCTTCGGCCCCGACCGGCTCGACAGCGCGTACGTCTACGGGAGCATCCCGCGCGGCACCGCCGTCCCCGGCGTCTCGGACCTCGATCTGCAGATCGCCCTGCGCTCGGCGCCCACGGACGGCGACCGGAAAACCGCCGATGCTTTCGGGGCGGAACTCGACGCCGCCTTCGACGTGATCGACGGCGCCGGGGTGCTGCTGGCCTCCGCCGACACCCTGCTCAGCCGGCTGGAACGGCACGACCTCGGCTTCTTCACCGCCTGTCTCTGCACCCCGCTGCTCGGCGACGACCTCGCGGGCCGGCTCCCCCGCTACCGCCCCACCTCGCTCCTCGCCCGCGAGACCAACGGCGATCTGTGCCTCCTGCTCCCGAACTGGCGCGCCCGCGCCGCCGAGGCCGCCACGGACGACGCCCGCCGCGCCCTGAGCCGGGGCGTGGCCCGCCGTGTCGTGCGCACCGCCTTCACCCTCGTCATGCCCGAATGGGGCGGCTGGACCAGCGACCTCACCCGCTCCGCCGAGCTCTTCGCCCGCTACCGCCCCGACGCTCCGGACCGGGCGGAGCAGATCCGCACCGCCGCCCGCGTCGCCCGGACCCCGAGCCCCGACCCCGCCGTCCTCTCCCTCCTCGTCGACGACCTGGCCCCGTGGCTGGCCGCCGAGCACCTCGCGGCGCACGGGGAGAAGACACCGCGTCCCTGACGGGGCGCGGCCCCGCGCCCACGCCCCCATTGGCCCCGGCCGTCCCCGTCGCGACAGGATGGCGGGAGACCGACCGACGGACACCCACCGGAGATACCCGCGCCATGCCTGCTGCTTTCGGCCCCGACGCCCTCGCCCCCGTGACCCTGGACCGCAGGGAGGGGCCGTACGGAGAGGTCGTGCTGCGCAGGCGGGGCGACGACTTCGAGATCATCGCGAACGGGTGCTTCCTCATGGACACCTCGGACGGGCGGTCCGAGCGGCTGCTGATCGATGCCGCGCTGGAGGCGCTGCCGGCGGAGCGGACCGATCCGGCCGTGCTGATCGGCGGGCTGGGGGTGGGATTCTCGCTGGCGCGCGCGGCCGACGAGCCCCGATGGGGGCGGATCGCGGTCGCCGAGCGGGAGGAGGCCATCGTCGACTGGCACCGGAACGGACCGCTGGCCGGGATCTCGGGGCCGGCGCTCGCCGATCCGCGTACGGAGATCCTGACGACGGACCTCGTCACATATCTGCATATGACTACGGACTGTTACGACGCGCTGTGCCTGGACATCGACAACGGGCCGGACTGGACGGTGACGGAGGACAACGGGAATCTCTACGCGCCGGCCGGTCTCGCGGACTGCCGGGCGCGGCTCACACCGGGCGGGGTGCTCGCGGTGTGGTCGGCACAACCGTCCGAGACCTTCGAACAAGCCCTACGGAATGCCGGATTCACAGGGGTCCGTACCGAAGAAGTGGGCGTTGCCCGAGGTGTGCCCGACGTGGTTCATCTCGCAATCCGGCCGGCCTGAGATCCCCCCACCGGGTATGCGGACCCCCGGGACGCCCGGGGGCCAAGCGCCACAAGCGCGACACTCCGCCTCTTCCCCGCGCCCGTTCCGTGCCCCGCGCGCCCGTGCCGGCTTGCACCCTGCGTAGCCGGATGACGTCCGCTGCCTCTACGCTGCTGACCGATAGCGGGATCACCCACGAAATCCACGAGCGAAGACCGTACGTCCGGGGGAATGACCTCCGTGAGAACGGGCAGGGGCGGGGCGATGGAACAGACACACACCACCCACACAGGTGTCGCGGCCACCCCGGGCGCGCAGCGCCGTGTGCTGGTGGTCGAGGACGACGCCACGATCGTCGACGCCATCTCCGCCCGTCTGCGGGCCGAGGGCTTCCTGGTGCAGACCGCGCTCGACGGCCCGGCGGCCGTGGACGCGGCCGAGGCCTGGCAGCCGGACCTGATGGTCCTCGACATCATGCTTCCCGGTTTCGACGGCCTGGAGGTCTGCCGCCGGGTCCAGGCCCAGCGGCCCGTCCCGGTCCTCATGCTGACCGCCCGGGACGACGAGACGGACATGCTGGTCGGGCTCGGCGTCGGCGCCGACGACTACATGACCAAACCGTTCTCCATGCGCGAGCTGGCGGCCCGGGTGCACGTCCTGCTGCGCCGGGTGGAGCGGGCCGCGCTGGCCGCCGTGACGCCCCGCAGCGGCATACTGCGCCTCGGCGAGCTGGAGATCGACCACGCCCAGCGGCGGGTCCGGGTCCGCGCCGAGGACGTGCACCTCACCCCGACCGAGTTCGACCTGCTGGTCTGCCTGGCCAACACCCCGCGCGCGGTGCTCTCCCGGGAGCAGCTGCTGGCGGAGGTCTGGGACTGGGCGGACGCCTCGGGCACCCGGACCGTCGACAGTCACATCAAGGCGCTGCGCCGGAAGATCGGCGCGGAGCGGATCCGTACCGTGCACGGCGTCGGCTACGCGCTGGAGACCCCCGCGCCATGACACCGCCCGGACCGGGGCTTCGGCCGTTCTCCATCAAGGCCAAGCTGGGCACACTGGTCGTGGTCTCGGTGTTCATCACCACCGGACTGCTCATGGTCGCGCTGCGCACCCGTACGGAGCTGCGCTTCATCACCGTGTTCTCGGTGATCGCGACGCTGCTGATCACCCAGTTCGTGGCGCACGGCCTGACCGCGCCGCTGGACGAGATGCGGGCGGTGGCCCGGTCGATCTCGCACGGCGACTACACCCGGCGGGTGAGCGGCGCCGACCGGCGCGACGAGCTGGGCGACCTGGCCCAGACGATCAATCTGATGGCGGACGACCTGGCCGCCGTGGACCGGCACCGCAAGGAGCTGGTGGCGAACGTCTCCCACGAGCTCCGCACGCCCATCGCGGCGCTGCGGGCCGTCCTGGAGAACGTGGTGGACGGGGTGTCCTCCGCCGATCCCGAGACGATGCGCACCGCGCTGAAACAGACCGAGCGGCTGGGCCGGCTGGTGGAGACGCTGCTGGACCTGTCCCGGCTGGACAACGGCGTGGTCACGCTGAAGGCGAACCGCTTCGAGGTGTGGCCCTATCTCTCCGGGGTCCTCAAGGAGGCGAACCTGGCCGCCACGCACCGCCGGCTCTCCTCGGGCTCGGGCAACCACTCCCGCAAGGACGTTCATCTGCATCTGGACGTCTCGCCGCCGGAGCTGACCGCGCACGCCGACGCGGAGCGGCTGCACCAAGTGGTGGCCAATCTCATCGACAACGCGGTGAAGCACAGTCCGCCGCACGGCCGGGTCACCGTCCTGGCCCGGCGCGGCCCGCAGCCCGAGTCGCTGCTCCTGGAGGTCACGGACGAGGGTCCCGGCATCCCGGAGTCCGAGCGGCACCGGGTCTTCGAGCGCTTCAACCGGGGCGAGGTGCCCTCTCCGCACGGCCCCGGCAGCGACGGCGGCACGGGCCTCGGCCTGGCGATCGCCCGCTGGGCGGTGGATCTGCACGGGGGCCGGATCGGCGTGGCCGAATCCGCGCGCGGCTGCCGCATACGCGTCACTCTTCCGGGGATCCCTCAGCCCCGAGGTTGACATAGGGTTCGAGCCGGAAGGGCACGTTCTGCGTGTTCTGTTCAAGGGGTACGGTCCAGGGGGCCGTACCTTCGGCCTCGCGTACCCGGACTGAAGCGGAACCAGGCTTGTTTCCCGCCATTTCCTGCGCCGAAACCCGTCTTCCGATGTGACTTGCACGACGAAGCCCGGCCCGGCCTGCAAGGAATGGTCAGGGAGGCGTAGCCTTGATTTCCGCTGTCCATCACCTTGTGAAGCGGAAGAGGGCGGTTGCCGCCGTGTCGTCTCAGTCCCCCAGTAACTCGAGCATCTCGACCGACCAAGCAGGCCCGGGTACGAACCCGGCCGCTGCCTTCGGCCCCAATGAGTGGCTCGTCGACGAGATCTACCAGCAGTACCTCCAGGATCCCAGTTCGGTCGATCGCGCCTGGTGGGACTTCTTCGCCGACTACAAGCCGGGTACGTCCGGCACGGCGGACAAGCCCGTTCCCGGTGCCGCGCCCGTGACCCCGGCGGCCCCGGCCGCCGCACCGGCCGCACCGCCCGCCGCTGCCGCCCCGAAGCCCGCGGCCCAGCCCGCGCCCGCCGCTCCGGCGGCCCCGGCCCCGGCGAAGGCCGCACCCGCGAAGGCCGCCCCGGCGCCCGCCGCGAAGGCCCCCGCCGCGAAGGCGAAGGCCGCCGCGGACACCGAGGCCTCGGCCGGTCCGGAATACGTGACGCTGCGCGGTCCGTCCGCCGCGGTCGCGAAGAACATGAACGCCTCGCTGGAGCTGCCCACGGCCACGTCCGTGCGCGCCGTCCCGGTGAAGCTGCTCTTCGACAACCGCATCGTCATCAACAACCACCTCAAGCGGGCCCGCGGCGGGAAGATCTCCTTCACGCACCTCATCGGGTACGCGATGGTGCAGGCCCTCAAGGCCATGCCGGCGATGAACTACTCCTTCGCGGAGAAGGACGGCAAGCCGACCCTCGTCAAGCCGGAGCACGTCAACCTCGGCCTCGCCATCGACCTGGTGAAGCCGAACGGTGACCGCCAGCTGGTCGTCGCGGCCATCAAGAAGGCCGAGACGCTCAACTTCTTCGAGTTCTGGCAGGCCTACGAGGACATCGTCCGCCGCGCCCGCAACGGCAAGCTCGGCATGGACGACTTCACCGGCGTCACCGCCTCGCTGACCAACCCCGGCGGCATCGGCACCGTCCACTCGGTGCCCCGCCTGATGCCCGGACAGGGCCTCATCATGGGCGTCGGCGCGATGGACTACCCGGCGGAGTTCCAGGGCACCTCCCAGGACACCCTGAACAAGCTGGGCATCTCGAAGGTCATGACCCTGACCTCGACGTACGACCACCGGGTGATCCAGGGCGCCGCCTCCGGCGAGTTCCTGCGGGTCCTCTCCCAGCTGCTGCTCGGCGAGAACGAGTTCTACGACGAGATCTTCAAGGCGCTGCGCATCCCCTACGAGCCGGTCCGCTGGCTCAAGGACATCGACGCCTCGCACGACGACGACGTCACCAAGGCCGCGCGGGTCTTCGAGCTGATCCACTCCTACCGGGTCCGCGGCCACGTCATGGCCGACACCGACCCGCTGGAGTACCACCAGCGCAAGCACCCCGACCTGGACATCACCGAGCACGGCCTCACCCTGTGGGACCTGGAGCGGGACTTCGCGGTCGGCGGTTTCGCCGGCAAGACGATGATGAAGCTCCGCGACATCCTCGGTGTGCTGCGCGAGTCGTACTGCCGCACCACCGGCATCGAGTTCATGCACATCCAGGACCCGAAGCAGCGCAAGTGGCTCCAGGACCGGGTGGAGCGTCCGCGCCCCAAGCCCGAGCGCGAGGAGCAGCTGCGCATCCTGCGCCGGCTGAACGCCGCGGAGGCCTTCGAGACCTTCCTGCAGACCAAGTACGTCGGCCAGAAGCGGTTCTCGCTGGAGGGCGGCGAGTCCGTCATCCCGCTGCTCGACGCGGTCATCGACTCCGCCGCCGAGGCCCGCCTCGACGAGGTCGTCATCGGCATGGCCCACCGCGGCCGGCTCAACGTCCTCGCCAACATCGTGGGCAAGTCGTACGCCCAGATCTTCCGCGAGTTCGAGGGCAACCTCGACCCCCGGTCGATGCACGGCTCCGGCGACGTCAAGTACCACCTGGGCGCCGAGGGCACCTTCACCGGACTGGACGGCGAGCAGATCAAGGTCTCGCTGGCCGCCAACCCCTCGCACCTGGAGGCGGTCGACCCGGTCCTGGAGGGCATCGCCCGCGCCAAGCAGGACATCATCAACAAGGGCGGCACGGACTTCACCGTCCTGCCCGTCGCGCTCCACGGCGACGCGGCCTTCGCGGGCCAGGGCGTCGTCGCCGAGACGCTCAACATGTCGCAGCTGCGCGGCTACCGCACCGGCGGCACCGTGCACGTGGTGATCAACAACCAGGTCGGCTTCACCGCCGCCCCGGAGTCCTCGCGCTCCTCGATGTACGCCACGGACGTGGCGCGCATGATCGAGGCGCCGATCATCCACGTCAACGGCGACGACCCCGAGGCCGTCGTCCGCGTCGCGCGGCTCGCCTTCGAGTTCCGGCAGGCGTTCAACAAGGACGTCGTGATCGACCTCATCTGCTACCGCCGCCGCGGTCACAACGAGGGCGACAACCCGGAGTTCACCAACCCGCAGATGTACACCCTGATCGACAAGAAGCGCTCGGTGCGCAAGCTCTACACCGAGTCCCTGATCGGTCGCGGCGACATCACCCTGGAAGAGGCGGAGCAGGCGCTCCAGGACTTCCAGGGCCAGCTGGAGAAGGTCTTCGCCGAGGTCCGCGAGGCCACCTCGCAGCCGGCGCAGCCGCACGTCTCCGACCCGCAGGCCGAGTTCCCGGTGGCCGTGACCACCGCGGTCTCCGCCGAGGTCGTCAAGCGGATCGCCGAGTCCCAGGTCAACATCCCGGACTCGATCACCGTCCACCCGCGCCTGATGCCGCAGATGCAGCGCCGCGCCACCTCGGTGGAGAACGGCACGATCGACTGGGGCATGGGCGAGACCCTGGCCATCGGTTCGCTGCTGATGGAGGGCACCCCGGTCCGGCTCGCCGGCCAGGACAGCCGCCGCGGCACCTTCGGTCAGCGCCACGCGGTGCTCGTCGACCAGAAGACCGGCGAGGACTACACCCCGCTGCTCTACCTGGCCGACGACCAGGCCCGGTACAACGTCTACGACTCGCTGCTCAGCGAGTACGCGGCGATGGGCTTCGAGTACGGCTACTCGCTGGCCCGCCCGGAGTCGCTGGTCATCTGGGAGGCGCAGTTCGGTGACTTCGTCAACGGCGCGCAGACCGTCGTCGACGAGTTCATCTCCTCGGCCGAACAGAAGTGGGGCCAGACCTCCGGCGTCACGCTGCTGCTGCCGCACGGTTACGAGGGCCAGGGCCCGGACCACTCGTCCGCCCGCCCGGAGCGCTTCCTCCAGATCTGTGCGCAGAACAACATGACGGTCGCGATGCCGACCCTGCCGTCGAACTACTTCCACCTGCTGCGGTGGCAGGTGCACAACCCGCACCACAAGCCGCTCATCGTCTTCACCCCGAAGTCGATGCTCCGCCTCAAGGCGGCGGCCTCGAAGGCGGAGGAGTTCACCACCGGCGGCTTCCGCCCGGTGATCGGCGACGACACCGTCGACCCGAGCGCCGTCCGCAAGGTCGTCTTCTGCGCCGGCAAGGTCTACTACGACCTGGAGGCCGAGCGTCAGAGCCGCGGCGTCACGGACACCGCGATCATCCGTCTGGAGCGCCTGTACCCGCTGCCGGGTGCCGAGCTCCAGGCCGAGATCGCCAAGTACCCGAACGCCGAGAAGTACCTCTGGGCCCAGGAGGAGCCGGCCAACCAGGGCGCCTGGCCGTTCATCGCCCTGAACCTGATCGACCACCTGGACCTGGCCGTCGGCGCGGACGTCCCGCACGGCGAGCGCCTGCGCCGCATCTCGCGGCCGCACAGCTCGTCCCCGGCGGTCGGCTCGGCCAAGCGCCACCAGGCCGAGCAGGCGCAGCTGGTCGCGGAGGTCTTCGAGGCCTGAGCGGCACCACGGTCACAGGGAAAGGCCCGGTCCGCGCATTGCGCGGACCGGGCCTTTCCGGTGGTTCCGAGCGGCGACCAGTCGCCGGTCTCAGATGACCAGTGGCTCGAAGTCCCAGTACGGGCGGTTCCGGGAACGGGCCGACACCGTGTGCACATGCTGAGCGCCGAGCGTGGACACCAGATCCTCCAGCGCCTCGCCCTCGATCTTCTCGGCCCGCTGCCGGTCCTGCAGGCCCCGCAGATCGGCGGCGTGGGCGATCCGGGCCGAGAGGGTCAGTGGGTGGGTGCGGCCCAGGGTCTCGACCGCGCGCACGATGACGGAGTCCGTCAGCTCGGCGGCACCCTCGGGGTCACCCATCAGGTTCCGCAGCGCCGAGGCGTTGATGCCGCAGCCCAGCGTCCACGGATGGTTCTCGCCGACGGCCCGGGTCATCGCGGCGAGCGATTCCTCCAGGAGGGCGTGAGCGTGCTCGCGCTCCCCGACGTTGCGCAGGATCAGCGCGTGGTTGGACCGGGTGCCCGACGTGTACGGGTGGTTCTCGCCGAGGATGTCCGCATAGCCGCCGACGACCTTCTCGCTTATGGCCCTGGCCTGGTCGATGTTGCCGTGCTCCCTGGCGAAGCAGCTCTGGCCCGCCGCGAACATCATCGTCAGCGGGTCGTTCTCCCCCAGAACACGCTCGCCTCGCTCCAGGACCCGGCTGAACAAGGTGGCGGCACCGGCCCGGTCACCGCTCCGGTAGTGGCACAGAGCGAGGTTGTGCTCGGCACACAGGGTCTGCGGATGGTCCGGGCCCAGAACGCGACGGTGCATCTGGACGCTCTGGTTCTGCAGCGACAGCGCCTCGTTGTAGCGTCCGAGGAACCGGAGGTCGGTGGAGTAGTGGATCTCCGAGAGGAGGGTCCAGGTGTGCCGCTGACGCAGGAGCTGACGGCGGGCGTCGAGGGTGCGTCCGTTGAGTTCGAGGGATTCGGTGTACCTGCCGAGCAGCCGGAGCGTCACGGCCAGGTTGTTCTGTGCGTTGACCGTGCGGTAGTCCTGATCGCCGAGCAGTTCGTGGTAGCCGGCCAGTACCCAGTTGGAGATGTCCAGCGCCTCGTCGTATCGCCCCAGTCCGCGCAGATCGGCCGCCAGCCCGTTGGCAGCGCGCAGATGCTCCAGATCGTGGGTGCCCCGCTGCTCCCGCAGATGGTTCACCGCCGCGCGTTCGATGACCTCGGTGGCCGCGTAGTCTCCGACCGCTCGCAGCAGGTTGGCGTAGTGGTAGCTGAGGTCCCAGATCCTGAGGTGGTTCTCGCCGAACATCTCCTTCCAGGCGGTCATGGCGCGTTCGCCCAGCTTGATGCCCGCCCGGTACTCCCCCGACATGTACATGTAGCGCAGGCAGTTGAGGACCAGCGTCTGCACAGCCGGGTCCGTGCTCCTGAGTACGTCGGCCCACTTCAGATGCGGGGTGATCTCGGCGTACGCGGGCCACGTACGAGTGTCGGCCGGACGGCCGGGGTCCGCCGCCGCGAGGGCGCGCCGGACGACGTCGACGAACTCCTCCCGGTTCTCTTCGGTCATGTCATGACCGACGATCTGGTGGACCATGCGGTGCATGTAGAGGGATTCCCCGGAGGACGTCGCGTCGACGACCGACTCGTGGGACTCCAGCCGGACCACGGAGTACTGGCGGAGCTGGCCGATCGCCCGGTTCCACAGCAGGGGATCGTTCATCAGCCCGGCGACTTGTTCGGGCAGGTCCCCGGGAGGCATCTCCTTCAGGAGTCGTACCGGGATCGAGCCGGGTGCGAAGAAGCTGCACAGCCGCAGCAGATCCACGGATTCCGGAACGGTGTCCCTGATCTTGTTGAGCAGTATCGACCAGGCCGTCTGGAAGGCGAGTGGGAAGTCGGCGGAGACCTTGACGACGTTCTGGTCGATGCCGCCTTCGAGGAGTTCGATGTATTCCTCGACCGACAGGTCCGAGTCATTGAGCCAGCCCGCGGTCTGGTCGAGGAGCAGCGGCAGGTCTTCGAGGGCCACGGCGAGCTGATCGGCCTCGGCCAGTGTCAGGCGCGGGGCCCGGCGGCGGATGAACGCCACGGACTCCTCACGCCGGTAGACAGGGATCTCCACCAGGTTGCTGTTGTGCTCGCTCCACTCCGGGTTGCGGGAGGTGATCAGCACATGTCCGGGTCCGGTGGGTACCAGGTCCCCGATCTGGTCGGGTTCGTCGGCGCCGTCCAGGATCAGCAGCCAGTGGCCGTACGGGGTGCCGCGACGCAGCGAGTCGCGTACGGCGCGCAGCCGCTCGCCGTACTCGGCACCGGTGGACAGACCGAGTTCCGGGGCGAGTTCGGCGAGCTTCTGCCGGTAGAGCGCGCGCCGGTCCGCGGGCACCCACCACACCACGTCGTACTCGGAGCCGAAGCGGTAGACGTACTCGGCGGCCAGCTGGGTCTTGCCGACACCGGACATGCCGTGCAGGGTGACGACGCCCGCGCCCGGTCCGGAGTCCTGGAGCGCCCGATAGGCGTCGTTGAGCAGTTGCTCCCGCCCGGTGAATCGGATGTTGCGGCGCGGGACTCCGCCCCAGACCTGCGGGGTGTCGGACGGGAATCGCGGTCCGGGCGGGCCCACGTCGGCCAGGGGGCCGGTGGGCAGTCCCAGCCGGACGAGGAGCCGGCGCTCCGCCTCCTCCGCGCCGATGTTGGTGAGGTCGGCGGCAGCGAGGGCGGCGGTGGCTCCGGGGAGCGCGGACGTGGTGACGGAGACGGCGGCAAACCGGTCGGGGTGGGGGGCCACTTCGGAGCGCAGGGCCCGGTTCCACTCCTCGTGGCTGCGGGGACCGAGCTGGAAGTACCAGTCGCTGAGGATCACCAGGACACGTCCGGGGGCAAGAGTGAGATCGCGCAGCGACTCCTCCAGCGGGACCGAGACCGGGGGGTCGTACCGCTGTTGGACGACCGTCACCCCGCGCCGCTCCAGTCGGTCCGTGATCCAGGCCGCCCACGCGCGGTTGAAGCCGGCGAAACTGATCGTGACGGTGTCCGTCCCGGCTACTCCAACGTGCTTACGCGTTCCGGGCATTCAGCCGTCTCCCTGCCTCGATACGAGCCTTGTCAACATACACCGGGGCACCATCGCCCCAGCGGGAATCACCGGCTTCTCACCGCCCACGCGAGCCGTGCCTCTGCTGCCATATCACCCGGGCCGTGCTCACGTATGCCTGAGCGCGCGCGAGGTGTCCCGGCGGCGGCGGAGAATCGTCCAAACGGTGGTAGACGGAGATCATTTCGTTGACCAGGGTGCGGCCCTCACGGGTGAGAGCCGCCGATCCGGCCAGTGCGGGTAGCACGGCCCCGACCTGTTCGCGGCAGCGGGCGTGCTCGGCCCATGCCGGGTCCCGATGGACGACCCTGCGGGCGCGCAGGGCGAAGCACTGCCAGTAGTCCGCGAGCGCGAGGTGTGAGTAGGCGCCCTGGAGGAGGCCGTCGAAGGGCCGGGGGTCGGAACGCCAGGGGGCGAAGTGGCGCGCGGCGGGGCCTTCCCGGTGCAGCGGCGTCAAGGCGGCGAGGGCGGCCATCTTGGTGTGCTGGAGCTCGTGGACGAGCGTGGCGGCGAAGTGGGCGGAGGTGACGGGCTTGCTGCTGAGGACGGCCCCGAACGCCTCGCGGCGGGTCCCGCTGCGGTGCGTGGAACCGTCGGTCGGGTGGCCCAGCGGGACGACACAGCGCAGCAGCACGGCCGCCTCGGTGACCCGGTGCTCCCCGCCGGTCCGCAGCATGCGTTCCACGCCGGACCAGGCGTCGGCCCACTCCTTGCGCTCGTCGTCGGGGACGCGCGTGGCAGCCCCCGCTCCGCCGCCGTCGCTGCCGTACGGGTCCACGTCGTCCATGGGCACAACGGTGGTGCCGGAAGGTAGCGCCCGGAGCGTGAGAACGGGCAGCCAGCGGGGATCGGGCGAGGTCATCGTCCGGTCGGGCTGGCAGCGGACGGTCAGCTCCGGGCCGTACGCGGGCCGTACGCGCAGGACGTCGTCCCGGAACCGGAACCCGGCGGCTCCCGGGCCGGTCCAGACGGCGCCCAGGGTAGGCAGGCTGACCAGTCCGTCGCGCGGGAGCAGCGTGCGGTTGAAGCCGACCCCTGCCCGCACGGCCGCCGCGGCCGCCAGCGCCGTCAGGTGGGCCAGGTCGGCGGGCAGGTCGGGGCCGGGGGGCTGCTCGGCGGTGAGACCGCCCAGCAGCCGTTCGGCCCAAGGGCCGGCCAGGGGGTGGAACAGGACGGTGCGCACGGCAGCCCGGTCGGCCCCTTCGGCGGTTTCGAGGAGGTCCCAGTCCTCGCGCAGCCTGTCCAGCCGGAATGGGGGGCACAGGGATTCGGGCGCGGCCTCGGCCGCGTCCAGTACGGCCCGCAGGAGGACGAGGCGGCGGGTGTCCTGGTCGTGGACGAGCAGGCCGAGCGAGTCGGCGCTGCCCTCGGTCCGGCCGAGTTCACGCAGCACGTGTGGGGGGATGGCGACGCTCATGGGGGGTCTCCAGCAGTTGCTTCGGCAAGCCGGTCCGCCACGTGGCGGACGAGCCTTTCGAGGTCGGCGCAGTAGACGGAGGGGTTGCGGAACCCGTGGCCCGCGCGGTAGCGGTGCGCGTAGTGGCCGCCGCCACAGACGGTGAGCAGCGGACAGGTCCGGCAGGCGTCGGCGAGCGCCCGGGCTCCCGCCTGGCGGGCGGCGACGCCGGGGTGGCCCAGCGCTTCGTCGAAGGTGTGGCGGAAGACGTCGAGACCGGTGGCGGCGGCGCCGTCGTACGCGGACTTGAGGGAGTCGACCTGCTCGATGGCCCCGTCCGTCTCGATCACCACGGCGTTCAGTGGATCGAGGCCGAGCGACTCCGTGGCGGCGGGCAGTCCGAGAAGCAGCGCGACGCACTCCTCGAAGAGCCGGACGCGGGTCGCCCGCCGGGGTGCGGCCCACCACCGGTCGAACACGGCGCAGAGCCAGTCGCCGTACGGCGTGGCGCGGCCCGATCCGGGGCCCATGGGCAGGTGCGTCAGGTCGGGCATGCCGGGCGGCGGGGCGGACCAGTTGCCGTGCGGAAGCAGGAGATCCAGGGCCGGGGGGCGCAGAGCGAGCAACGATACGTACATCTCGACCGGGTCGGTGCGCGGGTCGACGACGGTGAGGATGCCGGCGAAGGCGTCGGGGTGGCGGTCGGCCAGGAGCCGTGCGCCTCGTACAGCGGCGGGCCAGGACGGCCGGCCCGCGTGGTCGGTGCGCAGGGCGTTGTGGGCGGCGAGACCGCCGTCGAGGCTGATGCCGACACGGATGCCGTGGGCGGCGAGGGTGGCGACGGCCGCGTCGGTGAGCAGTGTGGCGTTGGTCTGCACCGTGGCGTGGACGGTGCAGCCCGTCGGCACCCGTGCGCGCACCGTGTCGGCGAAGGCGGCGAGCCTGTCGGGGCCGGCGAGCAGCGGTTCGCCACCGTGCAGGACAAGGGCGACGCCGCCGAGCCGGTGGGCGGCCGCGTGCTCGGCGATGCGGTCGGCGGTACGGCCGAGAACGGCGGGTGAGGCGGCCGCCGGGCGGTCGCGCCAGGTGTGGTCGGGCCCCTCGTACAGATAGCAGTACCGGCAGGCCAGGTTGCAGCGGCCATGCACCTTGACGATGAACTGGCCGAAGGGGACGGCACCGGAGGGGGCCGGGGCGGGTCCGGTGGAGGCGGACGTGCCGGGGTCCGGCCGCGACGTCTGCGCCGCGGACCGCTCGGTCGGCCGCCCCCAGGGCGTTGTCCGTCCAGCCACTTACGCACCCCCGTGCTGTACGTCGGCCGGGGCGGGCCCGGGAGCCCGCCCGCGGCAAGTGTTCCCGGCACCGCCCGGGACGAGACAGGTCCGGGGCCACGATGTCCTGATCGGGAGCGCCCCGGGCCGGAACCGTGCGGTGCCGGAACCGCGGCGGTGGACCGTCGCACCCTCAGAAGGCGCTGCTGAAACCCCAGTACGTCTCCGAGGGCCGTTTCGCGCGCCCGCTCAGATCCGCCACCACCTCCGCCAGCACCGGATGGTCCAGCGTCCGCAGGGTCGCCAGGTCCAGCCCCAGCAGGTCCGGCAGTTCGGCCGGGTCTCCCGGGCCTGCCGGGTCCGTTCCGTCGTTCCGTGTCGATTCGCTCATCACGTCTCCCCGTTTCGCAGCACCGGGCCCGTCCGCGACGCGCCCGCCTGTGCGCGCGTCGTGCCGGTCCCCCGTTTCCGACCGCTCCCGCTTCCGATTCGGCTCGCGTTCCCGCTCGCCGGTGGCGCGGCGCGGGCCCGCACGTCGTCGGGCGGGTCGCGCTCAGTTCTCCAGTTCGGCCAGCCGCTCGGCGGTGGACTCACCGGCCGAACCGCCGCCGTCGGGCAGTTTGCGCCATTCCTGGCGGGCCGCCCGGTACGCGTCCCGCGCGGCCCGGGGGCGACCCGCTCTCTCGTAGGTCATACCCCGCCAGTGGTTGGCTGTAGCAGCCAACTCGACTGCTTCCCGGGCGTGTTGTGGACCGCTGAGTTCCGTTTGCGCGTCGGCGGCGGATTCGGCGGCGGCCCGGAAGGCCTCGGCGGCCTCGTCGCGGCGGGCGGGCCGGTCGAGGACGTCGGCCGCCCGGAGGAGGGTGCGGCCCAGGTCGAGCCAGCAGCGGGCGGCGGTGTGCGGGTCGGTGGCCTCCTCGGCGGCCAGCCGGAAGAGGTACTCGGCCTCGCGCAGGTCCACCCGGTCCGCGGTGGCGTGGTGGCGGAGCATCAGGGCGCGGCCCAGCATCAGCAGGCGCTCGGACTGGTGGGCGCCGCCGGCCGGCATCTCGGAGCGGCAGTCGCGCAGCACGCGGACTGCGTCCCCGATGTAGGGGCGGCCGTCCGGGAGTTCGGCGCGGCGGAGCAGGGTCGCGCCCCATTCGGCGAGGAGGTCGGTGTAGGCGCGGGAGTCGCGGGGGATGCCCCGGGCGGCCCGCGCGAACCATTCGGTGGCGGCGACGAGTTCGCCGGGGTCGCCGGTGTGGTCGTACCGGGCGGTGTGGGCGCGCCCGGCCCTGGCCTGGAGCTGGGCGCGCTGCCGGTGGTCGCGTACGGTCTCCAGGGCCTGTCCGGTCAGGACCGCGGCCTCCTCCGGCTCGTCGCCGGAGGCGAGCAGCGCGTCCACCAGGTCCAGCACGATGCGGCCGTTGGTGTTCGCGGTGCGGACGCCGCCCTGGGCGAGGGCCGCGCGCAGGGAGCGCGCCGCCTGGCGGGCGTACTGGCGTGACTGTTCCGGGTCGTCGGTGACGCCGGAGAGTTTGAGCAGGGTGCGGCCGTGCTGGAGCGGCAGGGCGGCCGGGCGGTTCTCCCGGTCGGGCCAGGCGTCGGCGAAGGCCTCCAGCATGCCGCAGGCGCTCTGCAGCAGGGCGCTGTCGCCGTCGAGCCGCCACTGCGCCTCCAGTGCCCGTACGCGTTCGAGGGTGAGGCGCAGGGCCTCGGCGGGTGCCATGCCGGGTGCGGCGCAGGCGGCGGTGTATTCGCGTTCGGCGCGGCGCAGGAGTTCCAGGGCGCCCCGGCGGTCCCCGTGGCGGCGGCGGTCGTCGGCCGCGGCGTGGAGCACCTGGGCGAGCACGGCGCGCTCGCGGACCGTGCCGGGGTGGGCGACGGCCAGTTCGGCCGCGCGTCCCGCCTCGTTCAGGAGGTCGGCGCCGCCGCGGACCTCCCAGAGCCGCAGGGTGCAGCGGGCGTACTCGGCCCAGACCTCGGGTCCGGCGGGTCGCGGCCCGTTCTCGGCGGCCCCGCGCAGCAGTTGTACGGCGTCCATGAGGCGCTGCACCGACCGGTCGGCGTCGAACTGCCGCACCAGGGAACGGGCCTGCTCCACGGCGGGGCTGGTGCCGGCGGCCGCGTCCGGGACCGGGGGGTCGCGGGGTACGAAGCTCGGGGGCATCGGCATGAAGCGTTCCAGTACCCGGGTCGCGACCTCGGCGAAGGCGTGGGGGACGTCGCGGCCCGCGCCCGGACCGCCCCAGCCGCCCGCGGTCCCGGGCCGGCCGCCCCGGGCGGGCGTCCCGGTCCGTTCCTCGCCCTCGTCGCCGTACTCCGTGTCGTCGTGGTCGTCCGGCTCCTCCTGCTCCGCCGCGTACGCGTCCGGGGCGGGGTCCCCGTCCGTCGCCGTGCTCCCGGCGGGCCGGGAGGCGCCGGGACCGGTGGTCCGTGCCGTGCCCTGCCGGGGGCCCTCGCCGAGCTGGGCCAGGGCCAGGGCCGGGAAGTTGGGGCCTCCCTTGCCGAACCGCTGCTCGATGTACTGCGAGCAGTGCTTGAGGACGAGCAGGGCCTCGTCGCGGCCGAGCGGGCCGAGCAGCGCGTCCTGGACGCCGGGCTCGAACGCGTACCACTGGCCGCGTCCGCCTCCCCCGTCCGCGCGGGTCAGCAGTCCGCTGAGCAGCACCTCGGCCAGTTCGGAGGGGCCGGAGTGGGGCAGCATCGTGCGCTGGACGAGCTGCATCACCGGGAGGTAGAGGGGCGCGGCGGCCAGATAGACGGCCAGCTGTCCGGCCGCGGGCGAGGCCACAGAGCGGAAACGGCTGACGAGCTGGAGCGAGGAGAGCGTGCCGCCGGAGCGCTGGGCGGCGGCCGCCGGCTGGTCGGCCCGGACCCAGCCGACCGCTCCGTCGATCCCGGCGCCCGTCCCCGACAGCAGCCGGGCCCAGGCGGCCAGCGCCTCCGGTACGGGCGGCAGCACCGGGACGGCCAGGGCGCCCGGGTGCACGGCCGGGCCGGTCCCGGTGTCCTCGGTGACCTTGAGGAGGGCCGCCCCGGAGGGGCCGTCGCCGCGGGCGAGGGAGCCGAAGGTGACGGGCAGCCTGGTGCGGTTCCACATGCGCTGCGGCAGCGGCTGGAGGACGGCGACCGGGGCCTGCCGGGCCAGCTGGTGCAGCAGCCGGTGGGCCCGGCCGCTGTGCCAGAGCGGCCCCGCGCAGTCGCTGATCAGGACGGTGACGCGACGCCCGGTCGGATCGCTCAGCCGGTCGGCGGAGTGCAGCGGGGCGGCGGCCGGGTCGGAGCTGCGGCTGACGGCGCAGCCGCCGTCCGGGCCCTGGTGGAGGTAGCGCGCCTGCACATCCCTGAAGGCGCCCAACTGGGCGAAGATGCGCTGTAGTTCGCCGAACAGCCGGTCCCAGACCAGCATCGAGGTGGAGGCGTCCATGACGCACTGGAGGATGGCGTCGGCCCGGCGCACGCCCCGGAACACCGGTATCACGGTCCCCCCGGCCCGCGCGCTGCGCTCGGCCGTCGCCGTCTCGTCCAGGACGCGGCGCAGCGGGGCGGACGCGGGACGGTAGCGCTGCAACGGGCGTAAGGCGCGGGTCAGCTCGATGGGCGCGGGCAGTACGGGGGCGGCGGGCACGCCGAAGGTGAGCACGGTCGCGGTGCCGGGCGCCGGGGTGCTCCGGCCGGCGGGCGGGGTGCCGTCGTCGCGGTCCGGGCCGGAGCGGCCGGGCAATGGATACAGCGCGATCTTGCCGTCGGCCCGGGGGCGGGGCGCGTCCTCGGCGTCCTCGTCGTCGGCTCCGGGGTCCGGGGCGGTCTCCCCGGGGCCGGGGCCCTCGTTCGCGGGGCCCGTTCCGGCGGTCCGCTCCGCCGTCGCCTCCCCCGTCCCGGCGCCGCCGCCTTCGCCCTGCGCGTCCCCGGCGGATTGCGCGGGTCCGGCTTCGGTGCCCCGGGTCCAGCGTGCCAGCCAGAGCGCGTCGCAGAGCTGCTCGACATCGGGATCGAGCCCGGCGCCGCGCAGCCGGACAACGAGCGCCGTCAGCGCGTCCTCCCCGGCCGCGCCCGGCACGTCCGGCGTCCCGCGCCCCGCGTCGGCCCGGGGCTCCGCGACCGGCACCGGCCCCGTGTCCGCCCCCGCGGGGGCGTCCGCCTCCCGGGCCGACGCCGCGCCTCTCACCTCATCCGCCCCGTCCATCGCGTCGTCACCTCGGCCGGTCGAGTCGCTGGATCAGCAGGTCCGCGAGGCGGTCGCGGCCGGTGGGGGCGGCGGTCTGGGTGAGGTAGATCGCGTTGAGCAGCTGGTCCGTGGCGAGGAGTTCGCTGCGCGAACGCTCCAGGAAGTGCGTGATCAGGTCCTCGCTGGAGCGGGCCGCCTCCTCGCCCAGATGTGCCTTGACGAAGGCCGCCAGCCGCTTGTGGTCGGGGCGTCCCAGCTCCAGGTGGACGCAGCGGCGCATCAGCGGCGCGGGGAAGTCGCGCTCCCCGTTGCTGGTGAGCACCACGAACGGGAAGGCCCGGCACTGCACCCGGCCGCCCTTGATCCGCACCTTGTTGCCGTCGTGGTCCAGCACGACGGCCTCGCCGTCGGGCAGCCGGTCCGCGATCCGTTCCAGTTCGGGGACGGCGAACTCGCCCTCCTCCAGGACGTTCAGGAGATCGTTGGGAAGGTCGATGTCGCTCTTGTCGAGTTCGTCGATGAGCAGCACCCGGGGCCGGTCCGAGGGCAGCAGCGCCGTACCGAGCGGGCCGAGGCGGATGTAACTGCCCACGCTCTGCGCCGAGTCGGCGGGCTCGCCGCCGCCCGCCGCGGCGTGCGAGGCGATCTGGACGTCCTGGAGCCGGGCGATGGCGTCGTAGTGGTAGAGCCCGTCCTGGAGGGTGGTACGGCTGACGACGGGCCAGCGCAGCACCTTGCCGAACTCCAGCTCCCGGGCGACGGAGTGGGCCAGGGTGCTCTTCCCCGCGCCGGGGTCCCCGGTGACCAGCAGCGGGCGCCGCAGATAGAGCGCGGCATTGATCATTTCCAGTTCCTCGGCGCCCGGCCGGTGCTCCTCGGCGACGCGTCCGGGAATGCCCAGACGGCGGTCGGCCGACTCGCCCGCGCCGCCCTCGTCCTCCCGCCCGCCGGCGAAATCACGCCAGGGCGGTGGCGGGGGCAACCGGGGTACGTCGTCGTGGGGTTCGCCGATGCCCCGGTAGATGAGCCACTCGCTGGATTCACTCATAACGTGTTCCTCGATGTCACTCGTCCGCCACGGACGGCGGCCGTCGCACCCGCCGCCGCCTCACCGTAGCGATCCGGCACACTCCCGTTAAGGGGCCGGCCGGCACGGCCCCGGGGATCGGGTCGGAGCCGTTCCCCGGCGGCGCCGTTCACGGCGCCACCAGGAACGGGTCGTCGGCTCCGGGCAGTTCGTGGGGCGTGTCGCGGACGTAGAGGGCGATGCCGTCGGACCAGTACAGCTCCGAACGCCCGGCGCTCACCCCGCGGCGCAGCTCGTGGACCGCCCACGGCAGTCGCTCACGGGTCCCGGCCTCCGGCACCGTCCGGCCCACGCCCCGGTGGAAGTCCCGGCACACCAGATCCGCCTCAGCGGGCCGCCGCTGGATCAGCGCCGCCGCGAACCCCGCGTCGATCAGCCGCACCACCCCGGCCGTGGCCTCGGCGTCCGGCCGCGATCCGTACCGGCACAGGACGGGCACGGTGGCGGGCGGCAGGGCCCGTAGCCCGGCCACCTCCGGTACGCGTACCCGCACATCGTCCTCGCAGTCGACCACCTCGGCCCGGATGCCGGGACCGGGGGTGTCGGGCGGAGGGCCGGGCTCCCCCTCGTCCGGACCGGCGCCGTCCGGGCCCCGGTAGGAGCTGCTCAGCACCACGGGGCGTACGGATCCGAGCGACGGCCCGTCCGGGGACAGCGTCCAGCCGTCGACCGGCAGTCCGAACTGCCCGGGTGCGACGACGGCGTAGAGCACGGCCGGGCTGCCCGGTTCGTCGCAGCGGCGGAACGCCTCGGTCAGCGCGGCGGCGAGCCGGTCGGGCACGGTGTCGAGGGGCACGCCCCGGCTGTCCTCGTCGATGGGCTGAGCCTCGCCGGTGTGCCGGCCGACGGAGACCCGCCAGTCGTAGCGGCCGCGCGCCCAGCCCTGCTGGTCGATGCGGAGGACGACCCCGTCGCGTTCCCCGTCGCGGACGGGTTCGGCGGCCGGGGGCGGGACGGCCGGCTGGCGGTTCTGTTCCAGGCCCAGCCGGATGTCCGCCCACTCCTGGTCGAGCCGGCGGCGCAGGTCACGGGGCAGTTCGACGTCGGCGATCGTCTTCGCCCAGCCCCACAGTGCCTTGGCGTTGCGCACCGAGAGCCGGCCGTGGGGCCGGTCGGCGGCGAGGACGCCCAGGCAGTAGCGGACGATCAGCTCGAACCGGGCCGTACGGTCGCGGGCCTCGGTGTCGTAGAGGACGCCCAGGCCGTCGCGCCAGCCGCGCGGGGCGGGGCGGTGGTCGCGGGAGTGGACGCCGGGCAGGCCGTCGAGCAGGTTGAGCAGGGAGCGGGTGCTGGCGGGCGGGGCGAGTTCGGCGAGCCGGCCCAGCAGGTCCGCGCGGCGCTTGGGGCCCAGGACCCCGCCGGGCGGGACGGGCAGTTCGCTCTGCACGTCGGCCCAGGTGCGCTCGGTTCCGGCCGCGCTGTTGTGGCGGTCGGCGTGGTAGCGGTCGTGCGCGTGGAAGACGGCCTGGTAGACGTCGTCGGTCTCCGCCTCCATGGGGGTGGCCGGAACCTTGAGGGTGCGCAGCCGCTCGATGCCGACGGCGATGCCGCCCTGCTGCCGGTCCAGCTGCGATTTGACGACCCCGACCACCTCGCCGCGGGCGAAGTCGACCACGGGCCCGCCGGACATGCCCGGCACCAGCCAGTCCTCGTCCAGCCGGACGAGCTGGTCGACGTCGTCGGCGGCCCCGTACGCCCCGCGCACCCGGTAGGCGCCGCTGAGCAGGTTCAGTTCGCCGCCGGGCGCGTCGGCCCAGCCGACGCAGCGGATGTCGCTGCCCCAGAGCAGTCCGCCGGAGCGTTCGGTGACATGGACGCAGGAGTGCTCGACCGGGCGGGTGAGCTGGACGAGCGCCAGGTCGGGGGCGGGCCAGCCGGTGGCCCCGGGCGGCCGGGCGCCGGGCAGGGCGACGACGACGCGGCCGGGGACCTCGGCACGGTCGCCGCCGTACCGGTCGCTCCGGAACACCACGTTCACCGCGCCCCCCTCCCCGCGCATCGCCACGTGCGCGCACGTGAGAATCCAGCTCGGAGCGATGAAGAAGCCGCTCCCCAGGAAGTCCCCCGGCCCTTCAGGGGCATACCCGGACGGGGGCCGGTGAATTCGTACGGTGGCGTCCTGGACGAGGGTCATGAGCGCACGCTCGTAGCGGCGCCGGTCCTCCTCTGCGCCCCAGCCGCCGTCCGAGGTCATGCCCCGTCGCCGTCGGTGCCGTCCGCGCCGTCCGGATGGGCCGGTGCGCCGGGGTCTGCCCCGGCGTGCGGCGCCACCGCGGGTGCGCCGGCGGCCGGTTCGGGTACCGGGGGCGCGGACGGGGCGTGCGCGGGAAGGGGCGGCGGCACGGGCGGTCCTGCGGGCGCCGGGACCGGGGGGCCTGCGGGGGCCGGTGCGGACGGTCCTGCGGGGGCGGGCACCGGGGGTGCTGCGGTGGCCGGTGCGGGCGGGGCGGCGGGAGCCGGCGGGTCGACCGGGGGTCCGCCGCCGTTCCAGGTGAGCGTCACCTTGATCGCGCCCTTGGCCTCGCCGTCCGCGAGGAGCCCGACGACCCTGCCGGACTTGGCGGTCAGCTCGATGCCGAACTCGACGCTGACGGCGTCCGGCCGGACGGCCCGCAGCGGCACGGCGAGCGACCGCGCGACGCTCGTCACCACGGAGTGCAGGCTCTCGACCCGGGCCTGCACCCCGGCCTGCACCCGGTCGGCGACGTCACCGGCGAAGCCGGTGTCGGTGAACGTGAGACCGCCCGGCTCGGGCCCGTCCAGTTCCCCGGCCCCGGAGATGCGCGCCCAGACCGGTGTGCCGTCCGGCATCTCGATGCGCGTGATGCGGGACCCGTTGTCCTCCATGAACCCCCCGTTCCCCAACTACCCGCAGATTAACGGCCGCAGGGGGCCGACGCGAGAGACATGGACCATGACGCGAGGGGGCGGCGGGTCGGTTCTCGACCGTCCGCGCGAGGCTCCCCGACCGCGTCCGAACGGCGTCCGGCAGGCCCTTAAACTGTGGGTATGTACTTCACCGACCGCGGTATCGAGGAGCTGGAGAAGCGGCGTGGCGAGGAAGAGGTCACGTTCGAGTGGCTCGCCGAGCAGCTGCGTACGTTCGTCGACCTGAACCCCGACTTCGAGGTTCCGGTCGAGCGTCTGGCCACCTGGCTGGCCCGGCTGGACGACGAGGACGACGAGGAGTAGGCCCCGCCCGGCGGACCGGAGCCGGACCGGGCCCACGGGCCGGGCGCCGGTGCCCCGTGTTCAGGCCCCGTTCCCCGGCGACGCGCCGTCCGGACCGTCGTCCCTGATCCGGTCGTACGCCAGTCCCAGTGCCCCGTGCGCCATCAGCAGGACCCCGGCGACGACCCAGCCGCCGCTGCGCCGGGACGCGCCCCAGAGGGCGAGGGGCAGACCCGCCGCGAGCTGGGCGCCCGCCAGGGCACGCGCCCGGGGTCCGCGCATCCAGGGGCCGACGCGGCTGGACTCCACGACGTCGAGTTCGGCCAGGACCGCGTCGCGCCAGCCGGTCCAGGTGATCCGCTCGGCGTGCGGCCAGACGTCCGCGCCCGCCGCGAGCCGGTGCGAGGGCTCGCCCGGGTCGAGTCCCGGCGGAAGCTCCAGCCCGGTTCGGGTGAGGACGGCGAGCAGCCCGCGCAGCCTGGCCCGTCCGTCGGCCTCCGGATCGGGCCGGGTCAGCGCCTCCAGGTCCTGGACGTCCAGGACCGGATCGAGGCCCAGCCGCTCGGCGAACGTCCGCATCGCCTCGTCCTCGCCGGCCGGGGTCCCGTCCGCGAGCCAGACGTAGCCGACCGGGCGGCGGAACCCGGCCGCCAGGGTGTACCCGGCCCGGTCGGCGTCCCACCACAGGGCGAGGACCGGCCAGGTGGAGCCGACCGCGAGCGCCGTGGCCCAGCCGCCGAGCACCCGGTCGACGGGTTCCACGGTCTCGTCCGGTGCCGGTGTCCCGCCGTCGTCGCCGCCCCGCCAGGGACGCCCCTCGGGCACCAGCACGCTCCAGCCGTCCCCGGCGGGCGCCAGCAGCATCCGGTCGCGCAGCAGTTGGGCGACCGGCCGCACGGTCTCCGGTTCGGCCCGGCACAGCAGCAGTGCACCCACGGGTGAGGTCGCGTCCATGCCCACACGGTAGGGCAGATCAACCCGTGATGACCTCTTTTGATCCGGTATGGGCACTCGTCTACCCCTCCCACTCGTGTCTTGACTTCACGAATCCGCGATATATCGTGTTCTTCAAGAGACGCGATATGTTGCGTCGCCGCACTCCCTGGGAGGTCAGATCCATGCCTGTGTCGACGTGGGCCGTCGCCGAGCCGCGCAAGCTCGCCTTCGAGGAACCCGTGACCGCGCTGAACGTCCGCATCGTCAACGGCACGGTCAATGTCGTCGGCACCGACGAACCGACCGCCCGGCTGGAGGTCTCCGGCATCGAGGGACCGCCGCTGGTGGTCACCCAGGAGGACGGCGTCCTGACGGTCGCGTACGAGGACCTGGCCTGGCACAGCCTCCTCAAGTGGCTGGACCGCAAGGGCTGGACCCGCCGCGCCGAGGTCTCGCTCGCCGTCCCGGCCGGTTCCCGGGTGGAGGTCGGTGTCGTGGGGGCCGGGGCCTTCGTCTCCGGGGTGCGCGGACGCACCGATGTCCGCGGCGTGACCGGCGACACCACGCTCGTCGGGCTCGCCGGCCCGGTCGGCGCGGAGACCGTCTCGGGCAATGTGGAGGCCCAGCGCGTCACCGGGGAGCTGCGCTTCCAGTCCGTCTCCGGTGATCTGACCGTCGTCGAGGGCGCGGGCACCGCGGTGAAGGCCGAATCGGTCAGCGGGGACATGGTGCTCGACCTGGACCCCACGGGCCGCCCGGCCGACATCCGGCTGACCACGGTCTCCGGCGAGATCGCCATCCGGCTGCCGCACCCGGCCGACGCGAAGGTGGAGGCGAACACCGCCAGCGGCTCCGTCTCCAACGGCTTCGAGGACCTGCGGGTCAGCGGCCAGTGGGGTGCGAAGAAGATCACGGGCACCCTGGGCTCCGGCACGGGCACACTGAGGGCGACGACGGTCTCGGGATCGATCGCCCTGCTGCGCCGCCCGCCCGCCGAGGACGGTCCGCACGACGCCGAGCCGACCGGAAAGGTGCTCTGACATGCCGCCCGTATTCGCCCACGGCCGCCTCCGCCTCTATCTGCTGAAGCTGCTCGACGAGGCCCCGCGCCACGGCTACGAGGTGATCCGCCTCCTGGAGGAGCGGTTCCAGGGCCTGTACGCGCCCTCGGCGGGCACGGTCTACCCCCGGCTGGCCAAACTGGAGGCCGAGGGCCTGGTCACCCATGCCACCGAGGGCGGCCGCAAGGTGTACTCGATCACCGACGCGGGCCGCGCCGAACTGGCCGGGCGCACCGGCGAGCTGGCCGATCTGGAGCTGGAGATCAGGGAGTCGGTCTCCGAGCTGGCCGCCGAGATCCGCGACGACGTGCGGGGCGCGGCCGGTCAGCTGCGCAACGAGATGCGCGCGGCGGCCGACGAGTCCCGGCACCCCGGCCCCTCCCGTGCGGGCCGCAAGGCGGGTGGGTCCTCCCCGTTCGGCGATCTCGGCGACTTCGCCGATCTGGGTGACAAGGAGGCCTGGCGCAGCGCGAAGGAGGAGCTGCGCAAGGCGAAGCAGGAGTGGAAGGAGCAGGCCCGCCGGGCGAAGGACGAGTCCCGGCGCGCCCGCGAGGAGGCCCAGCGGGCCCGCCGCCAGGCCAAGGAGGCCCAGGACCGGGCGCGCGAGCAGATGCAGAACGCCGCCCGTCAGGTCCAGGAGCACTTCGCCCGGGGCGACTGGCCCGCGGGCGTGCGCGAGGGGCTCGCCGAGATCACCGGTCAGCTGGGCGGCTTCGCCCGTACCGGCACCTGGGCCCCGTACATCAAGCCGGACGCCGCGGGCACGGATCCCGAATGGGGCAAGGACACCGGCGGCACGGGTGATCCGGCGCGCGATCTGGACCGGCTGCTCGACCGCTTCCGTGACGACATCCGGGACGCGGCCAGGGACCGGGGGGTGACGGAGGACCAGCTCGCGGAGGCCCGCCGCCATCTGTCCACGGCGGCGGCGCACATCGGCGCGCTGCTGCGCGGCGACGCGGAGGACGGCGGAGGCACCGGGGCGTAGACCGGGTTTCCGGCGGCGGGACGCCCGCCGCCGGAAACCCGCCCCGCGCTCAGCCCACCCTGCGCCCAATCGCCCCGCGCTCAGCCTGCCTTGCGCTGACGTCCCGCGCCGCCCTCGCCGTACAGGGCGCGTTCGACCGTCGCGTACGTCGCGCCGTGTTCGGCGAGGACGTCGGCGACCACGCCGGGCGTGGCGGTGAGGGCGAGCAGCAGGTGTTCCTCGCCGATGAAGCGGTCGCCGCGGCCGAGCGCGATCCGCAGCGACCTCTCCAGGATCTTCTTGGCCGGCCGGCCGAAGCGCGGGGCGCCGGTGCGGCCGCGCCGGGGGCGGCGCCCGTCCCACAGGGCCCCCTCGCCGTGCGCCTCCTCGATCCGGGAGACGACCGCGGTGAGATCGATGCCGATGTCCGCGAGGGCGTCGGCGTCGGCCCTGCTCATGCCGCCGCGCCTGCGCGCCTCGAACAGCGCGGCCTCGACCGCGGGCCGGTGGTCCGCGAGGCCCAGGGACCCGAGGGCGAACGAGGCCCGCCCCTCGGCCGTGTCGAACAGGCCGAGGAGCAGGTGCTCCTCGGTGACGCGGTCCGCGCCCGCCCGTTCGGCCAGGGTCACGGCGCCCGTCACGGTGGCGCGGGCGCCCTTGGTGAATCGCTCGAACATCAATGCCTCCCGTACTTCTTGTGCACGGCCTGTCGGCTGACGCCCAGTTCGGCCGCGATCTCCTGCCACGACCAGCCCTGCACACGGGCGCTTCTGACCTGTACGGCTTCGAGCTGCTCCAGCAGCCGCCGCAGCGCGGCGACCGACCGCAGCCCCACCCGGGGGTCGCGGTCGCCCGCGCGCTCGGCGAGATCCGTTGCTTCCGTCATGATGTCAACTTACGTTGACATCCGGGAGGTGTCAACCCTGGTTGACAGTGAGCACGATCTTCCCGAACTGCTCGCCCGAGGCCATCCGTTCGAAGCCCTCCCGGGCCCGGTCGAGGGGCAGCACCTCGTCGATCACGGGCCGCACCCCGGTGGCGGCGCAGAAGGAGAGCAGGTCCTCCAGTTCGTCCCGGGACCCCATGGTCGAGCCGACGACCTTCAGCTCCAGGAAGAAGATGCGGGTCAGCTCGGCGTGCGCGGGGCGGTCGCCGCTGGTGGCGCCGGAGATGACCAGGGTGCCGCCGGGGCGCAGCGATTTGACGGAGTGCGACCAGGTGGCGGCGCCGACCGTCTCGATGACGGCGTCCACCCGGTGGGGCAGCCGCGCGCCCGGCTCGTACGCCTCCACGGCGCCGAGTTCGACGGCCCGCCGGCGCTTGGCCTCGTCGCGGCTGGTGGCGTACACCCGCAGACCGGCGGCCCGGCCGAGCACGATCGCGGCCGTCGCGACCCCGCCACCGGCGCCCTGCACCAGCACGGAGTCACCGGGCCGCACCCCGGCGTTGGTGAAGAGCATGCGGTACGCGGTGAGCCAGGCGGTGGGCAGGCAGGCGGCCTCCTCGAAGCTCAGCTCCTTCGGCTTGGGCAGCACGTTCCAGCTGGGGACGGTGACCTGTTCGGCGAAGGTGCCCTGGTAGCGCTCGGTGAGGATGGACCGGGGCTCGTCGGGACCGACTCCGTGGCCGGTCTGGCCGATGACGGAGTGCAGGACGACCTCGTTGCCGTCCTGGTCGATGCCCGCGGCGTCGCAGCCGAGGATCATCGGCAGTTTGTCCTCGGCGAGGCCGACGCCGCGCAGGGACCAGAGGTCGTGGTGGTTGAGGGAGGCGGCCCGGACGTTGACGGTGGTCCACCCGGGACGCGCCTGAGGGGCCGGGCGTTCGCCCAGCTCAAGGCCGTTGAGGGGGTGGTCGCGGTCGAGGCGGGATGCGTAGGCGGCGAACATGGGGCCGACGATAGGGGCCGCGCTACTCCCGCGTAACCGGCTGCGGCTGTGACACGCGCCGCCCCACGCCACCGGCCGGGGCCGGTGTCCCCGCCAACGGCAAGGGCCTGTGCCCCCGCCCGTACCCACGGCAGCGGCCGGTGTCCCCGGCGTCCGTGCCGACGGCAGGGCCGGTGCCCGGCGGCGCGACCGGCCCCGCTCCGGTAGCCGTCACCCGCCCCGCACACGCGGACGGGGCCGGCGCCTCCGAAGAGACACCGGCCCCGCACGTCTCACGCACCCGGGCTCAGCGCCGGGCGACGCCCTCCGCGCGGGCGGCGGCGGCCACGGCGGCCGTCACGGCGGGGGCGACCCGCTCGTCGAACGGCGACGGGATCACGTAGTCGGCGGCCAGCTCGTCGCCCACCACGTCGGCCAGCGCGTTCGCCGCGGCGATCTTCATGCCCTCGGTGATCCGCGAGGCCCGCACCTGGAGCGCGCCGGCGAAGATGCCGGGGAACGCCAGGACGTTGTTGATCTGGTTGGGGTAGTCGGACCGGCCGGTCGCCACGACGGCCGCGTACTTGTGCGCGATGTCGGGGTGGACCTCGGGGTTCGGGTTCGCCATGGCGAAGACGAAGGCCCCGGGGGCCATGGAGGCGACGGCCGCCTCGGGGACCGTACCGCCGGAGACGCCGATGAAGACGTCGGCGCCCGCCAGCGCCACCTCCAGCGGGCCCGAGAGCCCGGCCCGGTTGGTGAGTGCGGCCAGCTCGCGCTTGACGTCGGTCAGGTCCTCGCGGTCCCGGCTGACGATGCCCTTGCGGTCGGCGACGGCGACGTCGCCGATCCCGGCCTCCAGGAGGAACTTGGCGATGGCCGCGCCCGCGGCACCCGCGCCCGAGATGACGCCGCGCAGATCGCCGAGGCTGCGCCCGGAGAGCTTCGCCGCGTTGCGCAGGGCCGCGAGGGTGACCACGGCGGTGCCGTGCTGGTCGTCGTGGAAGACCGGGATGTCGAGCCGCTCCTGGAGCCGGCGCTCGATCTCGAAGCAGCGCGGCGCCGAGATGTCCTCCAGGTTGACGCCCCCGAAGGACGGGGCGAGCCGGACGACGGTCTCCACGATCTCGTCCGTGTCGGTGGTCGCGAGCGCGATCGGCACCGCGTCCACCCCGCCGAACTGCTTGAACAGGATGGCCTTGCCCTCCATCACGGGGAGGGAGGCCTCGGGCCCGATGTCGCCGAGCCCCAGCACCGCGGTGCCGTCCGTGACGACCGCGACGACCTGGGACTTCCAGGTGTAGTCGTGCACGAGCTCGGGATTCTCGGCGATGGCGCTGCACACCTTCGCCACGCCCGGTGTGTAGGCGAGGGACAGGTCGTCCCTGTCCCGGATCGGGACGGTGGCCCGCACGGCCATCTTCCCGCCCCGGTGGAGCGCGAAGGCCGGATCGAACGGCTCGTCCGTGGCGCTCTCCGTACTGCTGTCGCTGCGAGGGTTGACGATCTCCGCTGCCATGGTGTTGACCCCTTAAGTCTTCATCGTTTGAGGGTGGCCACTCCTGGTTGAGGAGGGGTGGGCGGGCACCGCGTACATGCCCTGCGCCGGGCGATTTGGCCCGCCCCGGCAGGGGGAACTACGTACGCGCGGGCGCGCCGCACACGCGCCCTGAGCCCCGGATGAGGGGTGTAAGCGTCCTTCTTACCGGACAGGGGGTACCGCGGACGAGTCGGTATGCCCACGGTGACGCGTCTCATAGGGGGACATACGCGCACGTCGGCCCACCGAGACGAAATCCGCCCGGAACGGGTCCGAGGCGGAGGATCTTCCGGCAGGAAGAAGCGTTTCCAGGGAAAGGTCCGGCCTGTGTGTGCCGGCCCACTGGCTACGGGGGTGTCCCGTTACCCGATTTTGACATGCTGCGCCCCCTGTTTGGGCTAGTCCGAATGGCAAGATGCCGTAATCACACAAGGCGGCGACTCCCGACGCTGTGTGTCAATCGCCTGGCAATGCCCCCCTCACCTGCCGGAGGAGCCCCACCATGACCGCACGCACCATCCGTCGAACCGCTAAGTCCCGGCTTGCCGCGGTCGGCGCCATCGCGGTCGCCGGCACCATGCTGCTGACCGCCTGCGGCGACCAGACGAAGAACGACACGACCGACGCCGCTTCGGCCTCGGCCCAGTCGGGTGACGGCGGGTCCTCCCCCGCCGACCTGCTCCCGGCGGACATCAAGTCCAAGGGCGTCATCAAGGTCGGTTCGGACATCGCGTACCCGCCGGTCGAATTCAAGGACAAGTCCGGCAAGACCGTCGGCATCGACCCGGACCTCGCCGCCGCGCTCGGCAAGGAACTGGGCGTGGAGTTCCAGTTCGAGAACGGCACCTTCGACACCCTGATCACGGGTCTGCGCGCCAAGCGCTACGACCTGGCGATGTCGGCGATGACCGACACGAAGGACCGTCAGAACGGTGTCGACCCCGAGACGAAGAAGAAGGTCGGCGAGGGCGTCGACTTCATCGACTACTTCACCGCGGGCGTCTCCATCTACACCAAGAAGGGGGACGACCAGGGCATCAAGACCTGGGCGGACCTCTGCGGCAAGAAGATCGCCGTCCAGCGCAACACGGTCTCCAACGACCTGGCCAAGGCCGAGTCCAAGAAGTGCACCGGCGGCAAGAAGATCGCCATCGAGTCCTACGACACGGACCTGGAGGCCCAGACCCGGCTGCGCTCGGGCGGTGCCGACGCCGGCTCGTCCGACTTCCCGGTCGCCGCGTACGCGGTGAAGACCTCGGGCGGCGGCAAGGACTTCCAGCTCGTCGGCGAGCAGGTCGAGGCCGCCCCGTACGGCATCGCCGTCGCCAAGGGCAACGACCAGCTGACCAAGGCCGTCAAGGCGGCCATGGACGCGATCATCAAGAACGGCGAGTACGAGAAGATCATCGCCAAGTGGGGCGTCGAGGCCGGTGCGGTCACCGAGGCCAAGGTGAACGGCGGCTCCTGACCGGATCCGGCGATGAAAGGCATCAGCCGTGACTGACATCAAGAAGACGGGCCCGGACGACGTCCCGGCCGCGTCCCCCACCGCCGCGACGGCCGCCCCGGAGACCATCCGGGCGATCCCGGTCCGGCACTACGGCCGGTACGTCGCGGCGCTCGTCGCCCTCGCCGCACTCGCCTCGATCGTCTACGCCTTCAGCCAGGGCAAGATCAACTGGGGTGCGGTCCCGGACTACTTCTTCGACGACCGCATCATCGACGGCGTCGGCCAGACCCTGCTGCTGACCGCGCTGTCGATGGTGATCGGCGTGGTCGGCGGCGTCCTGCTGGCCGTGATGCGCCTGTCGAAGAACCCGGTGACCTCGTCGATCGCGTGGTTCTACATCTGGTTCTTCCGGGGCACCCCGGTCCTCGTCCAGCTGTTCGTCTGGTTCAACCTGGGTCTGGTCTTCGAGTACATCAACCTCGGGCCGATCTACAAGGACTACTGGTCGAGCTTCATGACGCCGCTGCTGACGGCGCTGCTCGGGCTCGGTCTCAACGAGGCCGCGTACATGGCGGAGATCTGCCGCGCCGGACTGCTCTCGGTCGACGAGGGCCAGACGGAGGCCTCGCACGCGCTGGGCATGAGCCACAGCAAGACGCTGCGCCGGGTGATCATCCCGCAGGCGATGCGCGTGATCGTGCCGCCGACGGGCAACGAGGTCATCAACATGCTCAAGACGACCTCGCTGGTGGCGGCCGTCCAGTTCTACGAACTGTTCAAGAACGCCCAGGACATCGGGCGGAGTTCCGGGTCGCCGGTGGAGATGTACTTCCTCGCCGCCGCCTGGTACCTGATCATGACCTCGGTGCTCAGCGTCGGGCAGTACTACCTGGAGCGGTACTACGCACGCGGCTCCAGCCGCAGTCTGCCGCCCACACCGCTGCAGAAACTCCGGGCCAATGTGCTGTCGCTGGGCCGCCCGAAGGGAGGCATGGCATGACCGCCATGGTGAAGGCCGAGGGCGTCCACAAGTCCTTCGGCACCGCGCACATCCTCAAGGGCATCGACCTGGAGGTCGCCCCGCGCGAGGTGTTCTGTCTGATCGGCCCGTCCGGTTCCGGCAAGTCGACGTTCCTGCGGTGCATCAACCACCTGGAGCAGATCAGCGCCGGCCGGCTGTACGTGGACGGCGAACTGGTGGGCTACCGCCAGAAGGGCGACAAGCTCTACGAGCTGAAGGACAGCGAGGTCGCGCTGAAGCGCCGGGACATCGGCATGGTCTTCCAGCGCTTCAACCTGTTCCCCCATATGACGGCGCTGGAGAACGTCATGGAGGCGCCGGTCCAGGTCAAGCGGGAGTCCAAGGCGGTCGCCCGCGCCCGCGCGGAACGGCTGCTGGACCGCGTCGGCCTGTCCGACAAGGCGAGGAACTACCCCTCGCAGCTCTCCGGGGGCCAGCAGCAGCGCGTGGCGATCGCCCGTGCGCTGGCCATGGAGCCGAAGCTGATGCTCTTCGACGAGCCGACCTCGGCGCTCGACCCGGAGCTGGTCGGCGATGTCCTTGACGTGATGCGCGGACTGGCCGAGGACGGGATGACGATGATCGTCGTCACCCATGAGATGGGCTTCGCCCGCGAGGTGGGCGACGCGCTGGTCTTCATGGACGACGGTGTGGTGGTCGAGTCCGGCCATCCGCGCGATGTCCTGACCCACCCGCAGCACGACCGGACGAAGTCGTTCCTGTCGAAGGTGCTGTAGGGAACGCTGAGCGGGGAGGACGGTACGGGAGCGTACCGTCCTCCCCGCTTTCGTTTTCAGTTTCGCTTTTGCTTTCGTTTTCGCTTTCGCCCGTGCGGTGGGCGGCTACTTCTTCGCGACCAGCTCCGGCCGGAGCACGAGGGCGCGCAGCTGTTCACGGGTGAGCGGCGGCGTCTTCAGGAGCGGTCCCTGCGAACGGTCGGACTCGAAACCGGTGCTGTCGCGCACGGCCAGCTCGGATCCGTCCTTCAGCGTGAGGCGGGCCACCAGTTCGGGCCCCCACTGCAGGGTGCCGGCGCCGTACTCCATGGCGTCGCTCCAGAGGGTGAGCACCCGGCCGTCCGGCAGCGCCTCGCGGACGCAGTCGGTGGGCGCGGGTTCGCCGTTGCCCGGGTGGCACAGGTCGGCCTCGGGCGGGAAGCCGCCGCGCTTCTTCTCCAGGAACTTCGCCGACTGGAGGGTGATGGTCAGATAGCCGACGCCGCCGTCGCGGCGCACGGCGTACTGCCCGTCCAGCGGTCCGTAGTACTTCTCCTTGGCCTGGGCGGGGGTCGCGTTCTTGATGATCTGCGCCAGGGACACCTGCTGGAGCGCGCCGACGCCGTCGGGCAGCAGTGCGGCCACCCGCTCGGCCCGGTCGCCGTCGGCCGCGACCGGGGCCGCCACCGACGCGGTCCGCGGGCTGTCCTCCGGTCCGGCGGTGAGGCCGGGCAGCGCGAACGCCCCCGCCGCGACCGCGCACACCGCGACGGCCGACACCGCGGCCCGGCGGCGCCTGCGGACCCGTGCGGCCCGGGCGTACACCACCTCGGTGCTGATCACCGGGTGTCCCGCGTCCTCCGCGGCCCGCCCCAGCAGTTCCCGTACGTCGCTCATACCAGTTCCTCCGCCATCTCGGCGCGCAGCGCCGCCAACCCCCGAGCCGTGTGGCTCTTGACCGTGTTCTCCCGCATCCCGAGCACCGCGGCGGTGGCCTCGACGCTCAGGTCCTCCCAGTAGCGCAGCACCAGTACGGCGCGCTGCCTGGGCGTGAGACGGGCGAGTGCCGCCCGCACCGCGAGGCCGGTGTCCGTGTCGGGTACGTGGGCCGCCCGGTCGGGCAGTTCGCCGTACGAGTGCTCGCGCCGCCAGAACCGGCGGCGGGCCGCGATGAAGGTGTTGACCAACGTCTTGCGCGCGTACGCCTCGATGTTGTCGAGCCGTCCGTGCCGCCGTCCGCCGAGCACCACCTTGACCAGCGTGGCCTGGACCAGGTCCTCGGCCTCGTGCCGGTCTCCGCAGAGCAGGTAGGCACTGCGGAAGAGTGCGGTGCGCCGGCTCTCGACGAAGGCGTGCAGCGCGGCGTCGTCATCGCTCCGCATCGTCAGCGCCCCTCTCCGGGTCCGCGGGCGCGGACCGTCTCACCCTTCCAGTGCGGCGGGTGGGCGCCGGGGTTGCAGGGGTTTCCGGAAATGTTGGCGGGGCGGCGCGGACCGTCGTCCGCACCGCCCCGGACCATGGTTCTCCCCCGTCCGGCTCCAGGGCAAGAACCGGGAGGCGGGAAGGTGCGCGGCAGGGCCGCCGGAGGGCGGGGCCGGCTACTTCACCGCGAGGACCAGGCTGTCGGAGGGCGAGGACCAGACGGCACGGGCCTCGGCGAAACCGGAGGCGCGCAGGGTGTCGGCGTGCCAGGCCGCGGACGGCATGTCGCCGTCGGCGTGCTCGCCGTAGATGGCGAAGCGTTCGGCGGTCGGTCCGGCGAGGACCGGGTCCTTGGCGGCCAGGGCCCACCATTCGGCCCAGTCGAGGGCCCCGGCGGCCTTGGCCCGGTCCATGCCGGCGTGCCGGTGGGCGCGCTCTGCGGCGTTGATCCGGGGCGTGCCGGTGTCGATCATGTGGTCGGCGTTCATGAAGACGCCGCCGTCGCGGACGAGCCCGCCGATCTGCCCGTAGAGCGCGGCGAGCGGTTCGCTGTGCAGCCAGTGCAGGGCGGTGGCGGTGAGGACCGCGTCGTACGAGTCGTACGGCAGCTTCGCCGTCCAGTCGGGGTCCTTGAGGTCGGCGGTGACGAAGGTGACCCGCTCGTCCCCGGCGAAGGATCCTCGGGCGATGGCGAGCAGGGCCGGGTCCAGATCGACGCCGGTGCTGGTGGCCTCGGGGAACCGGCGGAGCAGCCGGTCCGTAATACTTCCCGTACCGCAGGCGAGGTCGAGCACCCGCGGGGCGGGTCCGGTGAAGGCCTCGACCATGTCGAGCATCACCCGGAAGCGCTCCTCCCGGTCGGGCATGTACCACTCCTGCTGGCGGTCCCAGCTCGTCTGCCAGGCCTGCCAGTCGGCGCCCGTCGTTGTCTCGGTCATCCGTACCTCCCGATGTAATACCCTGGACTGGCAACAGCCCATTACTTCACCACCGGACCGACTTTAGACCGACGCCGTAAGGACTACAAGTGGAACTGGCCTATTACTCGGACTACGCCGTGCGCCTGGTCAACACCGAGGAGCCGGCCCGCGGCAAGGACACGCTCACCTCGGTCGAGGCGGTCCGTGAACTGTTCGGCGCCAACCAGCAGGCCGCGCGGCGCGCGACGGACGCGGACGTGACGCGTTTCCGGTCGGTACGGGCCCGGCTGCGGGCGGTCTTCGAGGCGGCCGACGCGGGCGACGAGACCCTGGCGGTCGACCTGTTGAACTCGCTGCTGCTGGAGTTCCCGGTGAGCCCGCAGATCTCCGGGCACGACCACCGGGACTCGGACGGGAAGCCCGACTGGCACATGCACCTGGCCGACCACCCGTCCAACGCCACCTCGGGCTACGCGGCGATCGCGGCGATGGGGCTCGCCTTCCATCTGACCTCGTACGGCGCGGACCGGCTCGGCCTGTGCGAGGCGGCGCCGTGCCGCAACGCCTACCTCGACACCTCGACCAACCGCTCGCGCCGCTACTGCTCGGACCGCTGCGCGACCCGCGCCAACGTGGCGGCCTACCGGGCCCGCAAACGCCTGGAGACCGAACGCGCCGCCGCACCCGGCCGCGCCGACGAGACCGGCCGCAGCGCGGACACGGCCCAGCCGACGGCGCCCAGCACCGAGCGCTGATCCTTCGTCAGCGGCCGGTACCGCACCAGTACCCTGGCCAGCACCAGTTCCTCCGGCACCACGCCGTAGTCCGTGCTGTCCCCGCCCGCGAACGAGTTGTCCCCCAGCACCCACCAGCCGCCGGCCCGCCGCTCCGCGGCCCGCTTCACCACCAGCAGGTCCTGCTGGAACGGATGACGCAGGATCACCACGTCCCCGGTCCGCACCCGCGCCCCGTACCGCACGAGCAGCCAGTCCCCGTGATGGAGCGTGGGCACCATCGAGGGCCCCGTCACCTCCACCACCTGGAACCGCGCCCGCGCCCCCGCCCCCCGTCCGGGCTGCTCCCCGGCCGGCTCCGGCACCTCAGGCACCTCCCGCATCTCTCCCGCACCTCCCCGGTCCGTCCCGTACACCGTGTCCCCCACAGGGTTACGTACATTCGGCCACTGGTCTCATCCTCACCCCGGACTTTTGGCCTAAGCCCATGGGGGCACCCACGAATTCACGTCTCTCACGGAGTAATGTCCCACCTGAGAAGACGATCACGAGGAAGGACAGCTCCATGCTTTCCCGCCTGTTTGCCCCCAAGGTGAAGGTCAGCGCCCACTGCGACCTCCCCTGCGGCGTGTACGACCCGGCCCAGGCCCGCATCGAGGCGGAGTCCGTCAAGGCCGTCCAGGAGAAGTACCAGGCCAACGAGGACCCGCACTTCCGGGCCCGCGCGGTGGTCATCAAGGAGCAGCGCGCCGAGCTGGCGAAGCACCACGTCTCCGTGCTGTGGAGCGACTACTTCAAGCCCCCGCACTTCGAGAAGTACCCCCAGCTCCACCAGCTGGTCAACGACGCCCTCAAGGCCCTCTCGGCCGCCAAGGGCTCGACCGACCCGGCGACGGGCCAGAAGGCCCTCGACCTGATCGCCGAGATCGACAAGATCTTCTGGGAGACGAAGAAGGCTTGATCTCCCTCTGGACGGCCTGACCCGCACTTTCGCGGGTCGCGCCGCTCGGCTGCCCGCACCCGGGCCGCAGTCCGCCTGCCATGGCGTCGCTGACGGCCCGGGTGCGGTCCGCTTTTCCGGGCCGCTGACAGGGACCGGCGAACCCCGTCGGCCGCCAAGGTCAGCCCCTGTCGTCCGCATCGCCTCGCAGCCCCCAGGCGTCGAGTCCGGAGTAGACCACCGCGACGCGCCCCCGCGGGAAATTGAGCGCCGTGGCCTCCCCGCCGTAGACCGCCACCAGAGAGTCCGGCCCTCTCCACCAGGTGTCGGAGAGGCCCCTCACCTCGCGCACCGGCTCAAAGCCGTTCAGGTCGACGCCATCGGCGTCGTCGCCGATGAACGTGGTGACCTGTTTTGCCCACAGGGATGCGTGGTGAGCCAGGGCGACCGACTCCACCCAGCCCTCGACGGTCGCGTGGAGGGGAGCCCATTCATCTCCCTGGATACCGAACTCACCCGACGGACCGATCATGAATGCGTAGGGGACTGCCGTCCGCTGCCTTCCCGCTTCGAACCACCACCCTGCGGAGTCCACTTCGGGCGAGTCCGGATCAAGGTACGTGGGACCTCCGTCGTACTGAGGTGCCGGAGGCAGGAGCAGACCGCCCCATCGCTGCTGGTAGGCCGCCATGCGATCGATCACCGCTGCTGGAACGTCCCGCTCAAGCCACCATCGCCGGTGCCCCTCGACGGGGCGCACGCCAACCTTTACGCCATGCGCGGAGACAAAGGACCGGGCACGTCGGGTCAGGCCGTCGGGCACATCGTTGATGGGGTGAGGATTCACCCGGGGGACGCTACCCAGGAGCCGCGGGGAGGGCATCCTGATTCACCGGCGCACGCACCGTCTACGGCCTCGGCCAGGTGGTCGAGTTCCCCTGTCAGCTGCACCAACACCCCCTCCGACGGTAGGCCAGTCGCCGGCGGGGAACGAGCCGGCCGACGCCATCGTCGCAACCGTGGCCCGCGCACTTCACGAACGGACGGGACCGGCCGGTGTGTGCCTGCGAAGGGCTGCTGTCAGTGCCTGAATGCACAATTCCGTTATGACAGACTCCGGGTCGGCCACAACCGCGGCATCTCGCACCCCCCTCGACTGGGTGGAGTCGATGGGTGGTCCCCTGATCGTGATTCCCGTCTCCGCGCTGGACGCATGGCGCGGGTGTGCAGAGGGCGGGACAGTCGTGGGGGACGGAGTCGATCCGGACGACTACGACAGGGCCTGCGCGGTGGACGACCTGGCCGGCGCGATTACCGTCGGCGAGAACGGGGTGCACGCGCTGGTCCTGGGGGACGAGCCCGCCACCACCTGTTACATGCCCGAGTATCAGGCCTTCCTGCGTTGGCTGGGCGCCGACTCCGAATCCGGGCTCAAGGCGGCGGCCGAGGCCGTCCTCGCCGATCCTGGCACCCCATGGGAGGAGTGCGGGACGTGGATCACGGAGGGCCCCGCTGTTCTCATGGACTCCGCCGAAGCAGGTGCCGAACTGAACGTGGAGTATCCGGGTGGCGGGCTCCCGTCACAGGCAGGGGTCCCGTTGCCCCCTGGCCGCTGGAGAGTTCGCGCTGTCCACACCGAGGTCGACGAGGACAACCGGGTGGGCCTGGTGCAGCTCCGGGCCGTCACGGACTGAGGCGCCGCCTGACCCGCTGTCGCCGTGGTGGACGCTCATCGATGCAGACGGGTAGAGGATCCGCTGAGCGGGCTCTCGTACTTCGAGGGCGTCGTGCGACTCCTCGAACGGCGCGGCATCACGGTCGTGCTCCGGTGAGCCGTATGGGCCCGTGCGGGCGCGACTGCGGGTCGTACGGCCTTGGCCGTCCCCGTGGCCCGCCCGCTATCGTCCGCGTATGGATCGAGTCGGCATACTGAGCAGCCTCGCCACCCGCGGAACCGCCGACTTTCCGCAGCAGCTCATCGAACGTGCCGCCGAACTCGGCATCCCAGCCGCCGACCTTCTCGTCATTGCGGGACACCCGGTGCCGGAGTCACTCCGTCCCCCGGAACGCGACGCCAGGGTCATGAAGGGGTTCGCCTACCGGGTCAGTCACTGCGATCACTCACAACTGGCCGCATTGGAGGCATACGTGCGGGCGTTGCCCCGCGTGGATGCTCCGGAAGACCGGGGTCAGCCCGTCCGACCGTTCCGGCGCCCGTCGGAGACCTGGTTCGCCGCTGTGCTCGGCGGGTTGATCCGTAATCGCGGCTTCGGTGTGGACGAACTGCCGTTCATGGGGCTCTCCCGCAGTACGTTGCACGGGATGGTGTGGCGGTGGGAGCCGGATCGGCACCGGCGCCAGCAGTTGTGCGCCATAGCCGGTCCGCTGGGCTGGACCCTGCCCGACCTCTTCGCGGTCGCCGGTGAGCCGTATGCGCGGGAGTTCCGTCCGATGCTGCACTGCCGCCACCTCGGACTACTCTTTGCCGCCGCCGTCCCCTTGACCACCGCTCAGCTGATCGACACCGCGAGGGAGGCGGACCGTCTGAGCGCGCGTGAGGATCACGGCGCTTGGCAGCCCGTCTCGCAGGGCTTCGCCGAGGAGTGTCCGGACTTCGCCTGACGGCGGGAGCCGCCTTCGGCGCCGTCCGGGCGGTCGGGCGCCTTCGCGTGAGGGACGCGCCGGACAGCGCCGGCCTCAGGCGCGGCGGGTGCGCCGGAGCCAGGTCGTGGTGGCGACCAGGACGGCGAGGGTGATGAGGTTGGCGACGAGGGCAGGGAGGTCGCCGGCGGGGGCGACGCTGGTCTCTTCCCAGATGAGGATGGCGGCGGCCGGCAGGGCGAAGGTGAGCACGGTGCCGATGGCCTTCTGGGCGGGGGTCCAGTGCACGGAGGTGCAGAGGAGGATCGCGCCGACGATGCGGAACAGGCCGCTCAGGAGCTGGAGGGCGGCGACGTCGGGGAGAGCGGAGGCCTCGCGTTCCACGGCGGAAAGGTAGTCGCGAACGGGGTTCGGTGGTCTTCATGCGAGATCTCCGGCGGAGGGGTGGCTGGTGGTCAGGAAGGTGCCGACGGCTGAGCGGACCGGGCCAGACACGGCTGAACTCGTCGAGTGCGGTCCGGCCGGTCTCCGTGGGCGCGTAAAGGCAGCGGGGCGGGCCGGAGGTGGACTCCTGCCAGGTGGTGGTGCCCAGGTCCTCGCGCCGGAGCCGGGCTGGCAGCGGGTAGACCGTCCCCTGGCTGGTGGCCGGGACTCCGGAGCCTCCAGGGGGTGAAGCAGCTCGACGCCGTAACGCGGACGGTCCCGCATCACGGCGAGTACGCAGTACTCCTGTACGCCCTTGCGCAGCTGGGCGGCTGCGCATGCCTGCTTGGTCGAATCACCAGGTTCCATGCAAAGACAGCTACCAGGTGCGACAGGGCGCTTCGGCGGGCTGGGCGGGTGTGGGGGCGGGCATGGCCGAGGCCCGGCCGCTCAGGGAGCGCGACGTGTTCCGTCGGCCCCGGGGGCGCGGGATACCGGCCTGCGTCGTACGCCGCACTCGGTTCGGCCGCCCGGATGGGCGGTCGGACCGGAGGAGTCGGCCCCTGTGGGAACGGCTCGGCGCAAGCCGCCCCCTCACTACGCTGCCGGTATGGACACTCCCCTGACCCCCGACACCGCCCGCGCCCTCCAGCGGCTGCTCCGGACCGAGATCGGGCCGGGGCTGAGCGAGTGGGAACTGGACGCCGTGGAAAGGCGGTTCGGGTTCAGGTTCGCGGCCGATCACCGGGTGTTCCTCTCCGCCGGGCTGCCCCGGGGGTCCTCGCGCTGGCCCGACTGGCGGGACGGCGATCCCGAGGTGCTGGCGGAGCGGCTGGCGCGGCCGGTGGAGGGGGTGCTGTTCGACGTGGAGTACAACGGGTTCTGGTATCCGCGATGGGCGGCGCGGCCGGCCGGCACGGACGCGGCGGTGCGGGTCGCGCGGAGTGAACTGGAGGGTGTGCCGCAGTTGGTGCCCGTGTACGGGCACCGGTATCTGCCGGGGGTGGGGGGTGCGGAGGGGCACCCGGTGCTGTCCGTGGTGCAGACGGACATCATCCTGTACGGGAACGATCTCGCCGACTATGTGCGGCATGAGTTCGGCGGGCGGGCGAGTGATCTCGAAGGGCGCGTGACCGTGGACTTCTGGTCGTACTTCGTCGAGGAATGACCCGGCGTACGCCCCCCGCGAGGAGGGCGTACGCCGGGGTGGGTCAGCCTGTGAACCCTGCCGTGATGGAGGTGAACTGCCACGCCGGGCGGTCCCGGTTGACGGCCCAGAAGGCGAGCCGGCCGAGGTCGTGGGCGTTGGCCCAGTCGCGGATCTGGGTCCAGATCTGGGCGGTGGTGACCTCACCGGCGTCACTGGAGTCGTTCATGCCGGAGATGCCGATGTGGTTGTAGGCCTGCTGGTCGGTCCAGCCGAAGGTGGAGACGAGCTTGGCCTTGAGGCCTTCGGTGGCCTTGACGGTGTTGCCGTACATGTCGGCCTGGCCGCCGAAGTTGAACGGCATGATCGTGAAGTTGTCGATGTCGGCGCCGAGGGCCTGGGCGCGTTCGATGAGGCGGTTGCCCCAGGAGTTGGGGCCGGTGTTGAGGGTGGGGATGGTGACGATGGTGCGAAGGCCGGGGTTGTTCTGCTTGACGGTCTTCAGCGCGCCGAGGATGCGGTCCTGGACGGCCGCGTTCTCGAACTCGTCGGTGTTCTCGATGTCGATGTCGATGGCCTTGAGGTCATAGGCGTCGATGACCTTCTGATAGGCGCCGGCCAGTGCCTCGGTGGTGGAGCAGTTGGGGCCGAGCTTGTTGCCGCTCCAGCCGCCGATGGAGGGGACGATGTCGCCGCCGGCCGCGCGGATGGCCTTGATGGCGGCCTCGTCGGAACCGCCCTTCAGGGGCCGCTGGCTGTCCCAGGCGGGGTTGCAGCCGTTCTGGGCGAGGACGAAGGCCATGGTGTACCACTTGATGCCGGTGGCCTGCATGACCTCGGTCGGGCTCGGCGGATTGCCCCAGCCGAGGTAGAGGTACGGGGCGGCCTGGACGAAGCGGTCGCCGTTGCCGCTGCCCTCGCCGGTCGTCACGGTGAGGGGCGCGGAGTCGGGCGACACATTGCCCGCGCGGTCCTTCGCCCGGACGGTGAAGCGGTACGCGGTGCTGGGCGCGAGCCCGCCGACGGTGGCGGTGGTGCCCGTCACCGAGGTGACGAGGGTGCCGTCGCGGTAGACGTCGTATCCGGTGACGCCGACGTTGTCGGTGGCGGCGCTCCACGCGAGCGACACGCTGGTGGCGGTGGTGCCGGTGGCGTGCGGGGCACCCGGGGCCGAGGGTGCCTGCGTGTCGTCGGTGCCGCCGGGACCGTCGAGGCTGACGTCGTCCGCGTAGTACGTGCCCTGCCCGTACCAGCCGTGGAGGTAGATCTGTGCGCTCTGCTGGGACGCCCCGGTCGTGAAGGAGACCGTCAGCTGCTTCCAGTCGGCGGCGGAGCCGGTCCAGGTGGACGTGCCCCCCTCGACGCCGAGGTACGTGTACGAGCCGCGCACCCAGGCCGAGAGGGAGTACTGCGTGTTCGGCTGTACGGACACGGTCTGGGCGCACCGCGCGGTGTCCGAGGCGCTCGCGGCGCCGGCCAGGGCGCGGGTGCCGCCGTGCACGGGCGTGCTCACGACGGAGCCGGTGCTTCCCGAGCAGTTCCAGCCGCCGAGGGTGCCGGTCTCGAAGCCCGGGTTGGTCAGCAGGTTGGCCGCCTGGGCGGTGGTGGGGGTCATCAGTGCGCCGGCGCCGCCGAGCAGGGCGGCGGTGGCGCAGGCGAGCAGACGATGGCGGTATCGCGTTCTCACGCTGTCTCCCGGTGGGGTGGAGGAGATCCGATGCGGGGGGGGGTGGTGCGAGGGTGCGAGAGGTGATGCGGGGGCGTGCGGGGGGTGCGAGGGGTGTGCGCGGAGGCCGGGCGTTTCAGGGTGTGCGCGGAGGCCGGCGCGGGTCTCGTCGGAAGGCCGCGCCGGCCGGTGGTGCTCGATTCGGGTGGTCGTGCCCGGTGGTACGGGGATCAGCAGGCGCCGAGGTCCTCCCAGACGCCCCAGTCGCCGGTGGTGCCGGGCTCCTCGCCTGTCACCCACCACTTGGCCCGCCACGTGTGGCCGTTGTGGGAGACGGTCTCGCCGCCGTTGTAGACGGTGCCCGCGCCCCAGGCCGCGGCCGTGCAGTCGCCCGGCTGCTCGCCGCCGCCACCGGTGCCGCCGTCGCCGCCGCCCGTTCCGCCGTCGCCGCCACCGGTCCCGCCGTCACCGCCACCGGTGCCGCCGTCACCGCCGCCCGTTCCGCCGTCGCCGCCACCGCCGATGTTCACGTCGATGCAGGCGTAGAACGCGTTGGCGGTGTCCGCGATGTTCCAGACGGCGAGGATCTTCTGCCGGCCGGTGAACCCGCCGAAGTTCAGCTGGTGGCTGACCGAGGCGGCGGGGATGCGGCCCCCGTCGTTGAACTGGGCGATCTTCGTGTCGCCGATGAAGTACTGCCAGTTGCTGGTGGCGTGCCGCGCCTCGATGGTCCACGTCAGGGTCTCGGTGGTACCGACCGGGGTGACGCGCCAGCCCTTGCTGTCGTCGTTCAGGTCGGCCCAGCGGGCGTCGCCGCCGCTGCACGTGCGCAGGCCCTTCGGGCCCTCGACGCTGGCCGGCTCCCATTTGATCTGGCCGCACTTGACAACGCCGTTGGCGCACTGGTCCTGCCGGCTGGCCGGGGAGACCACCCAGCCGTGGGCGCTCGCTGAAGGCGCGGGGAGGCTCAGGGCCACTGCGGGAGCGACCAGGGCACCCAGGGCCGCGGCCCAGATCTTCTTCATGCGCATGACATCAATTTCCCTTCGGTACACGTCGGGTCCGCCCGGGGGAACGTACGACGTTGCCGATGAGGCAACCCCACATGCGAAGGTCTAGACCGACGCTTGCAGGTCTAGACCTTAGCGAAGGAGCGGGGGCCGTCAAGAGGCCTCGCACGACCCTCCGCGCCCCTCGGAACGGGCGCACGGGCCCCCACCTGCGGCGCGAACACCCCTTGCAACGGGCGGAGTTGAACCATCCGGAAGCGCGGCGCGGCGACGCGCCGGTACCTCTTGTGCCGTACGGCCCCCATGTAGTGGGGTGTGCGCCATGAAAACGAGAAGCATGGCGGCCCTGACCGCGATCCTGGTCGTGGCCCCGTTGGTCGCGGCGGCGCCCGGCTCCCCGGCGGCCGCCCAGTCCCGCCCCGGCGGCTCGGCGCGATCCGCCGAATCGACGCTGGTCGGCGGCATCGACCTCGACACGGTCACCATTCCCGAACTGCAGGCCCGGATGGACCGCGGTTCCCTCTCCTCGGTCCGGCTGACCCTCGCGTACCTGCGGCGCATCAAGGCCGTGGACCCGAGGATCAACGCGGTCCTGCGCACCAGTCCGACGGCCCTGACACAGGCGGTGGCCAGCGATCTCAGGCACCGGCTCGGCAGGACCCGCGGCCCGCTGGACGGCATCCCCGTCCTGCTGAAGGACAATGTGAACACCCGCGACCTGCCGACGACCGCGGGCTCCCTGGCGCTCGCCGGCAAACCTCCGGCGGCCGACGCGGAGCTGGTCGCCAAACTGCGGGCGGGCGGCGCGGTCATCCTCGGCAAGGCCAACCTCTCCGAGTGGGCCAACTTCCGCGGGGCGAGGCCGACCTCGGGCTGGTCGGCGGTGGGCGGCCAGACCCACAACCCGTACGTCCTGGACCGCAACCCCTGCGGATCGTCCGCCGGTTCGGCCGCCGCGCTCGCCGCGTCACTGGCCCAGGTGGCGATCGGCACCGAGACGGACGGCTCCATCGTCTGCCCCGCCGGGATGAACGCCGTCGTCGGGCTCAAGCCGAGCCTCGGCGTCGTCAGCCAGTCGGGCGTCGTACCGATCTCCGCCGAACAGGACACGGCCGGGCCCATGGCACGGAACGTGATCGACACCGCGCTCACCCTGTCGGTCATCGGCGGCGACACCGTACGCGCCGCGAACGCCCCGGACCTCGCCGAGGCGGCGGCCCGGCCCGGCGCCCTGCGCGGCAAGCGGATCGGCCTGTGGCGGCTGCCGGTACTCGGGGCCGAGGTGGACGCCCTCATGACGCGCACCGCCGAGCGGCTGCGGGCCTCGGGCGCGACGGTCGTCGAGGTGGACCTGCCCTACCAGGACCGCCTGGCCGAACTCGAATTCCCGGCGCTGCTCAGCGAGTTCCACCGGGACATCGACGCCTACCTCGCCACCCGCGAGGGGCCGCGCGATCTCGCCGGGCTGATCGAGTTCAACCGCACCCACCCGCAGGAGCAGAGCTGCTTCGCCGGGCAGGAGCTCTTCGAGCAGGCGCTCGTCGCGCCGCCCACCACCGATCCGGCGTACGTGGCGATGCGCGCCGAGCTGGCGGACCTCTCCCGGCGCTCCATCGACGAGGTCATGGCCGAGCACCGGCTGGACGCGATCGCCTCCCCGGCGAACCCGCCCGCCTGGACCACCGACTGCGCCCGGGGCGACAACGACGTGATCCCGTCGTCCACCCCCGCCGCCGTCTCCGGCTACCCCTCGCTGTCGGTGCCCGCCGGCTTCGTCGGTGAACTGCCGGTCGGGCTGCTCCTGATGGCCGGCCACCACCAGGACACCGAGCTGCTCTCCCTGGGCGCGGCGGTGGAGCACCGGCTGGACGGCCGCCGGGCCCCCCGCTACCTGCCCACCCTGCCGGCCACCGGCACCACGGGCGGCGCCACCCGCTGAATCCCTCCGGCGACGGCACCGGCGGCCCCGCCGTCCGGTGCCGTCGCCGGCGTGTGCGTCCCGTGCGGTGCCGTCGCCTGCGTCTTTACCGTCCGGTGTCCCCGCGAGCGCCTGCCGCCCGGGGTCACCCTCCCCCGCCCGGCAGCCGGACCGTCACCACCAGCCCGCCGGCCGGGCGCGGGGTGAGGGAGAGCGTGCCGGAGTGGGCGCGGACGACGCTGTCGACGAGGGCGAGCCCGAGGCCCACGCCCGCGTGCTCGTCGGTGCGGGTGCGTTGTGTGCCGCGCTGGAAGGGCTCGGTGAGCGTGTGGACCAGTCCGGGCGGGAGCACGGGGCCGGTGTTCTCGACGCGGAGCACGCTCGTCCCGCCGTCGGTGCCGGTGCGGACGGTCACCGTGCCGTGGTCGGGGAGGTTGTGGACCAGGGCGTTCTGGACCAGGTTGGTCACCATCCGCAGCAGCAGCTCCGGCGAGCCGGTCACCGGGGCCGCTCCCCCGGTGACGTCCAGCGCGTGACCGCGCCCTTCGGCCAGCGGCAGCAGGGTCTCGGCGGCCTCCTCGGCCAGGAGCGAGAGGTCGGCCGGTTCGGGGGCGACGACCCGGTCGCTGCGGCTGAGCAGCAGCAGCGCCTCCGTGAGGTCGATCGCCCGGGTGTTGACGGCGTCCAGCCGGTCGAGGAGCGCGTCCCGGTCGCGGCCCGGGTCCTTGCGGGCGACGTCCAGCAGGGTCCGCGAGACGGCCAGCGGGGTGCGCAGTTCGTGCGAGGCGTTCGCGGCGAATCGCCGCTGCTCGTCGACGTGGGACTCCAGTTGTCCGAGCATCGAGTCGAAGGTGTCCGCCAGTTCCCGGAACTCGTCCCGGCGGCCCGTCATCCCGATCCGGTGCGAGAGGGTCCCGGTGCCCGCGGTCCGGGCCGCGTCCGTGATCGCGGCGAGCGGTGCCAGCATCCGCCCGGCCAGGATCCAGCCGCCTCCCAGCCCCAGGACCAGCAGGAACGCCAGGACGGCGGCGGCCCTGGGGGCGAAGACCCGCAGGAGGTTGGAGCGTACGGGGAAGACCCCGTGCACCGGCGCGCCGTCGGTGACGAGCAGGGCCCGCTCGGGGACGTATCGCAGGAGGAACAGCCACACCGCCGCGAGCAGCAGGGTCCCCGCCAGCATGAGGAATCCGGCGTAGCTGAGGGTGAGTTTCAGGCGGACGCTCGGGCCGGACGCCCGGTCGGCGGGGCGGCGGCCGCCCGGTGCCCTACGCATGGTCCGACGGGTCCGGTCCGGGCTCCGGACGGGCCTCGATCCGGTAGCCGACCCCCGGCACCGTCGCGATGACCCACGGTTCGCCGAGCCGTTTGCGCAGGGCGGAGACGGTGATGCGGACGGCGTTGGTGAACGGGTCGGCGTTCTCGTCCCAGGCGCGGGCCAGCAGGTCCTCGGCGCTGACCACCCCGCCCTCGGCCGCGAGCAGCACCTCCAGGACGGCGAACTGCTTGCGGGTGAGGGCGACGTGGTTCCCGTCGCGGAGGACCTCGCGGCGGAAGGGGTCCAGGCGCAGTCCGGCCAGTTCGCGGACCGGGGGGCGGGGCTGCGCGCGCCTGCGGTCCAGTGCGCGCAGCCGCAGGACGAGTTCGCGCAGGTCGAACGGTTTCGTCAGATAGTCGTCGGCGCCCAGTCCGAAGCCGGTGGCCTTGTCGTCGATCCGGTCGGCGGCGGTCAGCATGAGGATCGGGGTGCCGCTCCCGGAGGCGACGATGTGCCGGGCCACCTCGTCGCCGGAGGGTCCCGGGATGTCGCGGTCGAGGATCGCGGCGTCGTAGGTGTGGACGGACAGCAGTTCCAGGGCGGTGTCCCCGTCTCCCGCGACGTCCGAGGCGATCGCCTCCAGCCGCAGCCCGTCCCGTACCGCCTCGGCCAGGTACGGCTCGTCCTCCACGATCAGTACGCGCATGCCGGAAGCCTAGGCCGCGTCCGGGATGTACGGGGATGTCCGCACGGGGGCTGTCGGCCGGGCGGCCCACCAGGGGCGCGAGACCAGTCCGGCCAGCGCGGCCCCGGTGGCGTTGACGAGGATGTCGTCCACGGAGGAGACCCGGTCCAGCCGGAACACGTACTGCGCGGTCTCGATCAGCGCCGAGCAGCCCGCCCCGAGGGCGAGGACGCGCGGCAGCGTGGCGACGGCGGCGTACCGGACCGGGGCGAAGGCCCCCACCGCCGCGAGAACGAGCAGATTGCCGATGACGCCGAACGGGCCCATCGTGACGAGGTCCCGCAGCGGGACCAGGCTGACGCGCGCGGGCGCGACCCCGGGGGCGGACCCCGGCATCATCGTCATCCAGACGAACGGGACCGTGCCGTGGACCATCGCCACCTCGGCCACCGAGGTCCGCCAGGGTGCCGCCCGCCCCGCGCGCCGCCGCCGGTGCGCCAGCGCCCACACGAGGAGCACGGAGAGCGGCAGGGCGAGCAGGGTCAGGAGCACCACCCCGTTGAAGGTGCCGTAGCAGGCGTACCCGTTCCCGGACAAGCAGCGCGGGGCGACCATCATCAGAGGTCCACGCAGGACGAGGGCCGCGGCGGCCGTGCCGAGGACGGCCAGGACGAGGAGCACCGTCCGGTGGGTCCGGCCGGGCGGCGCGGACGGGGAGAGCGTGTCGTTCATACGTCCATCGCAGGGCATGGGGTGTTGCGGGGGCGTATGCGGAACACGGTGCGTACGCGGCGGGGCCGGCCCGTTCGCGGTGAACGGGCCGGTCCCGGCCGGCTGCGGTGCGGGTGGTGGCGGGGGTCACTTCCCGGCCGCGCGGGGGCGGAGGAACGCTCCGGCGAGCAGGGTGCCCGCCAGGACGAGGCCCGCGTTGACCAGGACGGCGACGGTGACGCCGGAGAGGACGGCATGCGGGCCGGTGGCGTCGAGTCCGGCCGTCCGGGCGGTGACGACGGCGCTCATGACGGGGATGCCCAGGGTGATGCCGACCTGCTGGGTCATGGTGGCGAGTCCGGTGGCCAGGCCCTGTTCCTCGTCGGGGAGGCCGGAGGTGGCGGTGACCATGAAGCCGACGATCATCAGCATGTTGCCGACGCCGCCGACGAAGGTGGCCGCGAGCAGCAGCCAGATCCAGGCGCCGGAGGTGCCGAGGGCGACGAGTGCCAGGGTGGCCGCGGCCTGGACCGCTCCGCCGGTGACGATGGTCGCGCGGGTGCCGAGGCGGCCGACGACCCGGCCGGCGAGGGTGCCGCCGGTGACCGTGCCGAGGCCGAGGACGCCGAAGGCGAGTCCGGTGGCGAGCGGGGTGTAGCCGAGGACCTTCTGGAGGTAGAGGGTCAGCAGGAAGACCAGCGAGGTCTCGGTGACGAACGCGATCAGGCCGGTGGTGTTGCCCCAGACGACGCTGCGGCGGCGGAGGATGCGGACGGGGACGAGCGGGGCGGCCGCCCGGCGCTCGACGAACAGGAAGGCGACGAGGAGCACGGCCCCGGCGAGGAGTGCGGCGAGTGTGACGGGGGTGGTCCAGCCGCTCTCGCCCGCCCGGGTCAGCCCGTAGACGAGGAGCAGCAGACCGCCGGTGACGGTCGTGGCGCCGGGGACGTCGAGCCGGGGCCGGGTGGCGGGGCGTGAGTCGGTGAGGACGGACGGGGCCAGGGCGACGACGAGCGCGGCGACGGGGACGTTGACGAAGAAGGCCCAGCGCCAGGAGAGCAGATCGGTGAGGAGCCCGCCGAGGACGGCGCCCGCGGTGAATCCGGCGGACATGAGCGCGCCGTTGAGGCCGAGGGCGCGTTCGCGCAGCGGGCCCTCCTTGAACGCCGTGGTCAGCAGGGCGAGTCCGGCCGGGGTGACGGCGGCGGTGGCCAGTCCCTGAAGGACCCGGGCGGTGAGCAGCACCTCGGGTGTGGTCGCCAGTCCGCCGAGCGCGGAGGCGAGTCCGAGGACGACCATGCCGCCGACGAAGAGGCGTTTGCGGCCCACGAGGTCGGCGATCCGCCCGAACAGCAGGGTGAATCCGGCGGCGGCCAGGGCGAAGGCGGTGGCGATCCACTGGAGGTTCGCCAGGGAGAAGCCGAGTCCTTCGCCGACGACCGGCAGTGCCACGTTCAGGATGGAGAAGTCCACGGCGATCATGAACTGCGCGCCGAGGAGCAGGGTGAGGACGAGCCGCTGCCGGCCCGTCATACGGGGCGGGGCCGGTGCGGCGGCACGGGCGGCGGCGGGGGCGGTGCCCGTGTCGCGTTGCGGGGCGTGGCTGGGTGCGGACATGGTCGTCCTCCTCGGACGTTCCTCGGGCGGAAAGCCTTAACGGTTCCGTGGTTCCGTTAAGATGGGGCGACCGTAGCAGAGAACGCGGCACTAATGGAACTGGAGACCCGTTATGACGTCGAAGGGTGCGGAGACCGTACGGAGCGCGGAGGGCGAGCCCGGTACGGTCCGGCCCGGCGGACGGACCGCCCGGGTGCGCGAGTCCGTCCTGCGTGCCGCCGGTGACGCCCTGGCCGAGCAGGGCTTCGACCAACTCGACCTCGCCGATGTCGCGCGCCGCGCCGAGGTCGGCAAGACGACGGTCTACCGGCGCTGGTCCACCCCCACCGGTCTGATCGCGGACCTGCTGGACGCCATGGCCGAGGAGTCCGTCCCGCGCGCCCGGACCGGCTCCCTCGCGGGGGACCTGCGGGCCAACGCCCGCCTGGTGCTCGACACGCTCACCGATCCGCGCCAGGGCGCCCTGTTCCGCTCGGTGATCGCCGCCGCGACGTGCGACGACCGCACGGCGCAGGCCCTCCACCGCTTCTACGCGATCCGCATCGAGGAGTGGTCCGGCTGTGTCACCGACGCCGTCGAGCGCGGCGAGCTGCCCGCCGGCACCGACCCCCACGAGGTGATCCGCGCCGTCTCGGCCCCGCTCTACTACCGCCTGCTGGCCAGCGGCGACCCGCTCGACGAGGCCGCCGCCGACCGGGCCGCCGCCGCGGCCGCCGCCGCCGCCGAAGCCGGTGCGTACGTACGGTGAGGCACCCGGCGGGGCGCGGTCAGCCCGCGGCCAGGGCGCGCAGCCGGTGCGCCCAGGGGTGGCCGGCCCCCTCGGCCAGCGTGATCGTCTCGGTCAGCCAGGAGCGGCGGTCCTCGTCCAGCACGGCGAGCGCCTCCTCGAAGTCCCGCTCGTCCTTGGGGCGGGGCGACCGGGACTTGTAGAGGAGCTGGACCTCGGGCGCGAGATGGGGGATCCCGTCGGCGGTGACCCGGCCGATCCGGTCCAGCGGGAGCCGGATGCGCGGATCACGGCGGTACACCCAGTCGCCGTCCACCACGTCGTCCAGCATGAACTGCACCCGCCACGGCTCGTCCGGGCCCGGCCTGCACCAGATGTCGTGGACCCCCGGCGGCAGGATCTCGCCGGGGAGCCAGGGCCGCAGCGTGCCGGGCGGATCGGCGGCCCACCACTGCGCTCCGGGCAGGATCCGCTGCACGGCGAGCTGGTCCCGCCGCGGCAGCAGGACGTCGAGATCGGCGTGGGCCCGGAAGGCCCGGCCCACGGCCAGCTCGATCGCGTACCCGCCGGCGATCCACCACGGCCCGCCGAGCGGGGCGAGCAGCCGCACCGCCTCGTCGAGCGCCATCGGCTCCCAGGGGCCCCAGGGGGTTTCCGTACGCATGGTGCTTCCCGTCCGGATCGCACGGCCGTGACGGCGGATCCCGTGGTGGGCGCGCCGTCCGGATCGCACGGCCGTGACGGCGGATCCCGTGGTGGGCGCGCCGTCCGGATCGCACGGACGCGACGGCGGATCCCGTGGTCGGTGCGGTCAGTCGTTCGTCAGCAGATGGCGGTAGCTCGCCGGGTGCTCGCGCAGATACGCGGCCAGGCTCGTCGCCGGACGGCCGGTCAGACGCGGCACGGCGTCGGAGACCGTGGCCATCTCCCCCGCCGCGATGGCCTCGTACGAGGTCACCCAGCCGGCCACCTCCCAGTCCGGCGCCCCGTAGCCGGCGCGCGAGGCGTACGCCTCCTCCCGGGTCTCGGGCACATAGGTGACGGTCCGTCCGCCGGCCCGGCTCAGTTCCGCCGCGGCCTCGGCGAGGGTGAACGCCTCGGGGCCGGTCAGGTCGTACGTCATGGCGTCGTGCGTCGGGCCGGTCGGGTCGGTGTCGGAGAGCAGGACCGCGGTCGCCGCGTCGGCGATGTCCTCGTGGGCCACCGCGGCCACCCGGCCGTCGCCGCCGGGCCCGCGCAGGACGCCGTCGGCCCCGGTCATCGCCGGCAGGCCGGCGAGGTACCAGCTGTCGCGCAGGAAGGTGTGCCGGACCCCGGAGGTCCGGATGTGGGCCTCGGTCTCCCAGTGGTCCCGGGCGAAGGTGAAGGTGGCGTCCGGCGCGGCGCCGACGAAGGAGACGTACACGATCCGTTCGACGCCGGCCGCGACCGCCGCGTCCACCGCCGTCGTGTGCTCGCGCACCCGGTCCGGGCTCTCGTGCGCCGAGACGAGGAACAGCGTGCGGGCCCCGGCCAGCGCGCGCCGCATCGCCTCGCCGTCGCCGTAGGAGGCGGGCGGCGCGGCGACGGCGCCCGGTAGTTCGGGCAGCCGGGACGGATCGCGGCCCAGCAGCCGCACCGGCACCCCGGCCCGCGCCAGCCGGGCGGCGACCCGGCCGCCGAGCGCACCGCTCGCTCCGGTGACGGCGGTCAACGGGCCCTCGGTGACGGGCTCGGACGGGTGAACGTCGTTCATACGGGATCACCTTCCTCGTACGGCCAGGGGCGCACCTCCACGACCGCCCCGACGGGAACCGGTCCGTAGATGTGCGGGAACTCCTCGCCCCCGGGCCGCAGCGCTTCGTGGCGCACGGGGGCGGACAGGCGCGCGGGGTCGATGACGAGGACCACCAGGTCCTCGCCGGTGTCCCCCGCGCCGTACAGCATGCGGGCCACCCCGGCGAGCTGATGGGGCAGCGAGCAGTGGATGAAGCCCTCGTCGCGCAGGGTGCGGCCGCGGGTGGACATCTCGTACGTCCCGGTCCCGCGGGCCGCCTCCCACAACGGGCGTTCCGTCAGGTGCAGCAGTTCGGCCATGGGCCCAAGCTAGCCGCGCCGGCGCGTCCTGCGGGCGATCACCGTGGCCGCCGCTCCGGCGGCCAGCAGGGCGGCGGCGATTCCGCCGATCACCCATTCACCGCCTCGCGCTCCCGTGTCGGGCAGTTCGCCGCCGGGGTGGGGCTGCGCGGGACGTGTCGGGGTGGGCCGAGGGACGGGGGTCGTCTGCGACGGGGACGGGCCGGGGGTGTCGGTGGGCGTCGGCGTCGGGGTGGGGGTCGGGGTGTCCGTGGGGGTGGGTGTCGGGGTCGGCGTCGGCGAGTCGGTGGGGGTCGGCGAGGGGGAGGGCTCCTCGCCGCAGTCCGGCAGATCGCCGTCGAAGGGGTAGGAGTGGAACTCCTGTCCGCCGGATTCCCCCTCCGAGGTGTGGGTGAGCGATCCGGCGCTGTAGAAGCGGCCGTTGACCCCGCTGACGGCGACGGTCGCCATGCTGGACGGCTGACCGATGAGCACGCTGCCCTGGAACTGCCCGGTGCCCTTCAGACCGATCTCGGTGGCGTCCGGGAAGTTCCACATCAGGCGCTCGCGCAGTCCGGCCTGGGGCAGCGAGCCCATGTACGTACTGACGCTGCGCGCGCTCCCGTACACGTTGACCAGCACCGTCGCCCCATCCGGGACGTCGCGGAAGACGATGCCCGTCTGGCCGCCGGAGGCCGAGGTCACATCGGCGTCCACGGCGAAGACCTGGAGGGCGGAGGTCCCGTCGCCGGTGAAGTACGTGTCCGAACCGTCCCGCTCCACCGTGCCGTTGGCCGGGCGACGGTGGTCGGCGTCGTCGTCGTACGCGTAGCAGTGGCTGGCCTCGGCCAGTTCCCCGCGGAGCGCGGTGTACGGCGCGGCGGCGTCCGGGTCGTGGACCGCGTCGGGGATCACGGTCCCGGAGAGGTCCCCGGCATGGCGCACCACCCCGTGGTTCTCCCCCTCCTCGGCGAGGAGCCGCTTCCCGCTCCGGACGGTCAGATCGCCGCCCACGGTCAGATAGTCGGAGCCGTTGGGCGGCGGCACCCGCGAGCCCACCCCGGCCACGCCGACGTTGTAGATCTGCGAGGCCCCCTCCCGCTTCGTCATGTCGAAGCGGCCGAGGGCGACGATCTTCCCCTCGGCCTCCGCGGCGGCCTCGCGCACCAGATAGTCGCCGCCCACATAGATGTTGATGTTGCTGTCGTGGTGGGTGACGGGACCGCTGTTGGGGTCCTGCCAGGACGAAGGGCAGTCGTCGCCGAGACAGGGGCCGAGCCCGCCCGGCAGCGGATCGGCGGCCGCCGTGGGGGCGAGAGCGCCCACGACGGCGGTCGCCGCCGCCACCGTCACCGCCACGCGGTATGTTTTGCCGCTTCTACTCTTCTTTGTTCCCATACAGCGCAATATGCAGGTTTATACGGCATTCGCGTGGCATGCCACGCCGGATGGCCTGGGGTCCGGCGCGCTCAATCCGCCAGCAGCTTCGCCTCCACCGCCGGATCGAGGCCCACCGGCGGGCGGTCGGGGCGGTGCGGAGCCGTGCCGCCGATGCCGCACAGCCACGTCCAGGTGTCCGCGACGGTCTCCTCCACCGGCCGGCAGCGCAGCCCCGCCGCGTACGCCTTGCCGACGTCGCCCCGGTGGATCGCGTCGTACACCTCCCCCGGCGGCAGCCAGACCGGCAGGTCCGTCCAGGGGGCGACGCCCGCCGCGAGGATCCGTCCGGCATCGGTCCAGCGCAGTTCGGCGTCCGAACCGGTGGCCCGCACACAGGCGTCCAGCAACTCGCCCAGGGTCGCGTGCCCGGAGCGGCTGGTCAGGTTGTACGGACCGTGCAGCCCGGCCTCCGCGGCGTCCAGGAGCCAGCTCGCGAGGTCGCGGACGTCGATGTACTGCACGGCCACGTCCGGTGTGCCGGGGGCGAGCACCGGGCCGCCGCGGGCGATCCGCGTCAGCCACCACGGCAGCCGGCCGATGTTCTCCCAGGGACCCAGGATCAGTCCCGCGCGGGCCAGCAGCGCCCGGTCGCCGAAGGCGTCCAGCACCGCCAGTTCGCCGCCGCGCTTGGCCTCGGCGTAGCCGACGTCGTCGCCCGCGTCGGGCGAGGCGTCCGCGACCACCGGGCCGTCCTCGGGCAGGCCCGCCGGTGCCGGATCGGCGTACACCGAACGGCTGGAGACGTACGTGTACCGCGCGGCGCGGCCGGACAGCAGCCGGGCGGCGTCCCGCACGGCCCGGGGCGCGCCGCTCCAGGTGTCGACGACCAGGTCCCAGGCCGGGCCGGTGCCGCCGGATTCCGCCGCGGCGGCCAGCGCGGCCAGTCCGTCCGGTTCCGTGCGATCTCCCAGGAGCTCGGCGGCCCCGGGCGGGGCCGGATGGCGGCCCCGGTGGAACAGCGTGGTCTCCCAGCCGCGCGCGAGCGCCGCCTCGGTGACCGCCCTGCCGACGAATTCCGTACCGCCCAGGATCAGAAGCCTCATGCGTCCGACTCTGCCCGGCCGCGCACCGCACCGGAACGGTCCTCGCTCTGGGCTGAATCGGGGCCCGGTCCTGCGGAGTTCAGGAGTGCGGAGTTCAGGAGTAGTGGGCGAGCGGGCTGCGGTGGCGCAGCAGCCAGGCGTGGTAGTCGTCGGCGCGGCGGGCCGCCTCGCGGTAGGCGGCCTCCAGTTCGCCGTACACGGCCGTCGTGTCGGTGCCCGGCCGGGCGACCAGCAGCAGGCGGACGGCGAGCGGGTCGTCGCGCAGCGGCCGGATCGCCATGTCGTCGCGCGGGCCGGAGGTGGGCTGGCAGGGGGCGACCGCCTCGCCGAGGACGATGAGCGAGGCGGCGGTGAGGTAGTCGCCGTGCAGGACGGTCGGGGCGAGACCGGCGGCTCCGAACACCCGGCGCAGTCCGTCCCATTCGCCGTCCACGGTCGGGTCGACCATCCACCGGTCGCCGGCCAGGTCGGCGAGGTCGACGACGGGCAGCGCGGCGGCCGGGTGGTCTCGGGCCATCGAGACGAACTGCGGTTCGCGCTCCAGGAGCACCCGTTGTTCCAGCCCCTCGGGCACGGGCAGCGGGCAGCCCTCCACCTCGTGCACGAAGGCGACGTCGAGCCGGCCGGCGTCGACCGCTCCCAGCAGCGCGCGGGCGGAGACGTCGACGCGGAGCGAGATGTCGGTGCCGGGCAGCCGGGTGCGGAGCCGGCGCAGCCAGCCGCCGATGACACGGCTCGCGGTGCAGCCGATGCGCAGCCGGGGACCGCCGGCGCGGGCGGCGTCGGCCTCGGCCCTGGCGTCGGTGACCAGCGCGCTCATGCCGTCGACGAGGGGGCGGGCCCGGCCGATGACGGCGCGGCCCAGGAGGGTGGGGCGGCAGCCGGTGCGTTCGCGGCTGAACAGTTCGGCGCCGAGCGCCTTCTCGATGCGGCGCAGCTGGGTGGTGAGCGAGGGCTGGCTGACCCCGAGCGTGCGGGCCGCCCGGTGCAGGCTGCCGGTGTCGGCGATGGCGCACAGCGCCCTGAGGTGTCTCACCTCAAGCTCCATGCCGTCGAGGGTAGGGCGGCTCCGCCACCGGCACCAGAGGGTGCTACGCCATCGAACACCCCGATTTCAGCAGGTGTTTGGCGTGATGTCGACCGGCCGCGGGTCCGGCTGGGAAGTGCTGTGCCGGGCCCGCGGAGTCGGGCGATAGGGCGGCGTTATCGGTGGTTGGCATCATCCGCACGGGCCCCGGTTCCCCGACACTCGCTGCGTACCGCCCCCGTCCTTGTCCGCTGACCGGACGGGGTCCCCCCAACCGGTAACCGGCAGGAGACACCCCCCATGAGACACCCCAGGACCGTCATGTCGGCCGTGCTCGGACTCGGCCTCGGCCTCGCCGCCGCGCTGGGCGGCGGCCCCGCGATCGCCTCCGCCTCCCCCGCCCCGGCCCCCGTGTCGGCCGGCGCCCCGACCGCCGCGTACGCCTCCTCCTCGGCGGCGCGGGAGAACGAGGCCGGGAACAAGGCGTTCTTCGAGGCGGTGGCCAAGTCCGTGGCCGAGAAGCGGGCGGCCAACCCCGGCGTCCAGGCCGTCACCATCGTCTACAGCGCCGCCAACGCCCCGAGCTTCCGTTCCCAGATAGCCGCGAGCGCCCAGATCTGGAACAGCTCGGTCTCCAGCGTGCGTCTCCAGGAGGGCTCGAACGCGGACTTCGCGTACTACGAGGGCAGCGACCCGCGCGGTTCGTACGCGAGCACCGACGGCCACGGCAACGGCTACATCCTGCTGGACTACGCGCAGAACCAGCAGTACAACTCGACCCGCGTCACGGCCCACGAGACCGGGCACGTCCTCGGGCTTCCCGACCACTACTCGGGCCCGTGCAGCGAGCTGATGTCCGGTGGCGGCCCCGGCACCTCGTGCACCAACCCGTACCCGAACGCCTCCGAGCGGAACCAGGTCAACTACCTCTGGCAGTGGGGCTTCGCGGCCGCGCTCGCGGGGGCCCGCTCCTGACCGTCCGGATCGTTCCGCGCCGACGCCGACGGGCCACCTCGCAGGACGGGGTGGCCCTTCGGCGTTCGGCCGCGCGGTTCAGCCGGAGGCGAGTTCGGTGCGGACCAGGGTCAGCAGTTCGTCCTCCGTCAGGCCCAGTTCACGGGCCTCGGCGATCGCCTCGCGCAGCCGGTCCAGCAGGCGGGCGCGGTGCGGGGAGGCACCGTCCGCGACGACGGCTCCCCGGCCCCGGCGCAGTTCGATCAGGCCCTCCTCGCGCAGCCGCTGGTAGCCGCGCAGGGCCGTGTGGACGTTCACCCCGAGGGATTCGGCGAGGACGCGGGCGGCGGGCAGCCGCTCGCCGGAGGTCACCGTGCCGTCGGCGACGGCACGGCGCACACAGGCCGCGATCTGGTCGCCGAGCGGCACGGTGGAGGTGGGATCGACCCGGAAGAGCATGGTCAGTGTCCTGTCCGGCGGCGGTCGATGAGGGTGTTGAGGAGTGCGGCGCCGGTGGCGGAGTCGTCGACGGTGACCGCGAAGTCCCGGCCGTTCGCCAGCCGCGCCACGATGCCCTCGCCGGAGCGGATCATCACCCCGGTGCGCCCGGGACGGATCCGGTAGCCCCAGCCCCCGTATTCGAGGGGGCTGATGTCACGGCTGGCCGCCGTCTCGATGCGGTCGAGCGGCACCCTGACACGCGGCCACGGGAGCAGCCCGGAGACGGTGATGCCGCGCCGGTCGACGGTGACGTACGGGCGGGAGAACGTCGCCAGGAGCAGCCCCACGACCAGCAGGGGAAGGCCGGAGACCCAGCCCGTGGTGGCGATCAGGGCGACCCCGCCGACGGCCGTCGCGGCCGCCACCGCCGGCAGCCAACGGGACCCGGCACTGCGCCCCCATCCGGCGACCTCGCCGTCGGCCAGCGCGATGCGTTCGGCGTCGGCCGTGAGGTCCTCCGAGGGTTCCTCGGGTACGGGGAACAGCCTGGCCGGCAGCAGTCCGACGGCGAAGCCGGCCGCACCGACGCCCAGTGCGGCGGCCAGGTGCCACATCGGGAACGAGACGTCCAGGGCGGCCCCTTCGGCGTCGACCGCGGCGTCCACGTTGATGTACAGGACCGCGGCCATGAGGTAGCCCAGGAACGCGGCGGTGCCGTATCCGCCCGCGAGCGTCAGGGCGTACGAGCGGCCGCGCACCTTTCCGTTGGCGGACATCGCCGCCCACAGCGCGGCCATGCCGACGAACAGCACGGCGGTGACGACGAGGTACGAGCCGCGGTCCGCGTAGTCGTCCGCCCGGCCGTTGCCCACGAAGTGGCTGGCCACCCGGGCGGGCAGCCGGTCGCGCCACGCGGCGTACAGGATCAGGTCGACGGCGAGCGCCAGCAGGAACGGCAGCGCGGCGAGAGCGGCGCGGCCGATGGTCTTCCGGTTCATTAAAACCTCCCTTGTTCGCATGTTAGTAGAACAATGAAGGTGTGGCAAAGGACCGGTCCGACGCGGGCGGACCGGTCCGTTGCCTGGTTCAGGCCGTTTCGAGCGGGAACGCCCCGCGGTGGCCGGTGCCCGCTCCCGTGTCCGGGCGGGGTTCGAACTCCCGGCAGCTCCAGACCTCCTGGACGAAACCGCTGCGCCGGTCCCACAGACCGAGCACATCGCCCTCGCCGGCCACCTCGCGGTACGCGTCCTTCGCGCCCCGGAAGCAGGCGAGTCCGCCCGACAGGCCCCGGCCCGGTGCCGGGAAGTAGTCGGAGAAGGCACAGGCGATGCACGTCTGGAGCCGGATCCCCGGCGGCAGGGCGCGCTGGATCGTGGCGAGCGCGGAAGCGAAGTCGCTCTCGGCCCGGTGGGACCGGAAGGCGGCGCCGCCGTAGCGCAGCTCCAGCGAGAGATACGGCTCCGGCCTGCGCAGCGACAACAGGCAGCTCAGCGTCGCCTGGTGCACCTCCCCCTCCGAGGTCACCGGGAACGGCAGGTCCCACTCCAGGAGGCAGTCGTCGAGCGCCCCGTCCGCGAGGGTGAACACCCCGCTCTCCCCGGCCACGCCCACGACGGGGCGCAGGGCGTCGAAGCTGCCGCCCTCGAAGTCGACGCCCCTGATGCGCAGGCGCAGTTGCTGTCCGTCGGTGGTGAGGATGACGGCATCGGATCCCTGTCGGTCCCGGTACCACCCGGCCCACGACTCATCTGTCATGGGCACGGACTGTAGCCCGTGGCACGGACATGCCCCCGGCCGCCCTCCGCTTACTCGGATCACCCCTGTGACCTCGGCCGATCCCGCTGCCCCGCATCTTCGCCGCACCCTCCCGTCCGGTCTCCGCCACGCCGCCGACGCCCTCTCCCCTGTTCCCGCCGCGCGCGCCCGCCGCGTACGGTCCGCGCCCGCGCGTCGCTCCCCGGCCGGGGCGGCCGGTTCCGCGCGTTCCCTTCCCCGCGCCCCCCGGTTCCCCGCAGGGCGCGGTCCGATCCGGTTCCGCCTCCCTCCTCCCCCGGCTCTCCGCCGCCTTCCGTCCCGCTCCCGGCCGGTGCCCGAGCGGGTTCCGGGCGCTCCCGGCCGCGCCCCGGCGCGCGGTCAGTGCGTCCGGCGCGTGACGAACTCCGCGAGGGCCAGCAGATCGCCCGCGGCCGAGAGGTCCGGCACCGCCCGGGACAGGTGGTGCACCGCGCGGGCCATCCGGTCGGCGGCGCAGACCTGCGCCCAGTCCCGGCCGCCGGCCCGGTCCACGGCCTCGGACGCCCGGCGCACCTCGGACGCCGTGTTCATCGGGCCGCGGTAGAGCGCGGCCAGTTCGGCCCCCGCCGGGGTGCCCGAGGTCAGCGCGGCGACGACCGGCAGCGACTTCTTGTGCGCGGCGAGATCGGCCCCGACGGGCTTTCCCGTCCGCGCGGTGTCGCCCCAGATGCCGATCAGGTCGTCGATGAGCTGGAAAGCCAGTCCGGCCTCCCGGCCGAAGCCGTCCATCGCGCCGACGGCCCGCTCGTCCCCGCCCGCGCAGAGCGCGCCCAGCGCGCAGGCGCAGCCGAGCAGCGCCCCCGTCTTGGCCGTGGCCATGGTCAGGCACTCGTCGAGCGAGACCTCCTCCGGCCCTCGTTCCTCGAAGGCGCAGTCGGCCTGCTGGCCCGCGCACAGCTCGATGACGCAGGTGGAGAGACGGGCCGAGGCACGGCCGGACACCGGCCGCGGGTCCTCGGCGAGGAGGCGCTGGGCCAGGGCGAGCATCGCGTCGCCCGCGATGACGGCGTCGGGGATCCCGAACACCGTCCAGGCCGTGGCCCGGTGACGGCGCGTGCGGTCCTCGTCGATGACGTCGTCGTGGAGCAGGGTGAAGTTGTGGGCCAGTTCGACGGCGACGGCGGCGCGCACGGCGTCGTCCGGGTCGCCGCCCAGCGCGCGGGTCGCGGCCAGCACGAGCGCGGGTCTGATGGCCTTGCCCCCACCGCCCTCGGCGGGGCTGCCGTCGGCGTTCTCCCAGCCGAAGTGGTACATGGCGACGCGGCGGATCGAACCGGGCAGGGAGGCGATCGCGGCCCGCAGATGCGGATCGACGAGGGTCCGGGTGTACTCCAGGAGCGCCGCGGCCTCGTTGCCCTCGGTCGCGGCGTCGGTACGGGTCATGGTCAATCGGTCACCCCGGTCGTTGCCGTCCCGGCCCCGGCGGCCCGCCCGGTGGACTGGCCGGGGCGCCGGCCGCCGGGCCGGGACGTGGTGGTTGCGTTGGGTGCGCCGGCGGCGGCCGGCGGGGCCCGGACCGGGTCCGGGCCCCGCGGACTCACCGCCAGCGGCTGACCTCGACGTTCTCCAGGACACCGAGGGCGTCCGGGACGAGGACGGCCGCGGAGTAGTACGCCGTCACGAGGTACGAGATGATCGCCTGCTCGTCGATGCCCATGAAGCGGACCGAGAGGCTGGGCTCGATCTCGTCCGGGATGCCGGACTGCTGGAGGCCGATGACGCCCTGCTCCTGCTCGCCGGTCCTCATGCAGATGATCGACGTGGTGCGGGCGTCGGAGACCGGGATCTTGTTGCACGGGAAGATCGGGACGCCGCGCCAGGCCGGCACGTGGTGGCCGCCGACGTCGACGCTCTCGGGCACCAGACCGCGCTTGTTGCACTCGCGGCCGAAGGCGGCGATGGCGCGGGGGTGGGCGAGGAAGAGCTTGGATCCCCGGCGGCGCGAGAGCAGTTCGTCCATGTCGTCGGGGCTGGGCGCCCCGTCGTGCGGCTGGAGCCGCTGGCCGTAGTCGCAGTTGTTGAGCAGGCCGAACTCGCGGTTGTTGATGAGCTCGTGCTCCTGGCGCTCGCGCAGCGCCTCGACCGTGAGCCGCAACTGCTGCTCGGTCTGGTTCATCGGCTGGTTGTAGAGGTCGGCCACCCTGCTGTGGACCTTCAGGACGGTCTGGGCGACGCTCAGTTCGTACTCGCGCGGCGCCGCCTCGTAGTCCACGAAGGTGTGCGGGACGACGGCCTCGCCGACATGGCCCGCGGAGAGGTCGATCTCCGCCTCGCCGTACTTGTTGGTGCGCTGCTGCGGAACGGCGAGCAGCCCGTCGAGGTGGGCGCGCAGCGTCGGGGCGCGCTCGGCGAGGTTGAGCACATCGGCCCGGGACAGGGTCAGGACCGTGCAGTCGGTGACGGCGCGTGCCGTGTACTCCCAGGTGGCGTCGCCGGCGATGAGGGAGTGGTCCCCGAAGTACGCCCCGTCGGCGAGGACGCCCAGCTTCGTCTCGTCGCCGTAGGGTCCGGTGCCGGTCTTCTCGACCTTGCCGTGCGCCAGCAGGAAGACCTGGTCCGCGTCGTCCCCGGCGGTGGCCAGGACCTGGCCGGCCGGGATCTCGCGCTGCTCGCACCGCCGGGCCAGCTCGGCCAGCGCCTCCTCGTCCGACAAGTCCCTCAGGGCCGGAAGCTCCCCCAGCTCCGCGGGGATGACCGCGACCCGGCCCCCGGTCTGCACGAACGTGACCCGGCCGTCGCCGACCGAGTAACTCAGTCGGCGGTTCACCCGGTAGGTGCCGCCCTGCACCTGCACCCACGGCAGCATCTTCAGCAGCCACCGCGAGGTGATCTCCTGCATCTGCGGAGCGGACTTGGTGGTCGTCGCGAGGTTCCGCGCCGCTGCCGTCCCCAGACTCTGCTGCGGGGGCAGCTGCGCGTTCTGAACCTCTTCACCAACGGACATCTGTCGTCCTCTCGAATCATCGGCTGACCTGCGAGAAGAAGCCTTTCAGCATGAGGACTCGGGACGCCATTACACAAAAGAGTGTGACTAATCGGCCTTTGGGATGGGCACAACGGCGCGCGATGCCGCGATCCTCCATTAATTTGCATCCGCCATGCAAATTCACCTACCGTGACCGGCATGCGGCTGACGAGATTCACGGACGTGGCACTGCGCGTACTGATGCGTCTCGCCGTCGTCACGGACACCGACGAGCACCCGCCGACCACCCGCGACGTGGCGGCGACGATGCGGGTGCCGTACTCGCACGCGGCGAAGGTGGTGGCCCGCCTCCAGCACCTCGGCCTGGTCGAGGCGCGGCGCGGCCGGGGCGGCGGTCTCGCCCTCACCGGAGCGGGCCGCACCGCCTCCATCGGCGCGCTGGTGCGCGAGCTGGAGGGCCCGGAGGACGTCGTCGAGTGCGAGGGCACCACCCCGTGCCCGCTGCGCTCGGACTGCCGGCTGCGCCACGCGCTGCGCGCGGCCACGGAGGCCTTCCACGCCTCGCTCGACCCGCTCACCGTCGCCGAACTGGTCGCCTCCCCCACCGGCCCCCTGCTGCTCGGCATCAGCCGGCGGCCGCCGCCGGACGCCTGAACCACCCCCGCCGCAGGGGCCCCGCGACCGGGCTCCTACACTGCCCTTAAATACGCATCTCAGATGCCAATTCAAAGAACCGAGGAGGATCCGATGCTCTCCGAGCAGTCGACCGCCACCGTCCGTGCCACCCTGCCCGCCGTCGGCGCGGCCATCGGGGACATCGCCGATCTCTTCTACACGAAGCTCTTCGACGCCCACCCGGAGCTGCTGCGCGACCTGTTCAACCGCGGCAACCAGGCCTCCGGCGCGCAGCGCCAGGCGCTCGCCGGCTCCATAGCCGCGTTCGCGACGCAGCTGGTCGAGCGCCCCGGCACCCGCCCGGACGTGATGCTCGACCGCATCGCGCACAAGCACGCCTCCCTCGGCGTTACCCCGGCCCAGTACGAGGTCGTGCACACCCACCTGTTCGCGGCCATCGCCGAGGTGCTGGGCGAGGCGGTGACCCCCGAGGTCGCGGCGGCCTGGGACGAGGTCTACTGGCTGATGGCCAACGCGCTCATCGCCATCGAGGAGCGGCTCTACGCACAGCAGGGCGTCGTCGCCGGGGACGTCTGGCGCGAGTGGGAGGTCGTCGGTCGCACCGAGGAGACCCCGGACGTCGCGAGCTTCCGTCTCCGCCCCGCCGACGGCTCGCCCGCCCCCGCGTTCCGCCCCGGCCAGTACGTGTCCGTCCAGGTCGAACTGGCCGACGGCGCCCACCAGATACGCCAGTACAGCCTCTCCTCCGCCCCCGGCTCCCCGTACCGCGCCATCACCGTCAAGCGCGTGCTCGGCGACAACGCCCCCGACGGCGAGGTCTCGCGCCATCTGCACGCCCACGTCCGCGAGGGCGACCGGCTCCGCGTCTCCGCGCCGTACGGCGACCTCGTCCTGAAGTCCGACGACGCCCCCCTCCTGCTGGCCTCCGCGGGCATCGGCTGCACCCCGATCCTCGCCATGCTGGAGCACCTGGCGGGAACCGGCCACAGCGCCCCGGTCACCGTGGTGCACGGCGACCGCTCCCCCGCCGACCACGCGCTGCGCGCCGACCACGCCCTGTTCACCGAGAAGCTGCCGGACTCCGCCGCGCACTTCTGGTACGAGAACCCGGAGCCGGGTCACCCCGCCGACCGCACCGGTCTGGTCGACCTGTCCTCGGTGGCGGTCGCCTCCGGCACCCACGCCTACCTCTGCGGCCCGCTGCCCTTCATGCGCGCCGTACGCACCCAACTGCTCGCCAAGGGCGTCCCGGCCGCCGACATCCACTACGAGGTCTTCGGCCCGGACCTCTGGCTCGCCCAGGACTGAAACACCGCGCCGCGCACCCGGAATTGACCGGATCGGCTCGCACAGCGTCCGAACAGGGCCCCGGAACACTCGCCCGAGTGGTCCGGGGCCCCACGCGTCGGGTAGAAGCGCTGTACGGACATACTCCCCCACGTACGAAGGAGTCGGTCATGTCCACACCCATGTCCGCGAGCACCTTCCTCGCCGCCCTGAAGAACGAGGGGCTCACCGTGGTCCAGGTCGGCGACTGGCGTACGCACAACCGCAACCACAAGGGCGCCTGGGGACCCGTCAACGGTGTGATGATCCATCACACCGTGACCCGGGGCACCGCGTCCACCGTCCGGATCTGCCGCGACGGCTACCCGGCCCTGCCGGGACCGCTCTGCCACGGGGTGATCGCCAAGGACGGCCGGGTCCACCTCGTGGGCTACGGCCGGGCCAACCACGCCGGTCTCGGCGACGACGACGTACTGCGCGCGGTGATCGCCGAGAAGGGCCTGCCGCCCGACAACGAGGCCAACACCGACGGCAACCGGCACTTCTACGGCTTCGAGTGCGAGAACCTCGGCGACGGCGAGGACCCCTGGCCCGCCGTCCAGCTCGACGCCATCGCGCGGGCCTCGGCCGCCGTCTGCCGCCACCACCGCTGGACGTCCCGCTCGGTCATCGGCCACCGCGAGTGGCAGCCCGGGAAGGTCGATCCGCGCGGCTTCTCCATGACGTCGATGCGCACGCGTATCCAGGAACGCCTGAAGTAGCCGGCGGCCCGCCCCGGCCGCCGCCGGGAAGCGGCGACAATGGAGGCATGCCCGCCACGCCTCCCGGAGTGCCGGACCGGGGCCCGGACCTCTCCGGGCTGCGGCCGGCGCTCCCCTCGCCCCTCCGGCCCGTCGACGACGAGCGGTTCGCCCGCCGCGGCGTCACGCTCCTCCTCAAGCGCGACGACCTGATCCACCCGGACCTGCCGGGCAACAAGTGGCGCAAGCTCGCCCCGAACATCGCCGCCGCGGCCGGCCGGCCCCTGCTGACCTTCGGCGGGGCCTACTCCAACCATCTGCGGGCCACGGCCGCCGCGGGCCGGCTGCTGGGCTTCGGCACCGTCGGGATCGTCCGGGGCGACGAACTGGCCGGCCGCCCCCTGAACCCCTCGCTCGCCCGGTGCGCGGCCGACGGCATGCGGCTGCGCTTCGTGGACCGCGGGACCTACCGCACGAAGGACGAACCCGGCGTCCTGGCGGAGCTGCTGAGGGGCCACGAGGACTGCGTGGTCGTCCCGGAGGGCGGCAGCAACGCCCCGGCCGCGCGCGGCTGTACGGAGCTGGGGCGCGAACTGCGCGGGGCGGCGGACGTGGTGGCGGTCGCCTGCGGAACCGGCGGCACCCTGGCCGGCCTCGCCGCCGGACTGGCCCCCGGGCAGCAAGCCCTCGGCGTCCCGGTGCTGCGCGGCGGCTTCCTCGGCGACACCGTGCGCGCCCTCCAGCACGAGGCGTTCGGCGGGCCGGCCGGTGACTGGCGGCTGGAGGAGCGCTTCCACTTCGGCGGCTACGCCCGGACCACCCCCGCGCTGCACGCCTTCGCCGACGCGTTCGAGGACCGCCACGGACTGCCGGTCGAACGGCTCTATGTGGCCAAACTCCTGTACGCCCTCACCGCGCTCGCCGAGGAGGGCGCCTTCCCGGCCGGCACGACGGTCGCGGCCGTCGTCACCGGGCGCCCGGAGCCGGCCGGTGACGCCCCGGCTCAGCCGGACTCCTCCCGGTAGGCCGCCGCCTCCTCCAGGTCCAGCCGCCTCAGCAGGGTGCGCATCATCTCGTCGTCGATGCTCCGCTCGTCCCGCAGCCGGACGAAGACCTCGCGCTCGGCCTCGATCATCTCGCCGGCCAGCCGGCGGTAGGTGTCGTCGGCGGACTCCCCGGTGACCGGGTTGGCCGCGCCCAGCCGTTCCCACACGGCGTTGCGGCGGCGCTCCAGCACGGTGCGCAGCCGGTCCGTGAGGGGCTGGGGCAGGTGGTTGCGCCGGTCGGCGAGCAGTTCCTCCAGACGCGCCTCGGCCGCCGCGGACGCCTGGCTCTGGGCCTGCGCCTCGGCCAGCGTCTCGGCCCGCGCGTCACGGCCGGGAAGCTTCAGCAGGCGTACGAGCACCGGCAGGGTGAGGCCCTGGATCACCAGGGTGCCGATGACCGTGGTGAAGGTGAGGAACAGCACCAGGTTGCGGGCCGGGAAGTCGTCGCCGGCGCTCGTCACCATCGGGATGGAGAAGGCGATGGCCAGCGAGACGACCCCGCGCATCCCGGCCCAGCCGACGATGAGCGGCGAGGTCCAGTTGGTCTCGGGCTCCCTTCTCCTGATGCGCGCGGACAGCATGCGCGGCAGATAGGTGGCGGGGTAGACCCAGAGGAACCGGACCACGACGACCGCCAGGAACACCGCGACCGCGTACCAGAGGGCCTCGTCGACGGCGTACGCGCCGAGCCCCTTCAGGACGACGGGCAGTTGGAGGCCGATCAGGGTGAAGACGGCCGACTCCAGGACGAACGCGACCATCTTCCAGACGGCCGCCTCCTGGAGCCGGGTGGCGAAGTCGACCTGCCAGGAGCGGTGGCCCAGATAGAGGGCGACGACGACCACGGCGAGCACGCCCGAGGCGTGCACGCGCTCGGCCGCCGCGTAGGCGACGAAGGGGATCAGCAGCGACAGGGTGTTCTGGAGGAGCGGTTCGGTGAGGTGGGTGCGCAGCCAGTGCAGCGGCACCATGAGGAGCAGGCCGACCCCGACGCCGCCGACCGAGGCCAGCAGGAACTCCCCGACGCCCTCGCCCCAGCTCATCCCCTCGCCCACGGCGGCGGCCAGCGCCACCTTGTAGGCGGTGATCGCGGTGGCGTCGTTCACCAGGGACTCGCCCTGGAGGATCGTGGTGACGCGGGCCGGGAGACCGACCCTGCGGGCGATGGCCGCGGCGGTCACGGCGTCCGGCGGGGCGATCACCGCGCCGAGCACCAGGGCCGCGGTGAGCGGCAGATCGGGCACCAGCCGGTACGCCAGCCACCCCACCGCCACCGTCGCGAACAGCACATAGCCGACCGAGAGCAGCGCGACGGGGCGGACGTTGGCCCGCAGGTCCAGGTACGAGCTGTCCACCGCGGCGGTGTAGAGCAGCGGCGGCAGCAGCAGCGGAAGCACGATGTGCGCGTCCAGGGTGTAGTCGGGCACCCCCGGCACGTACGCCCCGATCAGCCCCAGGGCCACCAGCAGCAGGGGGGCGGGCACCGGGGTCCGGCGGGCCAGTCCCGCCACCGCGGCGCTCGCCGCGACCAGTGCCACCAGGGGCAGAGCATCCATCTCGGAGGTCCTCACATCCGTCGTAACCTGGCCATCATGAGTGAGTGCCCGCACGTCTCGAATCTGCCGCGCCCCGAACCCACGCCCCTCACGGTGACCTGTCCCGGGTGCGAGGAGACCGGCACCCACCCCGTACAGCTGCGACTCTGCCTGATATGCGGCCATGTCGGCTGCTGCGATTCCTCGCCCGGACAGCATGCGACGGGGCACTTCAAGGAGACCGGTCACGCGGTGATGCGAAGCTTCGAACCCGGCGAGAACTGGCGCTGGTGCTTCGAGGACGGTTCGATCGTGTGACGTCTGGGTACGTCAAACCGGCGCCTGTTGTTCGTCATTGACCACCACACACCCCTAGGCACCGTGTGTACGCATGGGCTTACCATGAGTGACGGTCATGGGACGGGGTTTCGACGACACGGCATCATGGATCGCGATAGCGTCGCCGGACCAAGAACCGAAGACGTACCACATGGCTCCGGGTCGCCCTTCCCGGATCCTCGAACGAGTTTGTGCCACCTTGGAGGTGAGGGTGTCCCAGATCGCAGGCGAGCCCGGGAATCAGGACTTCGTAGAGGTCCGGCTGCCCGCTGCGGGTGCCTACCTGTCGGTGCTCAGAACGGCCACGGCCGGTCTCGCAGCCCGTTTGGATTTCACGCTCGACGAGATCGAGGACCTTCGCATCGCGGTCGACGAGGCCTGCGCGATCCTGCTCCAGCAGGCCGTGCCCGGTTCCGTCCTCAGCTGTGTGTTCCGGCTCGTCGACGATTCGCTCGAGGTCACGGTGGCGGCACCGACCACCGACGGCCGGGCGCCGGAGCGCGACACCTTCGCCTGGACGGTGCTCTCCGCACTGGCCGGAAAGGTCGACTCCTCGGTCGGCGACGACAACACGGTCAGCATCAGCCTGTACAAACAGCGCGGCGCGGGACCCGGGCCGGCGTGAGCGACGGGAACGGGGACGGTCCGGTGCGGGACGAGACGATCCGACCGGGGGTGGCGCGCCCAGCGGGCATCCCCGAGCAGCAGGCCCTGCCTCATCCGGTGGACGGGGCGGACCTCGTCCGTGCGGTGGACGGGGTGCAGAGGCCCTCGGGCCGTACGGTCGCGGTGGAGCAGTCGCAGGCGGAGCGGGCAGGCCAGATGAGCGAGCACGGACACCACGACCCACACGACCGCAGCGGGGCGCGGGCGTTGTTCATCGAGCTGGGCAAGCTGCCCGACGGCTCGCCGGAGAAGGCCGAGCTGCGCAACCGGCTGGTGCGGATGCATCTGCCGCTGGTGGAGCACCTGGCCCGGCGCTTCCGCAACCGCGGGGAGCCGCTGGACGACCTCACCCAGGTCGCCACGATCGGTCTGATCAAGTCGGTGGACCGCTTCGACCCGGAGCGCGGCGTCGAGTTCTCGACGTACGCGACGCCGACGGTCGTCGGCGAGATCAAGCGGCACTTCCGCGACAAGGGCTGGGCGGTGCGGGTGCCGCGCCGTCTCCAGGAACTGCGGCTCTCGCTGACCTCGGCGACCGCGGAACTCTCCCAGCTGCACGGCCGCTCGCCCACGGTGCACGAACTGGCGGAGCGGCTGGGCATCTCCGAGGAAGAGGTCCTGGAGGGGCTGGAATCGGCCAATGCGTACAGCACGCTCTCGCTGGACGTGCCGGACACGGACGACGAGTCCCCCGCGGTCGCGGACACCCTGGGCTCGGAGGACGAGGCGCTGGAGGGCGTCGAGTACCGGGAGTCGCTGAAACCGCTGCTGGAGGACCTGCCGCCGCGCGAGAAGCGGATCCTGCTGCTGCGGTTCTTCGGCAACATGACCCAGTCGCAGATCGCGCAGGAGGTCGGCATCTCGCAGATGCACGTCTCCCGGCTGCTGGCCCGCACCCTGGCCCAGCTGCGCGAGCGGCTGCTCGTCGAGGAGTAGGCCTCCGCGCGGGCAGACGCGACGGGAGGACCGGCGCAAGGGTTCAGGCCCCGGTGTCCGTGCCGGGGTCCGTTCCCGGCCTGCGGATGCCGAGGGCCTGGATGGTCGCCGGCCTGGCCAGCTGGAAGAGCGCGGTGAGCGCGACGGCGGCGAGCACGATCCCGGCGGGGATCAGCGCGCCGTGCGAGCGGAGGAGGGTCCAGGCCACCGGCAGCGCGATGATCTGCGTGATCAGCGCCGGTCCCCGGCTCCAGCTGCGGCGGCGGAGCAGTCCCCGGGCGGCGGCCAGCGGGATCACACCGAGGGCGATCAGCGTCAGCCCGCCCATCTCCGCCTGCTGCGGACTGTCCGGGCGGCCGAGCAGTCCCATGACGAGCATGTAGACGCCGCCGACGACGAGGGCGGCGCCCTCCAGGACGTTGAGTCCGGCCACGAGCGCGATCCTGGCCGGTTTGGGGGGCTCGGCCATCGGCAGCGGCGAGGGCGCGTTCTCCTGAGTACTCACCCCTGCAGGTTGGCATCCCGGGGCCGCGAAAGCGAAGCCGGGGTCGCCGTGCCGCCGGCCCGGCTCCGCCGCGTGGGCCCACCGCGCCCGCACCCTCACACAGCGTGATGCCCTGCGGGCAGGACTTCAGACCCGTGCGCCGCGATAGGTAGTCTGGCGGTCATGCGCGCACTTCTCGTGGTCAACCCAGCTGCTACCACCACCAGTGCGCGGACCCGTGACGTGCTCATCCACGCGCTGGCCAGCGAGATGAAGCTGGAGGCCGTGACCACGGAGTACCGCGGGCACGCGCGGGACCTGGGACGGCAGGCCGCCGAGAGCGACGACATCGATCTCGTGGTGGCCCTCGGCGGCGACGGCACGGTCAACGAGGTCGTGAACGGGCTGCTGCACAACGGCCCCGACATCGACCACCTGCCGAAGCTGGCCGTGGTCCCCGGCGGCTCCACCAATGTCTTCGCCCGCGCCCTCGGGCTGCCGAACGACGCGGTGGAGGCGACCGGCGCGATCCTGGACGCGCTGGCGAACCGTACGGAGCGCACGGTGGGGCTCGGCCTGGCGGCCGGCACCCCGGGCTCCGAGGACGAATCCGTGCCCGCGCGCTGGTTCACCTTCTGCGCCGGTCTCGGATTCGACGCGGGTGTGGTCGGCCGGGTCGAACAGCACCGGGAACGCGGCAAGCGTTCGACGCACGCGCTCTATGTGCGCCAGGTCGTCCGGCAATTCCTGGAGGAACCGAACCGGCGCAAGGGAGCGATCACGCTGGAGGTGCCCGGACAGGATCCGGTCACCGATCTGGCGCTCTCCATAATCTGCAACACGGCGCCCTGGACGTACCTGGGGAACAAGCCGATGTACGCCTCCCCCCGCGCCTCCTTCGACACCGGGCTCGACGTCCTCGGCCTGCGGAAACTCTCCACCCCGGCGGTCACCCGCTACGCGACCCAGCTGCTGACGTCGAGCCCCGAGAAGGGCCCGCGCGGCAAGCACGCCGTTTCCCTGCACGACCTCACGGACTTCACCTTGCATTCCAAGGCGCCGCTGCCCTTCCAGATGGACGGCGACCACTTGGGACTGCGTACAAGTGTGACGTTCACAGGCGTTCGCCGTGCACTGCGTGTGATTGTGTGAGTGGAAGGGACCAAAGTCCTTTAACTCGAACGTTTGGACTGGGCTCCACCCTCTAGAAGTACGGCTGTGACCTAGCCGACACCGAGGAATCAAAAAAAACTTTCCAGAAGGGGTTGTATCCGTCGCCGAGGTTTGCGAATCTCTACATGGCGATCGGGACGGCCCGCAACACCAGCCTCCACTGAGAGCCAGAACCCCTCCTCACCGCACAGGTCCACAACCAGTTCATCTGGGCGTCGGCCCGACTCGTGCGGAGGGATTCGTGAAAGCGTTCACATTCACAAGCAACAGTTACGTAATACCAAGGAGAGGTAGCAGCCATGGACTGGCGTCACAACGCCGTTTGTCGTGAGGAAGACCCCGAGCTGTTCTTCCCCATCGGCAACACCGGTCCTGCGCTGCTGCAGATCGAGGAAGCCAAGGCCGTCTGCCGTCGCTGCCCCGTCATGGAGCAGTGCCTGCAGTGGGCGCTCGAGTCCGGCCAGGACTCCGGCGTCTGGGGTGGCCTCAGCGAGGACGAGCGCCGCGCAATGAAGCGCCGCGCCGCTCGTAACCGGGCGCGCAACGCCAGCGCCTGACCGACGCCACCGCTACGAACCTCAGCCAGGCGGCGCGTACAGCGCGTACGCACCATCCCGCCCCCCGAGTCGCAGCGCGCAGTACCCCCGAAGCGCATGCTTGACCAGAGAGCCCGGACCGTCACCCACGGTCCGGGCTCTCTGCCGTGCGCGCCGCCGCCCGAGGGCGGCGGCGGAGGCTACTTCTCGGCGCGGACCGGAATGTCGAGGACCACCTGCGTCCCGCGCTCCGGAGCGGGGACCATGCCGAAGGTGCCGCCGAGCTCCCCCTCCACCAGGGTCCGCACGATCTGGAGTCCGAGGTTGCCGGCCCGCTGCGGGTCGAAGCCCTCGGGCAGTCCGCAGCCGTCGTCCTGCACGGTGATCAGCAGCCGCGCCTCGGCGGACGGGCCGCCGCGGACCGCGGAGACCTCGACGGTGCCCGACTCGGCGACGCCGAAGGCATGTTCCAGGGCGTTCTGCATCACCTCGGTGAGGACCATCGCCAGCGGAGTGGCCACCTCGGCGTCGAGGATGCCGAACCGTCCGGTGCGGCGGCAGGTGACCTTGCCGGGCGAGATCTCCGCGACCATCGCGATGACCCGGTCGGCGATCTCGTCGAACTCCACCCGCTCGTCCAGATTCTGGGACAGCGTCTCATGGACGATGGCGATCGAACCGACGCGCCTGACCGCCTCGTTGAGCGCCTCCCGGCCCTGCGGGGAGTCCATCCGGCGGGCCTGGAGCCTCAACAGGGCGGCCACCGTCTGGAGGTTGTTCTTCACCCGGTGGTGGATCTCCCGGATGGTGGCGTCCTTGGTGATCAACTCGCGTTCGCGGCGGCGCAGTTCCGTGACGTCGCGGAGCAGGACCAGGGAGCCGATGCGGACGCCCTTGGGCTTGAGCGGGATGGCGCGGAGCTGGATGACCCCGCCGGCGCACTCGACCTCGAACTCACGGGGCGCGTAGCCGCTGGCCATTTTGACCAGGGCCTCGTCCACCGGGCCCCGGGAGGGGGCCAGTTCGGCGGTGATGCCGCCGAGGTGCTGGCCGACCAGGTCGGAGGCGAGGCCGAGCCGGTGGTAGGCGGAGAGGCCGTTGGGGCTGGCGTACTGCACCACGCCGTCGGCGTCGAGCCGGATCAGCCCGTCGCCGACCCGGGGCGAGGCGTCCATGTCGACCTGCTGGCCGGGGAAGGGAAAGGATCCGGCCGCGATCATCTGCGCCAGATCGGAGGCGGACTGGAGGTAGGTGAGCTCCAGCCGCGAGGGGGTGCGGACGGTGAGGAGGTTGGTGTTGCGGGCGATGACGCCGAGCACCCGGCCCTCCCTGCGTACGGGGATCGACTCGACCCGTACGGGCACCTCCTCGCGCCACTCCGGGTCGCCCTCGCGCACGATCCGGCCCTCGTCCAGCGCGGCGTCCAGCAGCGGCCTGCGCCCGCGCGGCACCAGATGGCCGACCATGTCGTCCTGGTAGGAGGTGGGGCCGGTGTTGGGCCGCATCTGGGCGACGGACACATAGCGGGTGCCGTCGCGGGTGGGGACCCAGAGAACGAGGTCGGCGAAGGACAGGTCGGAGAGCAGCTGCCATTCCGAGACCAGCAGGTGGAGCCATTCCAGGTCGGAATCGCTCAGGGCGGTGTGCTGGCGTACGAGGTCGTTCATGGAGGGCACGGGTGCGAGCGTACCCGCGCACGCGCACCGCGCCGAACCGGGCGGCCCGCCCGTCCGTGCATACAGAAGGGCCGGAAATTGTCGTACCCCACAGATGGACAGGGGTTAATGGTCTAGTCCACAATGCTCAAGACAAGGCTCCGCTCTCCCCGCACAGGAGGGCGGAACGAGGCCGCCGCGCTCTCTGCCCTGACCGCGCAGGCGCCTCCCCCCCCGGCCGGGGGCACCGCACACCGCCGGCCGAGCCGACCGCCCGCGAGGGCGGTCCTCTCCGGGCTGCGGTGCCGGTCGGGCTGAGGGTCCCGGCCAGGCGCCGCGGCCCGCGGGTTTTTCCGGGCCCGGTCAGCGGGTCTCGGTGACCTTGGCGAGCGCGCGCGGCGCGTCGGGGTCCTGGCCCCGGGCGATCGTCACCTCGTAGGCGAGCAGTTGCAGCGGCAGGATCTCCAGCACCGGCTGGACCTCCTCGGCGACCCCGGCCGTCGGCAGCACGAAGCCCGCGGAGGCCTCCTCCACCCGCGGCCCCGCCCCGACCACGAAGAGATCGGCGCCCCGCCCGCGCAGCCGGTCGAGCACGGGCCGCAGGGCCTCGCCGCCCCGGCCCTCGGGGACCACGGCGATCACCGGGGAGACGTTGTCGACCATGGCCAGCGGGCCGTGCAGGAGGTCCGCGCCGGAGTAGGACAGCGCGGGGATGTAGCTGGTCTCCATGAGCTTGAGGGCGGCCTCCTTGGCCGTCGGGTAGCCGTAGCCGCGCGAGGTGATGACCATGCGCCCGGCGAAGCGGTAGCGGGACGCCAGCGCCCGCACCTCGTCCCGGCGGGCCAGGACCGCCTCCGCGAGGTCCGGCAGGACCTCGGCGGCCGCCCCGTCGCGGCCCCTGAGGCCCTCCGTGAAGAGGTAGAGGGAGAGCAGCGAGGCGGTGTACGTCTTGGTGGCCGGGAGGGCCTTCTCCGGGCCCGCCTGGATGTCGATGTGGTACTCGGAGACCGCGGCCAGCGGCGAGTCCGGGCTGTTGGTCACGGCGAGGGTGACGGCGCCCGACTCCCGGGCCGCGCGGGTGGAGGCCACCAGGTCGGGCGAGCCGCCGGACTGACTGACGGTGACGACCAGGACGTCCCTGAGGTCGGGCTTCGCGCCGTACGCGGTGGTGGTGGACATCGAGGCCAGTCCGCAGGGCAGCCCGAGGTTGATCTCCAGCAGGTACTTCGCGTACAGCGCGGCGTTGTCGGAGCTGCCGCGTGCGGTGAGCAGGACGAAGCGGGGGGCGCGGGCGGCGATCTCGGCGGCCACCGCGCGGATGGCGGGGGCCCCTCGGCCGAGGAGGCGGCGGAGCATCGCGGGCTGCTCGGCCATCTCTCCGGCCATGATCCGGCCGGGACGCTCGTTCTCGTCCGCCGGGTACGTGGCGGTCATGTCCGGTACCTCCCGCGCGGTGTCGCGATGCATGGGTCCAGGGCCTGTCCGACCATTCCCGTCGTCCGCCCGGGGGGCGGGAACGGTCGGACAGGCCCTAGTCGACCACGGGGGCCGGGGGGCCACCAGCGGACCGTGGCGGCGGCTCGCCCGAACGGCCTTCCGCCGTTCGCCCGACGGGCCCCCCGCAGCCGTGTCCGGGCGCGCGAGTTCTGCTAGATTATGCCTTTGATTGGTCTATACCACACGACGTCACTCTAGATCGGCAGGCCCCGCGTGGAAGTTGTCATCGTCCCGGACGCCAAGGCAGGCGGCGAACTGATCGCAGAGGCCATCGGCGCCCTGCTCGGCCGTAAGCCCGACGCACTTCTCGGCGTTGCCACCGGCTCGACCCCGCTGCCCATCTACCAGGCGCTGGCCGCCAAGGTCCGCTCCGGCGCCGTGGACGCCTCGCGCGCCCGGATCTGCCAGCTCGACGAGTACGTCGGGCTGCCGGCGGGCCACCCGGAGTCCTACCGCTCCGTGGTGCTGCGCGAGGTCGTCGAGCCGCTCGGCCTCTCCGAGTCCTCCTTCATGGGCCCCGACGGCAGCGCCGAGGACGTCCAGGCCGCCTGCGAGGCGTACGACAAGGCGCTCGCCGAGGCGGGCGGGGTCGACCTCCAGCTGCTCGGCATCGGCACCGACGGCCACATCGGCTTCAACGAGCCGTGCTCCTCGCTGGCCTCCCGCACCCGGATCAAGACGCTGACCGAGCAGACCCGGGTCGACAACGCGCGCTTCTTCGACGACGACATCGAGCAGGTGCCGCACCACGTCATCACCCAGGGCATCGGCACGATCCTGGAGGCCCGGCACCCGATCCTGCTCGCCACGGGCGAGGGCAAGGCGGACGCGGTGGCCCAGACGGTGGAGGGTCCGGTCGCCTCGATCGTGCCCGCCTCGGCGCTCCAGCTGCACCCGCACGCGACGGTCGTCGTCGACGAGGCGGCGGCCTCCAAGCTGAAGCTGGCCGACTACTTCCGCGCCACCTACGCGGCGAAGCCGGCCTGGCAGGGCATCTGAACCGGCGTACGCGAAAGGGCCGGGACACCGAACGGTGTCCCGGCCCTTTCGTCTGGGTGGCCCCGGGGCGTCAGGCGCCCGCGTGGCCGGCCACGATGATCTCGGCCGCCGCCGTGCCGCAGACCCGCGCGGCGCCGTGCGTGGCGATGTGCAGGGCGCCCCGGGGCTCGGCCTGGGGCACGCCCATCTCGACCACGACCGTGTCGGGACGGCTCGCCAGCAGCGCGTCGAGCGCCCCGGCCATCCACGCGTGGCGGTGCGCGTCGCGCACCACCGCGACGATGCGCCGCTCCCCCGCAGCCGCGAGCACCGCGGCCGCCGGGTCCTCGGCCCCGCCGTCGTACGTGTCGGTCCCGGTGCCCGGCACCAGCCGGGCCAGCTCGGCGGCGACGCCCCAGGGGGTCTCGTCGCCGACCGCGATGTTGGCGACCGGGGTGAACGCGGCCACGTAGGCCGGGCCGGTCAGCGGTTCGGCGGAGCCGGTGACCTTCACCGCGCGGCGCGCGGCGATCAGGCCGATGTCGGACGGGACACCGTGTCCGGTGCCGGGCGCGGTCCCCTCCTGCACTGCCGCGCCCGGCTCCGAGACAGCCCCCCGGGCCCGCTGCGTCCAGGACGCGAGGGCCCTCACCCGGGCAGCGGCGTCGGCCAGCCGCTCCTCGGGCAGATCACCGGTGCGGACGGCCGCGACGAGGGCGTCGCGCAGCCGCAGGACCGTTTCGTCATCGTCGAGGCCGCCGCCGACGCACAGGGCGTCGGCACCCGCCGCGATCGCGAGGACGGAGCCCCGCTCGATCCCGTACGTCGAGGCGATGGCCTGCATCTCCACGGCGTCGGTGACGATCAGGCCCTCGTAGCCCAGCTCCCGGCGCAGCAGACCGGTGAGGATCTGCGGGCTGAGGGTGGCGGGGCGGTCCGGGTCGAGCGCCGGAAGCAGGATGTGCGCGCTCATCACGGACTTGGAGCCGGCCGCGATGGCCGCCCGGAACGGGACCAGTTCGCGGGCGTGCAGGGTCTCCAGGTCCACGTCGATGCGGGGCAGCGCGTGGTGGGAGTCGACCGCGGTGTCGCCGTGCCCCGGGAAGTGCTTGGTGCAGGCGGCGACGCCGGCGGCCTGGAGGCCCTCGACGTAGGCGGCGGTGTGCCGGGCGACCAGGTGGGGGTCGGCGCCGAAGGAGCGGACGCCGATGACCGGGTTGCCGGGGTTGGAGTTGACGTCCGCGGAGGGCGCCCAGTTCAGGTTGACGCCGCAGGCGGCGAGCCGGCGGCCCAGCTCCCGGGCGACGTCGCGGGTCAGGTCGGTGTCGTCGACGTGGCCGAGCGCCAGGTTGCCCGGGAAGGAGGAGCCGTGGCGCACCTCCAGCCGCGTGACGTCACCGCCCTCCTCGTCGATCGCGACGAGGACGTCGTCGCGCTCGGCCCGGAGCTGGGCGGTGAGCGCGGCGAGCTGCTCGGGCGATTCGATGTTGCGGCCGAAGAGGCCGACGGAGGAGAGGCCTTCGGCGACCCGGCGCAGCAGCCACTCGGGCGCCGTGGTGCCGGTGAAGCCCGGCTGGAGCACCGCGAGGGCGTCGCGCGTGACGGTGTCCGTGCTGGAAACGAGGGTGGTCATGGGAGGCGTTATCCCTTCACGGCGCCGGAGGTGAGGCCGGTTGCCATGTGCTTCTGCACCAGCAGGAAGAAGGCCACGACCGGAATGGCGATCAGTGTGGATGCGGCCATGAGCGCGCCGTAGTCGATGCCTCGAGAGGTCGTGAAGTTCATCAGCCACACGTTGAGGGTGTACTTCTCGTTGTCCTGGAGGACGACGTAGGCGAGCAGGTACTCGTTCCACGCCGTGATCAGCGAGAAGATCGAGGCGGCGGCGAGGCCGGGGGCCAGCAGCGGGAAGGTGACCCGCCAGAAGGCGCCCATCCGGCTGCAGCCGTCGACCATGGCCGACTCCTCCAGCTCCTGCGGGATGTTGATCACGAAGCCGCGGATCATCCAGGTGGCGAACGGCAGGGTCGAGACGAGGTAGATGACGATGACGCCCCAGTACTCGTTCAGCCCGCCGAGGTCGTTCAGCTGGATGTAGATGGGGATCAGCATCGCCGTCGGAGGCAGCAGCTGGACGACGAGCAGCACGATCATGAAGAACTTGCGGCCGCGGAACTGGAACCGGCCGATGGCGAACGCGGCGATGGTCGCGAGCAGCATGCCGCCCAGGACGGCGACGCCGCAGACGATCAGGCTGGACTCGATGGCCGTGCCGAAGTTCGGCTGCTTGATGGCGCGGGAGAAGTTGTCGAAGGTGATCGACGTCGGCCAGAGCGTCTGGTCGTAGCTGCGGATCTCCGCGTTGGGGCGCAGCGCGCTGATGACCAGCCAGTAGACCGGGAAGGCCATGAGCACGAAGGCCACGAGGCCGGCGATGTTGTAGCCGATCCGGCTCTTCTTGCGGTCCGGGCGGAGGACCTGGGGGGTGGAGGTGCTCACTCGACCTCTCCGATCTTGAGCAGCTGGCGCAGGTAGTACACGGCGACGCCGGACAGCAGCAGGACCGTGATGAGCGAGATGGCAGCGCCCTGGCTGAACGAGTTGGACTCGAAGGCCTTCTCGAACGAGTAGATGCCGAGGACGGAGTACTCCGGCTCCGGCTTGTTGCCGCGCATCAGGAAGATCTGGGCGAAGACGTTGAAGTCCCACAGCACGGAGAGGGTGGCGACCATCTGGAAGACGGGCTTGATGACCGGCCAGGTGACGTAGCGGAAGACCCCGGTGGTGCCGGCACCGTCCAGGGCCGCGGCCTCCTCCAGCTCCTTGGGGACCTGGGTGAGCGCGGCGTAGAGCGTCACGGTGACGAAGGGGATGGCTCCCCAGACGACGACCGCGCCGATGATGACGAAGCCCTGCTTCGGGTCGAGGAACCAGTTGTGGCCCTGCGCGTCGATCCCGAGGTACTTGTCGAGCACCATGTTGAGGACGCCGTAGTCGGAGTCCGCGAACCACCGGAAGATGGAGGTGGCGACCAGCAGCGGCATCGACCAGGCGGCGACCAGCGCGGCGGTCAGCAGCAGCCGGACCCAGGTGGACATCCGCTGCATGATCATGGCCAGGCCGAGTCCGCCGGCCATGGTGGCGAACACGCAGACGGCCATGAAGATGATCGTCCGCCAGACGACGTCCCAGAACTCACCGTCGCCGAGGATGTTGGTGAACTGGTCGAAGCCGACCCAGGGAGCGTCCGCGCCGGACCACAGCTCGCGCCGGCCCACGTCCTGGAAGGACATGATGACCGTCTTGATGAAGGGCCAGACGAAAACTGCGGCAATGGCGATGAACGCCGGTGCTATGAGGAGGTACGGCAGCAGAGCGCCGGCCTTCCGCGGTTTACGGTTCACGTTTCTCGCGAGCTGAGGATCCGCACCCTCAGGGGCCCGCGGGACGGACACCGGCGGGTCGGCTGCTTTCATATCGGCGGCACTCATTGTGCTTGCCTTCCGTTTCGGACCGGGTACCGGAGGACGGGGGTGGCAGCCCCTTTCGGGCCCACCACCCCCGTGGACGATCAGACGAGTCGGTGCCTCACACGCTCACCGGCTCGGACTCCGTGAGCTCGGGGCTCAGGACTCCTTGTTGATCATCGAGTCGATCTCCGCGTCGGCGGCCTTGGTGGCCTCCTCGACCGACTTGCCCTTGATGATGTCGAGCAGCATGATCTCGAGCGTTTCCTTCTTCTCGATCGCGGTCCAGCCGGGGGCGATCGGGGTGAACCAGGCGTCCGGCACGGCGTTGGCGATGGCCGCGGTCTCCGGCTTGGCCTTCAGGGGCTCAAGCTGCTTGGTGTTGTTCGGAAGGATGTTCTTCGAGGCGAGAACCTCCTCCGACTTCTCGGAGGTGAACATCGAGATCCACTCCTCGCCGAGATCCTGGATCTTCGACTTGGAGATGGTGGCGAGGTCGGAACCACCGATGAAGGAGGGGAGCGCCTTGCCGTTCGGGCCGGGCATACCCGCCGTGAGGATCTTGTCCTTCAGCTTCGGGTTGCCGTTCGCCTTGGAGTCGACGACGCTGCCGGCCTCCCAGCCGTTGCCGTAGAGAAGAGCGGTCTTCTCGTTGGCCATGACGTTGGCGTGGTCCGCCTCGTCCTTGGTCTTGTCGCCGTGGTTGTACTTCTTGACGAGCTCGACGAAGTCGGTGATGCCCTTCTGGGCCTCCGGCGTCGACAGAGTGGACTTCCACTCCTTCTTGCCCTCGTCGTACTTGGCGATGGACCCGCCCTCGGCGGCGACGTAGGACATCGCGGCGTACCAGTAGCGGCCCGGCAGGTACAGCGGCGAGAACGCCTTGTCCTTGCCGTACTTCTCGCCGATCTTGTCGAGCGCGGCGGTCAGCTCGTCCTGGGTGGCGGGGAGGGTGTCCTTGCCGGTGCCGGCCTTGAACATGTCCTTGTTGTAGATCGCGACGCGGGCGCCGGCGTAGTAAGGAACGCAGTACTGCTTGCCCTCGAAGGAGCAGGTGTCCTTGAGACCCTTGATCCAGGTGTCCGAGTTCTCGTACTTCTTCGGGTCGATCTCGCCGAGGGCCCCGTTGAGGATGTAGGTCATCGTCTCGGTGTTACCGAGCTCGACCACGTCCGGGTACTTGTCGCCGGCCAGAGCGGCGTCAAGCTTCTTGGCCTTGTCCGCCCAGGTCTGGTACTGGACGTTGACCTTGACGTTGGGGTACTTCGCCTTGAACTGGCTGTTGACGTCCTTGACCAGTTCGGGCCACGTGCTCTGCGCGTCCGACATCAGCCAGACAGTGAGCGTTTCCTTGCGGTCCTTCGGGTCCTTCGACGACGCCTTGTCGTCGTCCGACCCACACGCCGCGATGGAAACCAACATGCCCGCGACGCCGATCGCCGCGATGAGCTTGCGCTTCACGCCACCCTCCTCAGGGATGCTGCAACCCCCTGCCACCACGCAAGACAACGCCGACGAGTACTGCTGGGGCTGGGACCTGGTCTTTAATGGTTTAGACCAGTACCGGGAGCTTGGCCTAGACCTTTAGGGGTGTCAAGGGTGTATAAGAAGTGCACTCGCGTCCGTTATAGGACCGACACCTGAGGGAGGGCGACGAGCCGTGACCGGACCGTGCCACCATGTGAGCCGCGACAGACGGAGGAGCCGGTGACGGCAGCAACGCAGCAGTCGGGAAGGCGGGCCATGGGTGCCGACGGGGGCAGTGCGGAGAACGAGACGGGCGCGGGTGCGGGCACGCGCACCGCACGCGTCCCGAAGTACTACCGGCTGAAGCGACATCTCCTGGACATGACGGACACCATGCCGCCGGGCACACCCGTGCCCCCGGAGCGGACCCTGGCCGCCGAGTTCGACACCTCGCGCACCACCGTGCGCCAGGCGCTCCAGGAGCTGGTCGTGGAGGGCCGACTGGAGCGCATCCAGGGGAAGGGGACCTTCGTCGCCAAGCCGAAGGTCTCACAGGCCCTGCAGCTGACCTCGTACACCGAGGACATGCGCGCCCAGGGGCTGGAACCCACGTCCCAGCTCCTGGACATCGGCTATGTGACGGCCGACGACACCCTGGCCGGGCTGCTCGACATCAACGCGGGCGGGCGGGTGCTGCGGATCGAGCGGCTCCGCCTGGCCAGCGGCGAGCCGATGGCCATCGAGACCACCCATCTCTCGGCCAAGCGCTTCCCGGCGCTGCGGCGTTCGCTCGTGAAGTACACCTCTCTCTACACGGCCCTGGCCGAGGTGTACGACGTGCGGCTGGCCGAGGCCGAGGAGACCATCGAGACCTCGCTGGCCACCCCGCGCGAGGCCGGTCTGCTCGGTACGGACGTGGGCCTGCCGATGCTGATGCTGTCCCGTCACTCGCTGGACGGGCAGGGCGAGCCCGTCGAGTGGGTGCGGTCGGTCTACCGGGGCGACCGGTACAAGTTCGTGGCGCGTCTGAAGCGGCCGCTGGACTGACCGGCTCGGCCGCTTCCGGCCACCGGACCGAAGCCCCCGTGGGAGCCCTTCCACGGGGGCTTTCCGCTGCCCGGAAACGGCCCCCACCCCCTCATTGGTCTGAACCAACTCCCCGACAGATAAGCCCATTTCGGCCAGGCGTACGCCTCACGAGGACCGTTGCCGGACCGCAATGCGGACGGGGGGTGACGGTGGCCGGGACACTGCCCTAGATTTCCTGCGCATTACAGGTGCTCAGCGAGGGGACGGAGTCGCCGCCATGTCAGCAGATCCTGACGAGAAACCACCCACCATCACCCCGGTCCGGGTGGTCATCGCCCTGTGCCTCGTCGCGCCGTTCGTGGCGATGCTGTGGGTCGGTTCGTACGCGAAGATCGACCCGACCTTCATCGGGATCCCGTTCTTCTACTGGTACCAGATGCTCTGGGTGCTCATCTCCACGGCGCTCACCATGATCGCGTACAAGCTGTGGCAGCGCGACCAGCGCGCCCGCAAGGGGGGTGAGTCGGCATGAAGGACGGCGTGAACGGCGTCGCGCTCGGCGTCTTCATCTTCTTCTTCGTGGCCGTGACCGTCATGGGCTTCATGGCGGCCCGCTGGCGCAAGGCGGAGAACGAGGCCAGCCTCGACGAATGGGGCCTGGGCGGACGGTCGTTCGGCACCTGGGTCACCTGGTTCCTGCTCGGCGGCGACCTCTACACCGCGTACACCTTCGTCGCCGTCCCGGCGGCGATCTACGCGGCGGGCGCGGCCGGCTTCTTCGCGGTGCCCTACACCATCCTGGTCTACCCGCTGATCTTCACCTTCCTGCCCCGGCTCTGGTCGGTGTCGCACAAGCACGGCTACGTCACCACCTCGGACTTCGTCCGCGGCCGCTTCGGTTCCAAGGGGCTCTCGCTGGCGGTCGCCGTCACCGGCATCCTGGCGACCATGCCGTACATCGCGCTCCAACTCGTCGGCATCCAGGCGGTGCTGGACGTGATGGGCGTCGGCGGCGGCGAGAACACCAACTGGTTCGTCAAGGACCTGCCGCTGCTGCTCGCCTTCGCGGTGCTCGCCGCGTACACCTACTCCTCCGGGCTGCGCGCGCCCGCACTGATCGCCTTCGTCAAGGACGGGCTGATCTACCTGGTCATCGCCGTGGCGATCATCTACATCCCGATCAAGCTCGGCGGCTTCGACGACATCTTCTCCGCCGCCGCGGACAAGTTCGCCGGGCCGCCCGGCGGCAAGCCGACCGGGGCGCTGGCCCCGGGCGAGGCCGGGCACTGGGGATACGCCACGCTGGCACTCGGCTCCGCGCTGGCGCTGTTCATGTACCCGCACTCGATCACGGCGACGCTCTCCAGCCGCAGCCGTGACGTGATCCGCCGCAACACCACGATCCTGCCGCTGTACTCGCTGATGCTGGGCCTGCTCGCCCTGCTCGGGTTCATGGCGATCGCCGCCGGGGTCAAGGTGGACAACGGCCAGCTGGCGATCCCGCAGCTGTTCGAGAACATGTTCCCGGACTGGTTCGCGGGCGTGGCCTTCGCCGCCATCGGCATCGGCGCGCTGGTGCCCGCCGCGATCATGTCCATCGCGGCGGCCAACCTGTTCACCCGCAACATCTACAAGGACTTCCTGAAGCCCGACGCGACGCCCGAGCAGGAGACCAAGGTCTCCAAGCTGGTGTCGCTGCTGGTGAAGGTCGGCGCCCTCGCCTTCGTCCTCACCATGGACAAGACGGTCGCGATCAACTTCCAGCTGCTGGGCGGGATCTGGATCCTCCAGACCATGCCGGCCCTGGTCGGCGGGCTCTTCACCCGCTGGTTCCACCGCTGGGCGCTGCTGGCCGGCTGGGCGGTCGGCATGATCTACGGCACCGCCGCCGCGTACGGGGTGGCGAGCCCGACGCAGAAGCACTTCGGCGGCTCCTCCAAGGAGATCCCGGGCCTCGGCGAGATCGGCTACATCGGTCTCACCGCCTTCGTGCTCAACGTCGTCGTCGTGGTGGTCCTCACGTTCGTGCTGAACGCCCTGAAGGCCCCCGCCGGCGTCGACGAGACCTCCCCGGAGGACTACACCGCGGACGCGGGCGACCCGGGGGTGACCGAGGTGCTCCCGCCGGCCACCGCCGGTGCGCCGGGCGGCCACTGACACCAGGTCACGGGCCGTCGCACCCCCGTGGGCCGGGGGCGCGGCGGCCCGTTCGCGCGCGGCGCGGAAACCCGGTTGCGGACCGGGCCGGGGTGTGGGGCACACTCCGCTCATGGACATGACGATCCGGCCGATCGAGCCCTCGGAGCACGCCCTTCTCGGCGAGATCACCGCCGAGGCCTATCTCGGTGACGATCTGCTGGACTTCGGCACCGGCGATCCGTATCTGCTGAAGCTGCGCGACGTGGCCCGGCGGGCCGCCGAGGCCGAGGTGCTGGTGGCCGCGGACGCCGGAGGGCGGGTGCTGGGCGGGGTCACGTACGCGCCGCCCGGCAACCCCTGGGCGGACATCGCGCGGCCGGACGAGGCGGAGTTCCGGATGCTGGCGGTCGCCCGGCAGGCGCGCGGGGCCGGTGCGGGCGAGGCACTCGTACGGGCCTGCGTCGCCCGCGCACGGGCCACCGAAGGCGTCACGGGACTGGTCCTGTCGACCCAGTCGACCATGCGCGGCGCGCACCGGATCTACGAACGCCTCGGCTTCGTACGCACCCCCGAGCGGGACTGGGCTCCGATCGACGATCTGAAGCTGCTGACCTACCGGCTGGAGCTGCGCTCCTCCGTCTGAGTTCGCGTACGACACAACATGTGGGGGCTGCCTCATCCGGCGGCCCCCACATGTATGCTCATGCTCGCTGTCGCCGCAGGGGAATCCGGTGCGAATCCGGAACTGTCCCGCAACGGTGTGTTCGGTGTGCTTTCGCGCACCTCCAGTCCGAGGACCTGCCGACAGCGCGCCCGGCTCGACCGAACCGGGCGCCCAGACGTCCGGGCCTCGTGGATGGGCCGGTGGACGCCGCACGGAGTGCCGCCCTGTCCGGGCCCCGCTCCGCCCGGCTGCCCCCGCGCACCCGACGGCCCCGAGCCGAGCGAGGGAGAGCACCAGGTGACCATCGCGCCAGCCGATCCGGTCTCAGCGGCCGAGTCAACGGAAACCACGGACGACGGACCGGGGGCCGCGCTGCTGCGGACCCTGACCGCGCTCACCGCGGATCTGCCCGACACCGACCCCGGACGGGTCGCCGCCGCCGCGCTGCGCGGCCGCAGCGCCCGCGCGGACGAGGCCGAACTGCGGTCGCTGGCCACCGAGGCCGCCGCGGGGCTCATCTCCGAGGACCCCGCCTACTCCCGGCTCGCCGCCCGTCTGCTGACCCTGGCCATCGCCCGGGAGGCGGCCGGGCAGGGCGCCACCTCGTTCTCCGCCTCGGTCGCCGTGGGCCACCGCGAGGGACTGATCGCGGACCGCACCGCCGCGTTCGTGGCCCGGCACGCCGACGCCCTGGACGCGCTGGTGGAGGGGGCGCTCGCCGAGGGCGCCGACGACCGCTTCGGCTACTTCGGGCTGCGCACCCTGCACAGCCGCTATCTGCTGCGCCACCCGCACACCCGCCAGGTCGTCGAGACGCCCCAGCACTTCATGCTGCGGGTCGCCGCCGGACTGGCCGAGGACGAATCGGCGCGCGCGCTGTACGAGGTCGCCGCGCTGTACGGGCTGATGAGCCGGCTGGACTATCTGCCCTCCTCCCCCACGCTCTTCAACTCCGGCACCCGCCACCCGCAGATGTCGTCCTGCTATCTGCTGGACTCGCCGCTCGACGAGCTGGACTCGATCTACGACCGCTACCACCAGGTGGCGCGGCTCTCCAAGCACGCGGGCGGCATCGGTCTGCCGTACTCCCGCATCCGCGCCCGGGGTTCGCTGATCCGCGGCACCAACGGGCACTCCAACGGCATCGTGCCGTTCCTGAAGACGCTCGACGCCTCCGTGGCGGCGGTGAACCAGGGCGGCCGGCGCAAGGGCGCGGCCGCGGTCTACCTGGAGACCTGGCACGCGGACATCGAGGAGTTCCTGGAGCTGCGCGACAACACCGGCGAGGACCAGCGGCGCACGCACAACCTCAATCTGGCGCACTGGATCCCGGACGAGTTCATGCGCCGGGTGGAGGCGGACGGCGCCTGGTCGCTGTTCTCGCCTTCGGACGTGCCGGAACTGGTGGACCTGTGGGGCGAGGAGTTCGACGCGGCCTACCGGGACGCTGAGGCCCGCGGCCTGGCGCGCAGGACCCTGCCGGCCCGTGAGCTGTACGGCAGGATGATGCGGACGCTGGCCCAGACCGGTCAGGGCTGGATGACGTTCAAGGACGCCTCCAACCGGACCGCGAACCAGACGGCGGAGCCGGGCCGCGTGGTGCACTCCTCGAACCTGTGCACCGAGATCCTGGAGGTCACCGACGACGGCGAGACGGCCGTCTGCAACCTGGGCTCGGTCAACCTGGGCGCGTTCGTCGAGGGCGGCACGATCGACTGGGAGCGGCTGGACGCCACCGTCCGCACAGCCGTGACCTTCCTGGACCGGGTCGTCGACATCAACTTCTACCCGACCGAGCAGGCCGCCCGGTCCAACGCCCGCTGGCGCCCGGTGGGGCTGGGCGCGATGGGGCTCCAGGACGTCTTCTTCAAGCTGCGGCTGCCCTTCGACTCCGCGGAGGCCCGTGCGCTGTCCACCCGGATCTCGGAGCGGATCATGCTCGCCGCGTACGAGGCGTCGTGCGATCTCGCGGAGCGCTCCGGCCCTCTCCCCGCCTGGTCCGAGACGCGTGCCGCCCGCGGTGTGCTGCACCCGGACCACTACGTCACGGAGCCGGCCTGGCCGGAGCGCTGGGAGGCGCTGCGCGCCCGGTTGGCGAGGACCGGGATGCGCAACGCGCTGCTGCTGGCCGTCGCGCCGACCGCGACGATCGCCTCGATCGCCGGGGTGTACGAGTGCATCGAGCCGCAGGTCTCCAACCTGTTCAAGCGCGAGACGCTCAGCGGTGAGTTCCTCCAGGTCAACGGCTATCTGGTGGAGGAGCTGAAGGCGCTCGGCGTCTGGGACGCGCGGACCCGTGAGGCGCTGCGCGAGGCGAGCGGCTCGGTGCAGGGTTTCGCCTGGATCCCCGAGGAGGTGCGGGCGCTGTACCGCACGGCGTGGGAGATCCCGCAGCGCGGCCTGATCGACATGGCGGCCGCCCGTACGCCGTACCTCGACCAGAGCCAGTCGCTCAACCTGTTCCTGGAGACGCCGACGATCGGCAAGCTCTCCTCGATGTACGCGTACGCCTGGAAGCAGGGGCTGAAGACGACGTACTACCTGCGGTCCCGTCCGGCGACCCGGATCGCGCGTGCGGCCTCCGGCGCCGCCGTCCCCGCGCAGGCGCCGGCGCCGGACGCGGACGCAATCGCCTGCTCCCTCGAAAACCCCGAATCCTGCGAGGCCTGCCAGTGAGCACCGACGACCACAAGAACCTGCTGGACCCGGGCTTCGAGCTGACCCTGCGGCCGATGCGCTACCCGGACTTCTACGAGCGCTACCGGGACGCGATCAAGAACACCTGGACGGTCGAGGAGGTCGACCTCCACTCGGACGTGGCCGATCTGGCCCGGCTCTCACCGGGTGAGCAGCACATGATCGGCCGGCTGGTCGCGTTCTTCGCGACGGGGGACTCGATCGTCTCCAACAATCTGGTGCTGACGCTGTACAAGCACATCAACTCCCCCGAGGCGCGGCTGTATCTGTCGCGGCAGCTCTTCGAGGAGGCCGTGCACGTCCAGTTCTATCTGACGCTGCTCGACACCTATCTGCCCGATCCGGACGACCGGGCGGCGGCGTTCGCGGCGGTGGAGAACATTCCGTCGATCCGGGAGAAGGCGCAGTTCTGCTTCCGGTGGATGGATTCGGTCGAGAAGATCGACCGGCTGGAGACGCGGGCCGACCGCCGCCGCTTCCTGCTGAACCTGATCTGCTTCGCGGCGTGCATCGAGGGGCTGTTCTTCTACGGTGCGTTCGCCTACGTGTACTGGTTCCGTTCGCGCGGGCTGCTGCACGGTCTCGCCACGGGCACCAACTGGGTGTTCCGCGACGAGACCATGCACATGAACTTCGCGTTCGAGGTGGTGGACACGGTCCGCAAGGAGGAGCCCGAGCTCTTCGACGAGGAGCTGGAGCGGCAGGTCACCGCCATGCTGCGGGAGGCCGTCGAGGCGGAGCTGCAGTTCGGCCGTGATCTGTGCGGGGACGGGCTGCCGGGGATGAACACCGATTCGATGCGCCAGTACCTGGAGTGCGTCGCCGACCAGCGGCTGACCAGGCTGGGCTTCCCGGCGGTGTACGGCTCGGAGAACCCGTTCTCCTTCATGGAGCTCCAGGGCGTCCAGGAGCTGACCAACTTCTTCGAGCGCCGCCCCTCGGCGTACCAGGTGGCGGTGGAGGGCACGGTCGGGTTCGACGACGACTTCTAGGGCCTTCAGACGCGCGCCCAGCTTCTGACGTACGGACGCCGTGCGGCCGCCACCGGCCGTGCGGCGTCCGCCGTTCCGGGGGGTTCGGTGGCGCGGCTTCGTTCCGCCTCGCGCAGGGCGTGGTCGATGCGCCGCTCGCGGGCGATGCCGAGGAGGGCGGGGGCCAGAACGAGGACGATAACGGCGGATATGCCCAGGATGTTCGTGATTGCGTTCATGTCTCTACTGTCGTCGCTCGCGCGCCGGAGCGTCAGTGGCAGGACTGTCATGGAGCATCGAATTACTGCCACACTGGGGTCATGCTGAACAATGTCGCCGCCCTGATGCTCGACGACGTCCACCCCTTCGAACTCGGCGTGCTGTGCGAGATCTTCGGACTCGACCGCAGCGACGACGGACTGCCGGTGCACGATTTCGCGGTGGTCTCCGCCGAGGGCCCCGAACTGCGCACCCACGCGGGGTTCACCATCCACACCCCGTACGGCCTCGACCGGCTGGAGGAGGCCGATCTGATCGCGGTCCCGGCCGGCAGCCGCTTCGGCGACCGGGACTTCCCCGAGGAGGTCCTGGACGCGCTGCGGCGGGCCGTGGACCGGGGCGCGCGGGTGCTGAGCGTCTGCTCGGGGGCGTTCCTGCTGGGCGCCGCCGGGCTGCTCGACGACCGGCGCTGCACCACGCACTGGAAGCACGCGGACGTCCTGGCCCAGCGCTTCCCGCGCGCCCGGGTGGAGCCGGACGTGCTGTACGTGGACGACGGGCCGGTCATCACGTCGGCCGGCACGGCCGCCGGCATCGACGCCTGTCTGCATCTGGTCCGGCAGGCGTACGGCCCGGCCGCGGCCAACACGATCGCGCGCCGCATGGTGGTGCCGCCGCACCGGGACGGCGGCCAGGCGCAGTACATCCAGCGCCCGCTGCCCCGCGACCGCTGCGACACGGTCGGCGAGACGCTGGCGTGGATGGAGCGCCATCTCGAACAGGAGATGACCGTGGAGCAGTTGGCCGCCCAGACCCATATGTCGCCGCGCACCTTCGCCCGGCGCTTCCAGCAGGAGACCGGCACCACGCCCTACCGCTGGCTGCTGCGCCAGCGGGTCCTGCTGGCCCAGCATCTGCTGGAGACCTCCGACGAGACGATGGACACGATCGCCGGGCGGACGGGCTTCGGGAACGCGGCGGCCCTGCGCCACCAGTTCGTCCGCGCGCTCGGGACGACCCCGCAGGCGTACCGCAGGACCTTCCGCGGGCCGGACGGGCTCACCGAGGCGGCCTGAGGCCGGCCGCACGGGAGGGGCCCGCCGGATGTCCGGCGGGCCCCTCCGTTGCGTCAGATGCCGCAGTTGGGCGCCGACCAGTGGTGCGTCGGGCCCTGGTTCACGTGGACGTGGTCGTTGTGGTCGGGGTAGCCGGGGCCGAGGATGCCCCGGAAGCCGTGGTAGCGGGCCTGCTTGGCGAGGGTGCAGAACGCGATCCCGCCGAGGTCGGCCGCGTCACCGTACAGATGGCGGCTGTTGGAGGCACCGCCCACCGCGCTGTTGCACGAGGTGGAGCGGAATCCGCTGTTGATGTTGATGGGGCGGTCACCGAGGGCGTGGCGCAGCGCCTCCAGCTTCCACATGGTGCTGAGCGCGTTGGCCTTGGCCGTCCCGGCCGCGACGGCCCCTCCCGACCAGGTGCTGTTGCACCGGTTGAGCTCGGCGTACGTGAAGTGGGCCGGGGTGCAGTCGTTGTCCTGGAGGGCGTAGATCTTGGACTGCGTGGCGGGGCCGGCGATGCCGTCGGCGGCCAGTCCGTAGGCGGCCTGGAAGCGCTTGACGGCGGCCGTGGTGGCGGGCCCGTAGGAGCCGTCGATGGCGAGCACGGAGTTGTAGCCGGGGTATCCGGCCACCCGGATCTGGAGCTGGACGACGTCGTTGCCCGTGGCGCCCGGCCGCAGGGTCCGGGTCCAGGTGTAGCAGCCGTCGGCCTGGGCCGAGGAGGCGGTGAGCACCACCCCGCCCAAGGCTGATGCCATGATCATGACAAGGCCGAGCAGGAGGCGTGCGGAACGTCTGAGCATGGGGGGCTCCCTCTGACGGAGACTCTGTGGGGGGAAAGCCTGTCGGAGGAGTCAACGCGCGTCAACTACGCGCGTAGGAACGGAAGTTGACCGTCGAGTGAGAGGCCGCAGGCCCCGTCCCGGGATTCCGGGACGGGGCCTGCGGACACGATCGGCCGTTCACCGTGGTCACGGACGTTCACCACGGTCCCAGCCGTTCACACGGTCTCAGTCGTTCGGGACGGTCTCGTAGCGCGGCGTGTTCTCCGCCATCTGCCGCAGCGCGTCCTTGCGGTCGCGCTTGGAGAGCCGGTCGATGTACAGGTACCCGTACAGGTGGTCCGTCTCGTGCTGGAGGCAGCGGGCGAAGTAGCCGTTGCCCCGCACCCGCACCGGCCTGCCCTCGGCGTCCTGCCCGCGCACCACGGCGTAGTCCGGGCGCGCCAGCGAGGCGTACGCGGTCGGGACCGAGAGGCAGCCCTCGTTGGAGTCGTCCAGCACGCGCTGCTCGGGCGCCAGCTCCTCCAGCACCGGATTGCAGATGGCCCCCGTGTGCCGCACACCGTCGTCGTCGGGGCAGTCGTAGACGAAGACCTTCAGGTCGACGCCGATCTGGTTGGCGGCCAGGCCCACGCCCTCCGCCGTCCGCTGGCTCGCGAACATGTCGTCGATGAGCCGGGCCAGCTCCTCGTCGAACACGGTCACGTCCTTGCACTCCTTGTGCAGGACCGGGTTGCCCACCACCGTGATCGGGCGGGAGGTACCGCGCTCGCGGTGGGCCGTCTCCCGCGCCTCGCAGTCCTCGGTGTCGATGAGGAAGCCCTCCTCGTCGACACCGGTGGTCCGCTCGTCCGTCTCCTGCTGCGCCATCTCCGCCATACGCCTTTCTCACCCGGCACCGGCACCGGAACCCGGTGCCGGTACAGCCTACGGGCACCCGTCAGCAGACTTCTTCGAGATCCCGCCACTCACGGCTGTCCGGGCTGTCGGCCACCCAGCCGTCCAGCAGCCCGCGCACCAGCCCGGCCGGGGCGGCCAGACCGCATTCGCGCTCCGGCACCCACAGCTCGCCGGAGGTGCGGTGGCCGAGCGGGCCGGGATGGCCCGGTTCGCTGTGGTCGTGCGGGTCCAGGTGCTCGCCGTCGCCCTCGTCGCTCTCCATCCGGCTCTCCGAGCAGGCCCGGCAGAGCAGCCGGACGGAGGAGGACCAGTCCTCGGCGGCGAATCCGGCGTCGGACGCCAGCTGCTCCAGCGCGTCCCGGTCCGCCTCGGTCGCCGCCTCCAGCAGCACCACCCAGGTCGGCACGGGCGAGGGGGCCCACAGCTCGATCTCGTCGAAGACCGGGTACGAGGGCCCGGCCGCGGTGATCCGCTCGCCGTGCGGCACCCCGTCGTGCAGGACGACCTCGCCCCAGCGGCGCCCGGAGGACGGCAGCGGGATCGACAGCACCTCGATCCGCGCCGGGTCCAGCCGGCGGCCCCAGACCACCTCGGCCTCGCCCTCCGGCGACAGCCGCACGGCGGCGCTGCCCAGCTCCATCCCGACCGGCTCGTTCGCCGCGGCGGGCGACTGCTGCCCGCCGCCGGGCACCCGCAGCCCGTACGCCTGCCAGGCGCGACGGGCCAGCGGCCAGTCCTGGAGGGCGGTGGCGGCGATGCCCACGTTCCACCAGTCCGGCGCCCCGGACTCCTTGTCGAGCAGCGCGACGGCCCGCAGGCCCGCGGCACGGGCCTGCTCCCAGTCGTGCCGGAACTTGTGCAGCAGCGCCAGGTTGAACCACGACTCGGAGAGCCAGGGCTCCAGGTCCGCCGCGCGTGTCAGCAGCGCGCCCGCGTCCTCGTACCGGCCGTCGCCGATCAGCGTGAACGCGCGGTCCGTGGCCTGCCGCCAAGAGGCGGAGGGCCGATGCCGTACCTTCCCGAAGATCCTCACGATTCCCGCCTGTCCCGACTGGACACCCTCGTTTTCCGCTCTCTTCGCATCCAACCATGCCCGGCAGGGCACCCGCTCATTACCCATGGGTTACCCAGGTGGGACAGGGGTCAGACCGCCCCTGGCGAGAACCCGGGCGAGCGATTCCACGACCTGCGGCTGGTAGTCCCGGCCCGTCCCGAGCCTGAGCTGCTCCAGCGCTCCGAGCGGCCCGCTGGGACCTTCCCCGCACAGGTCGTCGTATGCGTTCACCGCCCGGACGATCCTGGCGGACAGCGGCTGCTCGCGGTAGGGGTCGGCCTGCGACTCCACGACGACGGCCACCCGCGGATCCACCCCGGTCTGGCGCACCACCGCCCCGCCGAGCAGGGCGATCCGCCGCTGCTCGGCGGCGGGCAGCGGCGCGGTCGCCCCGTACGGCACCGGGTCGACGAGCGAGAGCTGCCCGATGTCGTGCATCAGGGCCGCGTACTCCAGGACGGTCAGCTCGCTGCCGGAGAGACCCATCTCACGCCCCACGGCCGTGCAGAGCCGGGCCACCCGGCGGGCGTGGCCGTGCGGGGTGTATCCGGCGATCTCGGTGGCGCGGGCCAGCGAGGCGATCGTCTGCCGGTAGGTGGTGCGCACCGCCGTGAAGCGCCGGAACGACACCTGGGTGAGCAGCAGGGGGACGCACAGTACGGGCAGTGCCCACAGTCCGGCCGCGGCCACCCCGAGCGCCATCACCGCGCCCGTGGCGCAGACCGCCGAGCCGATGCCGAGCAGCCCGCGCAGCTCCTCGCGGAGCAGCGGGCCGTACGGTGCGGGGGTGGCGCCCGCGGCACGCAGCCCGCGCGGCACCGAGCGGGAGCGCGCCAGCAGGGCGCCGAGCACCGCGTCGCACAGGGCGGTGAGCCCGAGCAGCACGAGCAGGAACGCCGCGTAGTACGGCCCGTCGCCGAACCAGGACGCGGAGCGGCCGGAGTTGTACAGCGGCTGGAAGCAGACGGCGGCGAAGGCGACGGTGAGGACCCGGCGGGCCGGCCGGTCGGAGCCCGGCCCGCTGCCGCGCGCGATGTGCGGGACCGAGGCGACGAGCTGGGCGGCGACGAGCACGGCGACCACCTGGAGCACGCCGTGGCCGGTGGGCTCCCCGCCGCTGCGGCCGAGCAGCGCGTACGCGAGGGCCCCGGCGGCCCCCAGCGGCGCGGGCTCCCGCTCCCCCGGCAGGGCGCCCCGGCGGGCCAGCTCGCCGACCGTGATGAGCAGTCCGAAGGCGAGGGCGTGGCCGGGCTGGTGGACACCGTGCCAGAGGGTGTGCGCGAGCGCGGTGACGCAGAGCGCCAGGGCCGCGCCCCGGACCCCCAGGGCGGCGTTCACCGCTCGGCCCGCCGGGACGGGGCGGGTCGGCCGTGCCGCGGGGGCCGGTCCGCCGGGAGGTCCGGGCGGGCGGCGTGCCGGGGGCCGGGGAGTTCGTCCCCGGTGACCGCGTCCGGGGCCCAGCCGTGCCGTTCCAGGCCGCGCGCGAGCGCCCGGACCATGCGCGGGTCGAACTGGGTGCCGGCGCACCGTTTGAGTTCGTCGAGGGCGGCCGGGACCGGGCGGCCCGGCCGGTAGGACCGGGTCGAGGTCATGGCGTCGAAGGCGTCGGCGACGGCGACGACGCGGGCGAACTCGGGGATCCGGCGGCCGGACAGTCCGTAGGGGTAGCCGCTGCCGTCGAGCCGTTCGTGGTGGTGGAGGATCGCGGCCCGCGCCTCGCCGAGGAAGCCGATGCCCCGGACGATCTCGTGGCCGTACTCCGGGTGCAGTTCGATCACCCGGCGCTCCTGGGGGGTGAGCGGGCCGTCCTTGCGCAGGACCCGGGTGGGCACACCGAGCTTGCCGATGTCGTGCAGGATCCCGGCGAAGCGCAGCATCTCGACGCGTTCGCGGGCCATGCCCAGCTCCCGGGCGATCAGGACGGAGGCGCGGCCGACGCGTTCGCCGTGGCCCCGGGTGTAGGCGTCCTTGATGTCGACGGCCTGCGCCAGGGCGCGGATCGTGGCCCGGTGCGCGGCCTCCTCCCGGTGGTACTGGGCGAAGACCCAGCAGGAGAGGTACATGGGGAGCAGGACGAAGAGCGCGGCCAGCGGCCCGTACGAGCTGTTCCAGAGGATCGCCATCATCAGCCCGGCCAGTCCGTGGACCAGGTGCGGGCCCAGCGCGCGCGGCAGCAGCCCGCTCCAGGCGCGGGCCGGCGGCAGATGTTCGGCGACGACGAGGATCGAGCCGTCCAGGGCGGTCAGGACGAGGCTGAAGACGGCCGCCGCGGCGCAGGCGGGGAGCAGGGCACCGGGCAGGGTGCCCTGCTCCCCGCCGAGCAGGGCGTGGACGGCGGAGGCCGCCCAGACGGAGACGGCGAGCCGCGCCGCCCGCCAGACGCGGCGGGCGGCGGCCGGCGGCTTCTCGACCCGTCCGGCCAGGGAACCGGGCACCGCGACGAGCGCGGCGGCGGCCGGCGGCAGGAGGAAGGCGGCGACGAGCAGCAGCGGGAAGAACGATCCGGCGGTGATCGGCGCGGAGCCCCCGGGGAGGGGGCGGCGGCCGGGCAGCTCGCACAGGAGACAGAGCCCGGCGAGCAGTCCGACGGTGGTCCAGGCGGTGCCCGCGCCGGGAAGCAGCGCGGGCAGGACACACCCGGTGGCGAGGAGCGCGACGGTCAGGACGTGCGCCCACACCGCGCGCCGTGTGGCTCTCACCCGATCCGCCCGCCCCCCAGGTCGCCATTGGAGGCGCCAGGCTAACGAGCGGGGCTCCGCGGCCGAGCGGAGTCGTCGGCGATTAGCACGTTCGGGTGATGCTCAGTCCTTGGTGGCGGTCGGCAGTTCGGTGTCGGCCACCGCGACGTCCTGGTCGGGTACCGCCTGCCCGGACCGGATCAGCTCGATCCGGCCCATCACCTTCGAGCGCAGATCGGCCGGGACGTCGTCCTGGCCGCAGCAGCGCTTGACGAGCTTCTTCACGGCCTGCTCCAGGCCGTACTTCTCCAGGCAGGGCGAGCACTCGCCGAAGTGCACCTCGAACTTGGTGCAGTCACTGTCCGGCATCTCCCGGTCCAGGAACTCGTAGAGGTGGTCGAGGACCTCTGCGCACTCCGTCTCGTGCGGCTCTCCGCAGCTCATGAGCCCGAGCCTTTCCGATCGTCCGACTCACCGGCACCGGCGGGGACGAGCCCGCGGTCACGGGCGTAGTCCTCCAGCATGCCGCGCAGTTGACGGCGGCCCCGGTGCAGTCGGGACATCACCGTACCGATGGGGGTTCCCATGATGTCCGCGATCTCCTTGTAGGCAAAGCCCTCGACATCGGCGAGATAGACCGCGATGCGGAACTCCTCGGGGATCGCCTGCAGTGCGGCCTTCACGTCGGAGTCGGGAAGGTGGTCGAGCGCCTGGGACTCGGCGGAGCGCAGACCGGTCGACATGTGCGACTCGGCGCGCGCCAGCTGCCAGTCCTCGATCTCCTCGGCGGCGCTGCGCTGGGGTTCGCGCTGCTTCTTGCGGTACGAGTTGATGAAGGTGTTGGTGAGGATGCGGTACATCCACGCCTTGAGGTTGGTGCCCTCACGGAACTGGTGGAAGGAACCGTAGGCCTTCGCGTACGTCTCCTGGACCAGGTCCTCGGCGTCCGCGGGGTTGCGCGTCATGCGCAGCGCGGCCGAGTACATCTGGTCGAGGAAGCCCAGCGCGTCGCGCTCGAAGCGCGCGTTTCGCTCGGCGGTCGTCTCCTGCGGGCGGCCGTCGTCGGTCCCTGTGTCGGTCCCTGTGACCGGACCCACCTCCTCCAACGCTGTGGCGGCCGCGAGACCGGGGCCGCTCGCATCGGAGAATAGTCGACCTTGGTCCGCGGCGGCGGGTCGATTCGATCCGCCCCGGGCCCGCTCGGACGTGGTCTTGGCCGCATGCAGCACCGTCCACTCCAGGTCAGCGGCGTTCGAGCGGCGCGGGCAGATGGTCGAACCCATGCGACGGACTCCCTCTCCACATACGACGTTGGTGTACCGACGTCCGGAACAACAGCGGTCGTCCACCCGGCATTCCCGGGCGTGGATCACTCGATTCCGGCCAGCCAGTCCGTCACCGCGGTGGTGAGCACCTCCATGGCCTGAGCCTCGGTCAGACCGGACTTCCTCGGTACGGCGAAGCCGTGGTCGCCGTGCGGGACCTCGGCCGTCCGGTAGTCGCCCGGAGGGAACTCGGCGGGGCGGCCGAACGGGTCGTTGCCGCCCTGGACGACGAGCGTCGGCAGACCGGTGCCGAGGAGTTCGTCGGCGCGGCTCCTCTCGGGGCGGCCCGGCGGGTGCAGCGGAAAGCTCAGGGCGAGGACCGCGCGGGCGCCGAGGGAGGCCGCGGTGCGGCAGGCCACCCGGGCGCCGGCGCTGCGGCCGCCCGCGACGACGGGGAGCCCGGGGGCGCTCAGTGCCGGCCAGAGCCCGCGCCAGGCGGTGTCCAGGGTCTTCGGGGCGGGCGCGAGCTTCTTCCCGGCGACCCGCCAGGGCTGCTCCACCAGGGCGACGCCCACCCCGTGCGCGGGGAGGGCGGCGGCCAGGGCCTGAAGATCGCGGGCCTCGATGCCGCCGCCGGCGCCGTGGCCGAGCGCGAGCAGGAGGCGGGGGCGTTCGGCGGGCACCCAGGTGATCCGGGCGGTGCCCGCCCCGGTGTCGACCGTCTCGGTGCGGGGCTGTGTCTCGGGGGCTGTCACGCGCCCATCCAACCAAGCCGGAGCGGGCGGGCCGGGGTCCGGCGCGTCGTTCAGAAGAGGGTGCCCACCTCCGGGGCGGCCAGCTCCTCCAGGAGTTCGGGGCCGTTGTTGCGGACGTTGCTGACGGCGGTGGCCACCGGATAGGCGCGCATCAGGCCGCCGGGCGGGGGCGTGAGCAGTCCGCGCAGTTCGTCCACGTCGGTGCGGGCGGGGTCCAGCCAGGCGTCCCAGCGGTCGGGGGTGAGCATCAGCGGCATCCGGGGGTGGATGTCGGCGAGGGCGGACGGGCCGTCGGCGGGGGCGACGGCGAGCGGGGTGGTCTCGGCCTCGGTGGTGATGACGGAGCAGGTGACCCACCAGGCCCGGGGGTGGTCGTCGGGCAGGGTCCGGTCGCGCCAGAACTCGTAGATTCCGGCCATGGCGAAGACCGAACCGTCGGCGGGGGTCACGAAGTAGGGCTGCTTGCGGGGGCGCTTGCGGCGGCCGGTCTCCTCCAGCTGCCGCTCCTCGGCGCCGGTCACCCACTCGTAATAGCCGTCGGCGGGCAGGATGCAGCGCCGGGCGGAGAAGGGGCGGCGGAAGGACGGCTTCTCGTGGAGCGTCTCGGAGCGCGCGTTGATCATCCGGGCGGCACCGTCCGGGTTCTTGGCCCAGGAGGGGACGAGTCCCCACTTCAGGGCGCGCAGCTGGCGAACCGGACGGCGGTCCTCGGCGTCTTTCAGAGGACGCTCCAGTACGGCGTAGACCTCCTTGGTCGGCGCCACGTTGTAATCGGGTTCCAGCTCCTCGGCCGGTTCCCACTTCTCCACCTGGAAGAGTCCGGTCAGGTCCTCGGGCCGCCGACTCGCTGCATACCGTCCGCACATAAGTGCCAGACTGCCACGACCGCCGCACCGCCCGGACGCCAACAGCGCAAGGAGCCGCCCGCACCATGGACAGCACCGACCTCGGTCACCTGTGGGACCGCGTCTTCGGCACCCAGCCCGCCCCGGAGCAGTGGCTGGTGGTGGTCACGGCCACGGCGGCGATGATCGCCGTCGTGCCGAACCTCATATGGCGGCTCACGCGCAACGCGATCACCATCGCCCACGAGGGCGGCCACGGGCTGGTCGCCCTGCTCACCGGGCGGCAGCTGTCGGGCATCCGGCTGCACTCGGACACCAGCGGACTGACGGTGAGCCGGGGGAAGGCCACCGGCATCGGGATGGTGCTGACGGCCGCGGCCGGCTACACCGCGCCCTCGCTCCTCGGGCTGGGCGGGGCCTGGCTGCTGGTGAACGGGCGGATCACGCTGCTGCTCTGGCTGGCCACGGCGCTGCTGGCGGTGATGCTGGTCATGATCCGCAATGTGTACGGGGCGCTGACGGTGATCCTCACCGGTTCGCTGTTCCTGCTGATGTCGTGGCTGGCCTCGGCGGCCTGGCAGTCGCTGTTCGCGTACAGCGTGGTGTGGTTCCTGCTGATGGGCGGGGTGCGGCCGCCCTTCGAGCTCCAGTCCAAGCGGCGGCGCGGCGGGGCCCCGGACTCGGACGCGGACCAGCTCTCCCGGCTGACGGACGTCCCGGCGGCGCTGTGGCTCTTCCTGTTCCACGCGGTGTCGCTCTGCTCGCTGATCGGTGGCGGGCGCTGGCTGCTGGGACTGTGACCGGAGCCGGTCCGCACACTGCGGGCACCCTCTACCACGTCAGGGTTACGCCCGGATTTCATCGCATTTGATCGAAATCGGGGTTCGTTGGGAACCACTAAAGTGAGGCCATGACCGAAAGTTCCGTGCACCCTGCCCTGTGGCCCGCCCCTCACGCGAGCGGCCCCGTCGACGCCACCGTCACCGTGCCCGGATCGAAGTCGGTCACCAACCGCGCGCTGCTCCTGGCCGCGCTCGCCGCCGAGCCGGGCTGGCTGCGCCGCCCGCTGCGCTCGCGCGACACCCTGCTGATGGCCGACGCGCTGCGCGCGATGGGCGTCGGCATCGAGGAGACGGTGTCCTCCAGCTCCTCCGGAGGCGGTTCCGGCGAGGCCTGGCGGGTCATCCCGGCCGGGCTGCGCGGCGCGGTCACCGTCGACGTCGGCAACGCCGGCACGGTGATGCGCTTCCTGCCGCCGGTGGCGACGCTGGCGAACGGCCCCGTCCGCTTCGACGGCGACCCGCGCTCCCACGAGCGCCCGCTGACCGGGGTCATCGACGCCCTGCGGGTGCTCGGCGCCCGGATCGACGACGACGGCCGCGGCCGGCTGCCGATGACGGTGCACGGCGGCGGGGCACTGGACGGCGGGCCGGTGGCGATCGACGCCTCCTCGTCCTCCCAGTTCGTCTCGGCCCTGCTGCTGTCGGCGCCGCGCTTCAACCAGGGCGTGGAGGTCCGCCACACCGGCGAGCGGCTGCCCTCGATGCCGCACATCCGGATGACCGTCGACATGCTGCGGGCCGTCGGCGCCCAGGTCGACGAGCCGGAGACGGGCGGCGAGCCGAACGTCTGGCGGGTCTCCCCCTCGGCGCTGCTGGGCCGCGATCTGACCATCGAGCCGGACCTGTCCAACGCCCAGCCGTTCCTGGCCGCGGCGCTGGTCACCGGCGGCCGGGTCACCGTTCCCGACTGGCCGCTGCGCACCACGCAGCCCGGTGACGCGCTGCGCGAGATCTTCACCGCGATGGGCGGCTCCTGCGAGCTGACCGAGCACGGACTGACCTTCACCGGATCGGGCCGGATCCACGGCATCGACGTCGACCTCGGCGAGGTCGGCGAGCTGACCCCGGGCATCGCCGCCGTCGCCGCCCTGGCCGACTCCCCCTCCACCCTGAGCGGCGTGGCCCATCTGCGGCTGCACGAGACGGACCGGCTGGCCGCCCTCACCAAGGAGATCAACGAGCTGGGCGGTGACGTCACCGAGACCGCGGACGGCCTCCGTATCCGGCCGCGACCGCTGCACGGCGGTACCTTCCATACGTACGACGACCACCGGATGGCCACCGCGGGGTCGGTCATCGGCCTTGCCGTCCCCGGAGTGGAGATCGAGAACGTGGCGACGACCGCGAAGACCCTGCCCGACTTCCCGCGGATGTGGACCGGAATGCTCGGGGCCTGAGACATGCGCCGCTACGGCAAGAACCCCGACGAGGACGACGTCCGCGTCCGCCCCAACCGCAAGGGCAACCGGCCGCGGACCAACATCCGGCCCAAGCACGAGGATGCCGAGGACGGCATGGTCCTGACCGTGGACCGCGGGCGGCTCACCTGCCTGGTCGACGGCCGCACGGTCATGGCGATGAAGGCCCGCGAGCTCGGCCGCAAGGCGGCGGTCGTCGGTGACACCGTCTCCCTGGTCGGCGACCTCTCCGGCGACAAGGACACCCTGGCGCGGATCGTCCGGATCGGTGAGCGCCGCTCGGTGCTGCGCCGGACCGCGGACGACGACGACCCCTTCGAGCGCGTGGTCGTGGCCAATGCCGACCAGCTGGCCATCGTCACGGCGCTGGCCGATCCGGAACCCCGCCCGCGCATGATCGACCGCTGTCTGGTGGCGGCGTACGACGGCGGGCTCTCGCCGCTGCTCGTGCTGACCAAGTCCGATCTGGCCTCCCCGGAGAAGCTCCTGGAGGCGTACACCCCGCTGGGCGTGCCGTTCATCGTGACCAGCCGCGAGGAACTGGAGAACGGGGACGCCGCGGACCGGGTCCGCGAGCAGCTGAACGACCGGGTCACCGCCTTCGTCGGCCACTCCGGTGTCGGCAAGACCACCCTGGTCAACGCGCTCGTGCCGAAGGACAGGCGGCGTACCACCGGGGTCGTCAACGCGGTCACCGGCCGGGGCCGGCACACCACCACGTCGGCGCTCGCCCTGCCGCTGCCGGACTACCGGGGCTGGGTGATCGACACCCCCGGGGTCCGGTCCTTCGGGCTGAACCACATCGACCCCTCGCGGGTCATCAACGCCTTCCCCGACCTCCAGCCCGGCGCCGAGGAGTGCCCGCGCGGCTGCACCCACGACAGCCGGCAACCGGAATGCGCACTGGACGCCTGGGTGGCGGCCGGGCACGCGGATCCGGCGCGGTTGGACTCGCTCCGGCGGCTGCTGGACACCCGGGAGCGGCGCGAGGGCGACTGAGCGGCTGCCCGGCGGGCGACGCGCGGTGACCGGGCGGGCGACGTTTGCGATCACCCGCGACCGGTAAGTGCATAATCACGCCCATGGCCCTGGGCGGCCACCGACGTGGGAGGGCACTGACGATGGCGTGGCTGCTGGTCGTGGTCGCGGGACTTCTGGAGACCGGCTTCGCCGTCTGCCTCAAGCTCTCGCACGGCTTCACCCGGCTCTGGCCGACCATCGCCTTCGCCGTGTTCGCCCTGGGGAGCTTCGGCCTGCTTACCCTCTCGCTGAAGAAGCTCGACGTGGGGCCGGCGTACGCGGTGTGGACCGGGATCGGCGCGGCGGGGACCGCGATCTACGGCATGATCTTCCTGAACGACGTGGTCTCCACGCTCAAACTGGTGTCGATCTCGCTGGTCATCCTCGGGGTCATCGGGCTCCAGCTCTCCGGCTCGTCCCACTGATCCGTCCGCCGCGCCCCGCTCAGGCGGCCACGTCCGGCAGCCGGTCCACCACGTCCCGCACCAGCGGCATCCCGTCCCCCGGCAGCCCCGGGGGCGGAGGCACCAGGGCGTAGGAGAGCGCGAGACGCAGGGCGAGTTCGCAGGTCACGGCGGTGGCGACCGGATCGCCTGCGGGATGTCCGGCGGTGAGTACGGCGACGGCCCGGTCACGGACCCGACCGAGGAGTTCGCCGGGGGTCGGAGGACCTGCGCCGGTGCGGGGGCGGGCCCGGGGCGGCGAGTGCCGGGACAGGGCGGCGGGTCGCGGCAGGCGCGCGTCCCAGTGGCCGGTGAGCAGGGCCGCGACCAGGGCGTCGGCCCGGGTGGCGCGGACCGTCCAGGCGGCGAGGGCGGCCAGCCGGTCGCCGGGGGAGCCGGGGGACGCCAGGGCGCGTTCGGCGCCGGTGAGATAGCGGGCGGCGGCGCCCGCGACGAGGGCGGCGGCCAGTCCGTCCTTGCCGCCGAACTCGTTGTGGAGGGTCTGCCGGGAGACCCCGGCGGCGGCGGACACGTCGACCATGCGCACGGCGGGCCAGGGCCGGGCGGACAGCGCCGCGTGCGCGGCGTCCAGCAGTGCCTCCCGCGCCGTCGGCATCGTCGCCTCCCGGACCGCCATGCACCCGAAGCCCCAGGGATCCCGGTTTCAGATTTGAGCGGGTCTCCGGTGCTGTCAAGGGTCCTCGCGGCCCTCCGGGGCCCTGTGGCTCGCCCCGGCGGCGGTGGATACTGTGACCGCATGCCCGATTACCACGATGATCTGCGCCTCGCCCATGTGCTGGCGGACGCCGCCGACGCCGCGACGATGGACCGGTTCAAGGCGCTGGACCTCAAGGTCGAGACCAAGCCGGACATGACGCCGGTGAGCGAGGCCGACAAGGCCGCCGAGGAGCTGATCCGCGGCCATCTCCAGCGGGCACGGCCGCGGGACGCGATCCTCGGCGAGGAGTACGGGATCGAGGGGACGGGCCCGCGCCGCTGGGTGATCGACCCGATCGACGGCACCAAGAACTATGTGCGCGGCGTTCCCGTCTGGGCGACGCTCATCTCGCTGATGGAGGCCGGGGAGCACGGCTTCCGGCCGGTGGTCGGCGTGGTGTCGGCCCCGGCGCTGAACCGGCGCTGGTGGGCGGCGAAGGGCGCGGGCGCGTTCACCGGCCGCAGTCTGACCTCGGCGAGCCGGATCCGGGTCTCCCGGGTGGAGCGGATCGCGGACGCCTCGTTCGCGTACTCCTCGCTGACCGGCTGGGAGGAGCAGGGCCGGCTCGACGGCTTCCTGGATCTGACGCGGGCCTGCTGGCGCACGCGCGGCTACGGCGACTTCTGGCCGTACATGATGGTCGCCGAGGGGTCGGTCGACATCTGCGCGGAGCCCGAGCTGTCGCTGTGGGACATGGCGGCCAACGCGATCATCGTGGAGGAGGCGGGCGGCCGGTTCACCGGTCTCGACGGCGTGGACGGCCCGCACGGCGGGAACGCGGCGGCCTCGAACGGGACGCTCCACCGCGAGCTGCTGGGTTATCTGAACCAGCGCTACTGAGGCTATCCAGGGGCTGACCTGCACGTTTCCTGCCATCTCAGCCCCGCTGGGCCGTCTGTGGGCCGTCATCGGTGTCCGGGCCGCTCTCGAAGGCCCGGTTCACCGCCTCCCGCGTCCGCTTCTCGCTGCTGGGCATCAGGTGCGTGTACGTCCGCAGCGTGAAGCCCGGATCGTGGTGCCCCAAGTACTCTGACAGCGCCTTGATGCTCTCCCCCGCGTCGAGCAGAACGGACGCGTAGAAGTGCCTCAGCGCGTGCATCCCATTCTCCCGGCCGCGCGGGACGCCTGCCTTGTCGAGAGCCGGATGCCACGCCTTCTCGTTGAAGGTGGTGCGGTTCACCGCGTTCCCCTCGGCGTTGCGGAAGAGGATCGATGCAGCGAACGGCGAACCGTCGACCGCCCGCCACGGCAACGTCACCGCCACAGGCGGGAACATCGCGATGTGCGCCTCGATCGCGCGAGCGACGGTCTCAGGCAGGGGGACCGTGCGCGTCTTGCCGCCTTTAGGCAGAGCGAACACCTGCCGTCCGGCAATGAGCTTGACCTGCCGAACGACGTGAACGACACCCTCGGCAAAGTCCACGTCGTCAGCGGCCAAACCGAGCACCTCCCCCTGACGCATGCCACAGCCGCCGGCCAAATCCACCATGGCCCGGTACCTCTCCGGGAGCTCCGAACGCACCCCCATCACGCGCTCAGACCCCCACGGCACGAGTCGGCGGGGTTCAGGCTTCGGGGCCTTCACGGACGACGACCGGCAGGGGTTGTGCGGGATCAGACGATCGTCCACAGCAGCCGCCAGCATCGCGTTGAGGTTCGCGAAGATGACCCGCTGATAAGCGGGCGCCAGCCCTACGTCTTCGAGCTTCCTCAGCCACTCACGGATATGGATCGGCCGCAGCGAGTCGAGCGATCGACTGCCCAAGTGGGGCAGGACATGCAGACGGATCCGAGTCTCGGTGCTCACGAATGTGCTCGGGTCCATCGTGAGCGAGGCCAACCAACGTTCGGCGTGCTGCCTCACCGTGAGCCGACCAGCCTGCGGGTCGATGTACTGCCCCCGTGCCATGTCCGCCTCGATCCCGGAGAGCCACATCTCAGCGGCTCGCTTCTGCCTGTCCGGGAAGCTCTTCGACTTCTCGGTTCCGTCGGGGCCGATGTAGCGGGCGCGGTAGCGGAGGCCGGTGCCGTGGCGGTCGGTCTTGACCCTGACGGTTTTGCCAGCCGGGCCGGGTTGGGTCTTGTACCAGCGGTCTTGGATGTGTCCGGCCATCAGGCGGCTTCCTTGTCCATGAGGGTAGCGACCCAGGCGCGGACGTCTTCAGGGTCGTAGCGCAGATGCCGGCCGACGCGGAAGCCACGGGGTCCGGTGTCCTTGCGGCGCCACTGGTAGACGGTCTCGACGGGGACGCCCAGGAGGTCGGCCAGGTCGAGCGGGGTCAGGTAGCGGTCAGGGAGCGGTCGCCTCATGCCCATGCCTCCACGTCGTCTTGGTGGTCCAGGGCTTCGAGTTCGTTGCGTGCTTCGCGGGCGGTGGTGCGGCCGGTCTGTAGGTCGCGGGCGATGGTGGCGGCGAGCCAGGATTCGCCGGGGGTGTGGCCGTGTCCGGCGTAGGTCCAGTGGGCGAGGGTGAGTGTGGAGCCCTCCGGGGCGTCGTCGGGGTCGGGCAGTCCGCGTTCGCGGCGTTCCTGGCGGGCGCGGTAGTCGGCGCGGATCTGGCGCAGGGCGCCGAGGGTGGTGGAGTAGGCGCGGGACTTGGTGGAGAAGTGGCCCCGGAAGCCGAGCATGTGGGCCCAGCGCCACAGCATCCGGTCGGGGTAGGCGTCGTCCAGGGCGTAGCAGGCTTCAATCAGACGGCGGGCGTGGTCCGGCAGGTCGGTGAGCCGGTCCAGCTCGCCCAGCTCTCCGATGCGGCGGTCGACCGTGCCAGTGGTCTCGGCGGCTTTGGTGGCGTACTTCGCCACGTACGCGGCTACCGCCTCTTCGGACAGGTCCTCGTTCGCGCTGCCCGCGCCGATGGGCCGTACGTCCACCTGCGTGCCCCACGCGAGGGTCCGGGCGGGGTGGGTGCCGGAGGCGGGGAGCGGGAGCGTGGCGCGGGCGGCTGCCGCCTGGATCGCGTCCGTGAGCAGGGTGGTGCTGGCCCAGCCGGGGGGCGGGGTGTCGGGGCCGTCGGGGCCGTCGAGTCGGACGATGGCGTGAAAGTGGACCGCGCCGCGCTTCTGGAACTCCGCGACCTTCCCGAAGGAGACCCGGCACACCTCAGCCGCCGCTTTCTGGGAGAGGCCGGCGCGGGCGGCGATCTCGCGGCGAAGGTAGATGGTGAAGCGGCGCCAGAGGTCTCCGGCGTGGTTGTTCCACAGCACCGCGCCCGCGTAGTCGTACGTGGCCGGGTTCAGGGCCGTGCCCAGGAGCGGGGAGGTTTCGGGGTGGTCGGTGCCGCACCGGCAGACACCCCGGGAGGGCCGGTTGTGGACCGGGCCGAACGAGGGGGCGGTGAGCGTCGCGAACACCTTGGGGTGCGTGCGCACCGTGACCGGGGTGCCCTTGCTGATGTCGCCGGTGAGTCCGGCGCGGATGAGGTGGAAGGTGTCTCCGGCGTAGGTCCAGGCGCAGGAGGGGCAGCGGGAGGCGCGTCGGTTGCCGCAGGCGACACGGAGGCGTCCGCCGGGTTCGCCCTGGGTGCTGTAGGAATAGAGCACCTGCCCGGTCCGGGTGTCGCGGGTGGTGGTCATGCCTTGCAGGTGGATGGGGTCGGAGCAGCCGCCGGTGCGGCGGACCTGTTCCTGCCAGCGGTCGAAGCCGGGGGCGTTGGCGACGCGTAAGAGGTCGGCCAGGGTCACGGGGTCGACCCCGACCGAGGCAGCCGCAGGAGCGACCTCGGCCGGGGCGACGGGGAAGACGGTCACCGGCTGGCCTCTTTCGGGTAGCCGTGCCCGATGGGCGGGTAGAGGCCCCGGACCTTCAGGTCTTCCTCGGCGTAGTGGGCGTCATCGACCACGGTGAAGAACTCGGTGTAGGGGCGGACGTCGTGAGCGTCGAGGTACATGCCGATCTCCTCGGCCCGCTTCTCGTCCGCCCACTCGGCCGCGTGCAGGGCGTCGTCCGGGAAGCTCACGCGGCCACCGCCACGGAACCGGAGACCAGGGCGGACAGGCGCTCGATGTGCGCGGCGTGCCGGGCCTTGCCCCGAACGCTGATGTCCTCGGACTTGAGGGAGGCGGCCGTGTACTCCATGAGGCCGGAGCCCCCGCAGTCCACGCAGAAGAGGGAAGGCGATTCCTGCCCGGCCCAGCCGGTACCGGTGCAGGAGTCGCAGTCGTCCCAAGCGTTCTTGGACAGGAAGTGCAGGCACTCGGCCGGGTCCAGGCACTGCGTCTCGCAGCAGGCCGGGCAGGAACGGACCCTGAGCACCCGGGCCACAGCCGGACCGACCGGCTCAGGGACGGACAGGGACACGGAGACGTTCACGGACTGCGAAGCGATGGGCGATGCAGGCATGATGGAAGCTCCCTCAGGGGATAGGGAGCGGCGCACTTGCTTGGCGGTAGGGGCGCCGCTCCTGCCATGTCTGGGACCACTCCTCCTCGTACTGCCTGTCTGGAGGAGTGACGCTCTGATGGTTACCCAGGGACCTGGCGCCGTCAACCCTTCTCGTCTAACTTGTATGGAGGAGTTGGAGCAGAGGAGACAATCGTGCCTAGAGGGATGACCAAGGCGCAGGAGATCGCGAGCGACATCCGAACCCGCATCGAGTCGGGGGATCTCGCCCCTGGAGCCGTACTACCGAGCGAGTCTCAACTCATCAACGAGTACGGGTACAGCCGGGAGACGGTGCGCGCCGGCGTCCGCGCCCTGATCGAAGAAGGGCTCGTGGTAACCGGATGGGGCCAAGGGAAATTCGTCCGCGAAGAATACCCGCCGGTCCTCTGGAACTGGTCAACGCTGGAAAGCCGAAGTCGGCACGAGAATGCCGTGGAGGGGAAAACGGCAGGCGATCAATGGGCAAGCGCTATTACCGAAGAAGGAAAGACTCCCCGCCAGGAAATTAGCGTATCAATCGTCGAACCACCGAAACGCGTACGCGAACTTCTGACACTTCCGCCGGGGAGCCTGACGGTGGCACGCAAGCGAATTAGGTATGTGGACAATCGACCATACGCACTTGCGGACTCATACTTTCCCCAAGACCTGGTGAAGAACACACCATTGATGGAACCTCGGGACGTCGCGGCCCCCGGAGGCGTACTAGCTTCCGTCGGCTTGGTTCAGGTGAAGTATAGAGACGAGATTTCTGTTCGAATGCCGACGCTCAAAGAAGCATCAGACCTGAACCTTCCGACCGCGACTCCAGTGGCCGAGCACATGCGAACGGGCTACGGAGAGGACGGAACGGCCCTGCGCTGCATGGTTACCATCCTTCCCGGAGACAGGCACAAGATTCTCTATGAAGTTGACACAGACTGAGCATCTGCGCCCAGCGGGCGCGCATGACGTGGATGCCCTCCTAGCCCTCCGGCTTGAAGCTGAGAAATGGCTGCCTCTCACAGGAACTGATCAATGGTCTGATTCCGAAACAGGAGAATTGGCAATCGAAAAATGGCGCCAAAGTATCGACGACGGCAGGACTTGGGTGGTCGTTGAGGGCGGGGCCACCCTAGCTACAATCAGTCGAGGATCCGCCGATAGAGACTTTTGGCGAGAAAAAGACGAGCCGGAGAGTGGATTTTACCTCTATAAGTTGATCGTGTCTCGTGCGGCAGCAGGCAGGAGTCTGGGGGTAAGGCTAATCGATTGGGCCTCAAGTGTTGCGGAGTGTGAAGCACGCCAGTGGGTTCGGATTGACGTTTGGCGCACCAATCATCGGTTGCATGAATATTACGAGTCCCTTGGCTTTCGACACGTCCGGACTGAATCTCCAGCTCACCGGAAGTCCGGATGGATGGCGCAGCGGCCAGCCAGCGCCCGCTCTCTGCCAGGCGATCCGATCCTCACCCGCGCCCAGGCCCTGAGCCCTGGCAAGCAGCGCTAACGCGTCGAACCGTCGATTCAGCTAGGCCCGTTACGGGTTTCTCTACCTCATCAAGGCACCCGGCTGCGCTCCGCTCCGCCGGGCGCGCTTCCCGGCTCTGGCTGCGCCCGCGCTCCTGCCTTCGGCCCGCTCGGCGCTGCCGCCGCCGACGCGCGCCCGCTGTGTAGGCCCGAGGGGCATGAGACGAGAACCAAGCCCGCGGCTTCAAGACGATGCCTCCGGCGGGGGCGCTCCGGCACCGGGATGGACGGGGCGCCGTTCGCGAGTGCCGGCCGGAGCGTGGCGAGCGTCGTGGGGCTCCCATCCCGACCACCTTCGACCCAGGCAGAGCCGAGCAGTCGCGGCCCAGGGCGTCAAGGTCGTTCGTACAGTGGCGCGCTCCACCTTGACGCCCTGAACCACGCCCGCTCCACGGTGTGTGGGCCGAAGGCGGACGGGATGGGAGCTGGGGTGAGTGGTGGGTTGAGGGTGCCGCGCAATCCCTCAAAAGCAGATGCCCCCGACCAATGATCAGGGGCAAGGTCGCTCGCTGCTTGGCTTTCGCAATCTCGACCTACAGCCGCGCCTTTCAGCACGCCAGCCGGTCACCCGGCTGGGGTGACCTGATTTACCAGGCCTTCCTGCTTCACAGCCTTAGCCTTGCCCGCCGTAGCGTCCAAGGACTTACAAAGACTCCACAGGCCGTTTAATGTCTCCCCTTCGCCAGGGTGGACGCTTGCCACCCTACACACTGGGCCGTCGCTGGGCCGCCCGACGATGCTCAGGGATGACAGACGCCGACAACCACCAACAACTCCACACCAGGTCAAAGCGTTGATCGCTTACGTGAAGGCAGGTCAGGAAACTGCCGTGTCAATTCCAGCGCTACTGACGGGAGCGCCGCGCCCGGACCGGGCCGGAACGGCGTTCGAGGGGCGTGCCGCACCACCGCACGCCCCTCGAACGTCTCTCACCACCCCTTGTTGCCGCCCCGTATCGGTGCGACTCTGAGAGTCCCCCCACTTGTGAACTTGTGAATCGGCTCACGTGGCCGCTTCACGAAGGAGGTGGCTCCCCCATGCTCGTCCGAGACGCCATGAGCACGCTGGTCCTCACCATCGGCCCGGCCCACACCCTGCGCCACGCCGCCCGGCTGATGTCGGCGCGCCGGATCGGAGCCGCCGTGGTGCACGATCCCGACACCTGCGGCCTCGGCATCCTCACCGAGCGCGACATCCTCGACGCGGTCGGATCGGGTCAGGACCCCGATACGGAGACCGCCTCCGCCCACACCACCACCGAGGTGGTCTTCGCCGCCCCCACCTGGACCCTGGAGGAGGCGGCGGAGGCCATGACGCACGGCGGCTTCCGGCATCTGATCGTGCTGGACGGCGACGGACCGGTCGGCATCGTCTCGGTGCGCGACATCATCCGCTGCTGGACGCCGGCCCGGCGCCGTCCGGTGGAGCTGGCGGGCTGAGACCCGCTCCGGTCAGCCGCGCCGCTCGCGGACGGCGGCCTCCAGCCGCTTGCCGAAATCGGCGTCGGCCCGGCGGAAGTTGCCGATCGCGCGCTCGGCGATGTCGTCGCGCGAGACCTTGGCGATGAAGCCCGCGAGGTTGTCGATCAGCCGGCCCTTCTCGTCCTCGGAGTAGAGCCGGTAGAGGTTCCCGGCCTGCACGAAGTCGTCGTCCTCGGCGTGCGACGGGGCCTCGTGGGTGCCGGTGCCGCCCGTGACCGCGGTGGACTCCCACAGCGGACGGCCGGTCTGGGCCGGTCCGCCGAAGCTGTTCGGCTCGTAGTTCTTCGCTCCCGCGTGACGGCCGTCGTAGAGGTATCCGTCCCGGCTGTTGGTCCGGGCCTCGGCGGCGTGCGGGCGGTTGACCGGCAGGTGGTCGGCGTTGATGCCGACGCGGTAGCGGTGCGCGTCGCCGTACGCGAAGAGACGGCCCTGGAGCATCTTGTCCGGGGACGGGCCGATGCCGGGCACGAAGTGCGCCGGGCTGAAGACCGACTGCTCGACCTCGGCGAAGACGTTCTCGGGGTTGCGGTTGAGCTCCAGCTTCCCGATCTCGATCGGCGGGTAGTCCGCGTGCGGCCACACCTTGGTGAGGTCGAACGGGTTGAAGCGGTACGTCGCCGCCTCGGCCGCCGGCATGATCTGGACCTGCACGGTCCAGGACGGGAAGTCGCCGCGCTCGATCGCCTCGCGCAGATCCCGCTGGTGGCTGTCCGGGTCCTCGCCGGCGAGCTTGTTCGCCTCGTCCTGGGTGAGGTTCTTGATGCCCTGGTCGGTCTTGAAGTGGTACTTGACCCAGAAGACCTCGCCGGCCTCGTTGTTCCACTGGTAGGTGTGCGAGCCGTAGCCGTTCATGTGGCGCAGCGTCGCCGGAATGCCCCGGTCGCCGAAGAGCCAGGTCACCTGGTGGGTCGACTCGGGCGAGAGCCCCCAGAAGTCCCAGACGTTGTCCGCCTCCTGGGAGCCGGTGTACGGGTCGCGCTTCTGGGTGTGGATGAAGTCGGGGAACTTGATGGCGTCCTTGATGAAGAACACCGGGGTGTTGTTGCCGACGAGGTCGTAGTTGCCGTCCTCGGTGTAGAACTTCAGCGCGAAGCCGCGCGGGTCGCGCACCGCGTCGGCGGAGCCCAGGTTGCCCGCGACGGTGGAGAACCGCAGGAAGGTCTCGGTCCGCTTGCCGACCTCAGAGAGGAACCTCGCCCGGGTCCACCGCGAGACGTCGCGGGTCAGCGTGAACGTGCCGTACGCGCCGGCGCCGCGGGCGTGCACCACGCGCTCCGGGATGCGCTCCCGGTTGAAGTGGGCGAGCTTCTCCATCAGCGACTGGTCCTGGACGAGGACCGGGCCGCCGGCACCGGCGGTCTCGCTGTTCTGGTTGTCGGCCACCGGTGCGCCGGCCTCCGTGGTGAGCGGTCCCTGTGTCACGTGCGCCTCCTGCGTCGATCCCGCGCCCCGCCGGTCTCCCGCGATGCGGTCGTGGCGTGCGCGGCCTGTCCCTGCCTTCTGCGAAATCGATCCTACATTGGACTAAGTCCAAGTCAATCTGAGGTCCAAAGTCACACCAGTTCAGAACCTGGTCCACACCACTGTTAGGCTGGTGGGCATGAGTGACCTCCTTGAGCGACTGCGCGGACGCGGCTGGCGCATGACGGCGCAGCGGCGCGTCGTGGCCGAGGTCCTCGACGGGGACCATGTGCACCTGACGGCCGACGAGGTCCACGCCCGCGCCGTCGCCCGACTGCCCGAGATCTCCCGCGCCACCGTCTACAACACGCTGGGCGAGATGGTGACCCTCGGCGAGGTCGTCGAGGTCACCACCGACCGCCGGGCCAAGCGCTACGACCCGAACGCCCACCGCCCCCACCACCACCTGGTGTGCGGCCGGTGCGGCGCGATCCGGGACGTGCACCCCGCAGGCGACCCGCTGGCCGATCTGCCGGACGGCGAGCGCTTCGGCTTCACCGTCTCCGGCGTCGAGGTGACGTACCGGGGCATCTGCCCGAGCTGCGCCGCGACCGGCTGAACCACCCCGCTCACCGACGCCCCCGCCGGCCTTCCGGCGGGGGCGTCGCACGTCCGCCCGGACCTGGGGCGTGTTGCGAGAGTCCCGCCCGCTCGGCGGCGTCCGGCAAGCACGCTCGCCACCGAGCCCGCCCTACGAGCGGACGGCGCCACTTCCAGAACACGCCCTCGCGCCTCCGGCGATCCGGCGCGCACCCCCTTCCCGAATCTGACGGTCCGTCATATCGTCGTCGGCGATCACGGCCGCCCCCGGGACGGCCGGGCACCTCGACCCGTACGAGGAGAGACCTGTGGGAGACCCGCACCCGAACCCACCCCCGTCAGCCGCACCTTCCACCGCCCCCAAGCTGCGCGCCCGCGCCCTGTCCCGCTCCTTCGGACGCGGCAGCCGCGCGCTGGCCGCCCTCGGCCCCGTCGACCTCGACGTCGCACCCGGCGAGTTCACCTGCCTCGTCGGCCCCTCCGGCTGCGGCAAGTCCACCCTGCTGAGAATCGCCGCCGGACTGCTGCGCCCCAGCGCCGGCGAGCTGTCGATCCGTACGGCCTCACCGCGTCCGGCGGCGATGATCTTCCAGGACTACGGGATCCACGACTGGAAGACCGTCCTGGCCAATGTCCGCTTCGGCCTCGACGTCCAGCGTGTGCCCCGCCGCGAGGCCGACGGCCGGGCCCGCGACTGGCTGGCCCGGCTGGGACTGGCCGACTTCGCCGATGCCTACCCGGCCGAACTCTCCGGAGGGATGCGCCAGCGGGTGGCGATCGCCCGCGCGCTCGCCGTGGAGCCCGAACTGCTGCTGATGGACGAGCCCTTCGCCGCGCTCGACGCCCAGCTGCGCACGATCCTCCAGGACGAACTGCTGGAGCTCACCCAGACCACCCGCACCACCACGCTCTTCATCACCCACAGCCTGGAGGAGGCCCTGGTGCTCGGCGACCGGGTGCTGGTGATGTCCGCCCGGCCGGGGCGGATCATCGCCGAACGCCGGCCGCCGTTCGCCCGGCCGCGCACCGGTGCCGTCCGCTCCGCGCCCGAGTTCACCGCGCTCAAGAGCGAACTGTGGGAGCTGCTGCGCGGCGAGGTCACCACCGGGGCGGTGCGGGCATGAGCGCCACGGTGAAGTCCGCCCCCGGCGACGAACAGCTCCTGGTCCGCCGCCCCGGCCCCCGGGAGCTGCATCCCGTACGCACCCATCGCAGGCGCCGCACCCTGGAGGTGGCGCTCGCCATCGCCGTGCCGCTGGCGCTCGTCCTGCTCTGGCAGTTGGCCGCCGCCCGGTCCTGGATCGACGCGCGCGTCTACCCGGCGCCCTCCACCATCCTCGCGGACGGCTGGGACCGCGCGGGCGACGGCGAGCTGTGGCCCGATGTCCGGGCCACCCTCAAGCGGGTCCTCGCCGGATACGCCGTCGGGACCGTCGCCGGTTACGCCCTCGGGCTGCTGATGGGCTCGCTCGCCCTGGTCAGAGCCGCCCTGGAACCGCTGCTCGACGCCCTCTACGTGGTCCCGAAGCTGGCCCTGCTGCCGGTGTTCCTCAATATGTTCGGTCTGGGCGAGGGGCCGCAGATCGCTCTGGTCGCCGCCACTGTCTTCTTCTTCGTCTGGATCTCGACGATGGCGGCCGTCCTCGCCGTCCCGTCCGGCCACCGGGACGCGGGGCAGGTGTTCGGCGCCTCGCCCTGGCAGATGTTCCGGCACATCCTGCTGCCCGCCTCGCTCCCGGCCGTCCTGGTCGGCGCCCGTATCGCCGCCGGGGTCGCGGTCCTCGTCATCGTCGCCTCCGAGCAGATCGCGGCGGCCGACGGACTGGGGCACCTGATCTTCGACTCGCGTGCCCTGTTCCGCAACGACGTGATGTTCGTCGGCATCGTCTGCGTCGCCGTGCTCGGCGTCGTCTTCTCCGAAGTGGTGCGGATCGCGGGCCGGGTGCTCACCCCGTGGGCCCCGCGCGACCGCGGCCGCGGCCAGTCGTGAACGGCTCCACCCGCTCCCCGTACGGAGGCACTGTGCGCATACGTCCTTCCCTCGGTCGTGTGGTGAAAGTCCCGCCTGCTCGGCGGCGTCTGGCACGCACGCTCGCGGCGTTGTCGGGATCACCCCGATACATCCAGTATCGGGTCGACCCTCCGCCTTGCGATCGCACGCACCGGACGCCGCCGAGCCCGCCCTACGGGCGGACGGCGCTACTTTCACCACACGCCCTCGCCCGCACCGCGCTGCTCGTCGCGGTGTCCCTGCTCGGCGCGGCCGCCTGCGCCGCGAACGACCCCGCGGACGGTGCCGCCCCAGCCGCGTCGCCCCGCACCGTGACGCCCGTGGCCGGCTGCTCCGCCACGGGCTGGACCGATCCCGCCGACCTCTCCCCCACCCGGGCACCGGCCCGCTGCGAGAAGGGCGCGCCCGCCGCCCGGCCACTGGCGAAGAAGCGGAAGATCACCGTGGCCACCGGCACGCTGAGCGCCGAGTACGTGGCGCCCCTCCAGGTCGCGGTCGCCAAGGGCGAGTTCGCGAAGGAGGGGCTGGACGTCGAGCTGAAGGTGCTGCCCACCCCGGACGCCCTTCCGCTGCTCGCCAAGGGCGATGTGGACGCCCAGTGGGCCGCCCCCGAGGCCGCCGTGATGAACGGCATCAACGGCGGCTTCGCGATCGCCTGGGTCGCCGGCAACTTCTCCCCCGACCCGGGCTCCAGGAGCGGACTGTGGGTGCGCCTCAAGGACGGCGAGAGCGCCGCCCACGTGGACATGGCGGGACGGAAGCTCGGCACGATGATCGGCAAGGGCTCCGTGATCGCGTACGCCATGGACACCTCTCTCAAGAAGCACGGCGGCGGCCTGGACCGGATCAGCTTCCAGCAGTTGGGCTCCGCCGATGTGCTCACCGCACTGCGCAACGGCGGGGTGGACTCGGCCTGGCTGCTCGATCCGGTCTGGCGGAAGGTCGACGGCGACAAGCGGTACGCCTTCCTCGGCGGCCAGCCGCTCGGCGAACCGCTGGGGGGTCTGCTGTTCGGCCCGAACCTCCTGCACAAGGACCCGGACGCCGGCGTCGCCTTCCTCCGCGCCTACATCCGCACGGTGAACACCTACTTCGCCGGTGACTACAAGTCCAGCCCCGCCTTCGTCACCGAACTGGCCCGGCTGATGAAGATCGACGAGGCCACCCTGAAGTCCACCCCGTCCCTGCGGATGGACTGGGAGATCCGCAAGGGGACGACGGACCGGCTCCAGCGGGCGTACGCCGACGCGGGCGTCTCCGAGGGCGCGCCCGTACCGGAGGACAGGGCCGTGAACCGGTCCCTGTACGAGGAGGCGGTCGGCCACCGGCCCTGACCGGCTGCCGGCACGCGGACACGCACAGAGGGCCGGGTCCCTTTCAGGACCCGGCCCTCTGTCTTCAGTAGCGGGGACAGGATTTGAACCTGCGACCTCTGGGTTATGAGCCCAGCGAGCTACCGAGCTGCTCCACCCCGCGTCGGTGAACCCAACAGTACGTGACGCCCCGGACCAGCGCAAATTCCTTTACGTGGGCCGGTCCGGGGCCCGCACGGAGAGGGGTCCCGGACGGGCCCTCAAGCGGTCAGCTCCTGGTGCAGCGCCTCGCGCAGCCGTGCCGCGCGCTCGGCGACCTCGGCCGGGCCCAGCTCGACGGCGCGCGCGCACCACCGCTGGCCCTCGGCCAGCTCGCCCCGCCGCGCGGCCAGCAGGGCCAGTCGCAGCGCTGCCCGGCCGTGGCCGTCGGCGGCGGCCCGGCTCCACCAGAGCGCGGCCTCGCGCTCGCTGCCCTCGCGGGCGAGGAGCAGTCCGAGGTTGAAGGCTCCGTTGCGGCTGCCCGCCTCGGCGGCCTCCCGGTACCAGCGGCCGGCGCTCTCCACGTCCCCGCGCGCGGCGGCGAGCATGCCGACGCGGACCTGGGCGCGGCGGTGCCCCTGCTCGGCCGCGCGCTCGTACCACTCCTCGCACTCGCTCTTCTGCGGCATCGGCTCACCGAGGACGGGCGGGCCGGGCGGGGGCTGCCGGGCGTCGAGCAGCCCGGCCAGCCGGAAGGCGGCCTCGGCGCTGCCGCCCCCGGCCGCGCAGCGCAGATGACGCTCGGCCTCGCGCTCCTCGCCGTGGTGCAGCAGGGCCATGCCGACCTGGAGCGCGGCCTCGGTGTGCCCGGCCGCGGCGGCACGCTCGTACCAGAGCAGCGCCGTACGGTCCTCGTCGCGTCCGGCGTGCAGGATGCCGAGGTTGAAGGCGGCGTCGACGCTGCCCGCCTCGGCCGCCTTGGAGAACCAGGGTTCGGCCCCGGTCGCGTCCCCGGCCTGGAGCAGGAGCACGGCCAGCGCGTTGGCGGCCTCGCGGTGGCCGGCGTACGCGGCACGGCGGTACCACTGCTCGGCCTGGGGCGTGCGGTCCTGGGCGGCGCAGAGCAGGCCGAGGTTGTACGCGCCGTTGACGTCGCCGGCATCCATCGCCGCGCGGTACCAGCGCTCGGCGGTCTGCTGTTCGCCGCGGGCCGCGTGCAGCGCGCCGAGGGCGTTGGCGGCGTTGCCGTCGCCGTCCTGGGCGGCGCGCAGCCACCACACGGCGGCGCTCTCGGTGTCTCCCGCGTCCCGCAGCAGGAAGGCCAGCGCACAGGCGGCACGGGCCTCCCCGGCCTTGGCGGCCATCAGATACCAGCGGCCGGCCTCCTTGGGCTCGGCGCGCTGTTCGAGGATGGCGCCCAGGTGCAGGGCGGCGCGGCGGTGGCCCCGCGCGGCGGCCTGCCGGTACCACTGCTCGGCCTCCCCCACGCGTCCCGCTTCGGGCCCGGCGACCGGGCCGTCGTCGCGGCGCGCGGCGGAGCGCTCGCGGCCGCCGCGCGGTCCGAGGCCGGGGCCGAAGGCGTCGTCGGTGGCTCCGCGCTCCAGCAGCCGGGCGAGCCGGTAGGCGGCCTCGCGGTGACCCTGCTCGGCGGCAGCGCGCAGCCAGCGCTCCGCGCCCACGTCGCTACGGTGTTCCAGCAGGTCGGCGAGGGCGTACGCCCCGAGCGCGTGGCCCTGCTCGGCGGACTGGCGCAGCCAGTACTCGGCGGCCGGTTCGTCCCCGCGTTCACGGTAGTGGCGGCCCAGCGCGTGCGCGGCGGCGGCGGAACCGGCGACGGCGGCGATCCGCCACCAGCCGGCCGCCTCGTCCGGATAGCCGCGCTGGTGCAGCAGGACGCCCAGGTTGTTGGCGGCGGCGCGGTCTCCGTCGGCGGTGGCCGCGCGCAGATAGGGTTCGGCGCCGCTCAGGTCCCCGCGGCGCAGCAGCAGTGCGCCGAGCACGCTCATGGACGTGGTGTCCCCGGCGTCGGCGGCACGGCGGTGGCGCGCCTCGTTCTCGGCGCTGTCCTCGCTCGCCCCGCCGTCCGCGCGATCGGCGTCCTCCACGGCGTCGGCGGTCGGGGCGGTGGTGGCACTCTCTGTGGTCGCGGCACTCTCCGCGGTCTCGGCGGTCTCGGTGCGGTCGTCGGTCTCGGAGGCTTCGATGTGGTCGTTGTACTGCGTGGCGGCAACGGCAAACCGCGCATCCGCCACCTTTTCCGCCGGATGGACGTGCTTTTGCACAAACCGCCCTGTCTCCAACAGAGTTGCCCTGTCCCCCATAAATACCATCGTCCCACCACCTGCAACCCGCGTACACCTGGTATAGCGCGGCGCGTGAGGTCACTTCAGCGTTTTGTCGACATGCCCACAGGGAGACAAGTCAAACACGCTCGTGCCCAACTGGCGTCACATGAACCGCACTTCACGCAGACTGCACACAAAAGTCACCACGACATGACGAAGGCCCGGATCCCCTGGAGGATCCGGGCCTTCGTCATTCAGTAGCGGGGACAGGATTTGAACCTGCGACCTCTGGGTTATGAGCCCAGCGAGCTACCGAGCTGCTCCACCCCGCGTCGTTGTGTTCAAACCGTATCACGACGCGGAGGTGGAGCCTCACCGGGTTTTCAGCCGCCGCTGTCGGCGCTCGCCGAGGCGGCCGGCTTCTTCGGCGTGTCCGCGGCCCCCTGCGCACCGGCCTTGGGCTGCGCGGCGGCCGCCCTCTGCAGTGCGTCCTGGAGGTCGTCCTGGGCCTTGCCGTAGGCCGCCCAGTCCTGCTTCTTCAGGGCCGCCTCGCCCTCGGAGTAGGCCTTCTGCGCGTCGGCGATGGCCTTCTTCAGGGCGGTGTCCCCGGTGGCCGGGGGCTGCGTGGTGTCATTGGGCGGCCGCGTGGTGTCACCCGGCGGCTCGCCCGTGTCGGAGCCCTCCACCCCGAAGACCGCGTTGAGCGCCTCCCCGAGGCTGTTCTCGAAGACGATCTTCGAACCGTAGGAGGCGGCCACCTTGCGCAGCAACGGGTAGTTCTGCGTGCCACCGCGCGTGTACACCGGCTCGATGTACAGGAAGCCCCCTTCGAGCGGCACCGTGAGCAGGTTGCCGTACTCGATGTCGGAGTCGGTGCCCTTCAGGTTCCTCACGAACTCGGCGACGTCGTCGTTGCCGTTGAGCTCACTCTGTACCTGACCCGGGCCCTTCACCGTGGAGGTGACTCTGAGCAGTCTGATCGTGCCGTAGTCCTTGCTGGCGGCATCCGCGTCCACCGCCATGAACGCCCCCAGGTCGGGCCGCCCCTTCGGGGTGAACGTCGTCGTCAGCGAGAACTTCTGATCCGTCTGGTCCGGCATCTTGATGCTCAGGTAGTACGGCGGAACGGAGCCCGACTCCTTGTTGGTCGGGTCGTCCGGCACCTGCCAGGCGTCACTGCCGCTGTAGAACTGCGCGGGGCTGGTGACGTGGTAGCGGGTGAGCAGTTCGCGCTGCACCTTGAACAGGTCCTGCGGGTAGCGCAGGTGGTCCATGAGGTCCTGCGGAATGTCCGCCTTGGGCTTCACGGTGCCCGGGAAGGCCTTGCGCCAGGTCTTGAGGACCGGGTCCTCGGTGTCCCACTCGTAGAGCGTGACCTTGCCGTCGTACGCGTCGACGGTGGCCTTCACCGAGTTGCGGATGTAGTTGACCTGGTTCTGCTGGGCGACGACCGCGCGCTGGTTGGTGGTCAGCGAGTCGGCCGTGGTGTCACCGAGCGTGGTGCGCGAGGCGTACGGGTAGCCGTTGGTCGTGGTGTAGGCGTCGACCACCCACTGGATGCGGTGGTTCACCACGGCCGGGTAGGCGTCGCCGTCGATGGTCAGCCACGGGGCGACCGCCTCGACGCGCTCCTTGGGCGTGCGGTTGTAGAGGATCCGCGAACCGTCGCCGATGGCTCCCGAGTACAGGATCTGCGGCTCGCTGAAGGCCACCGCGTAGGCGGCGCGGTTGAACGCGTTGGAGAGGCTGACGCCGCTCTTGCCCTGGTAGCTGGTGGTCTTCTCGCCGTCGTCCTCGTAGTCGAGCTCCTTCTGGGGCCCGCCGACGATGGAGTACTGCTCGGTCTTCTCGCCGTAGTAGATCTCCTGCTGGTACTCGCCCAGCTCACCGGTGGTCGGCAGACCGGACTCGGTGAAGTCGGGCGAACCCGTCGGGTTCTTGCCCGTGGAGGTTCCCTTGGCGGCGATGGCGCCGTAGCCGTGGGTGTAGGTGAAGTGGTCGTTGATCCAGTTGCGCTTGGGGATGCCCTGGAGGTTGAGCTCGCGCAGACCGATGACCGTGTCCTGCTCCCGGCCGTTCTCGTCCTTGTACCGGTCGACGTCCAGCGTCTTGGGGAACTGGTAGTAGTTCCTCTTCTGCTGGAGCTGCTGGAAGGCCGGGGAGACGACGTTCGGGTCCATGACCCGGTAGCTGGCGGCGCTGTCCGCGCTCGCGCGGAGCTTCGCCTCGTCGTCGGTGGTGGACTTGCCGGAGTAGTCCGTGACCTTGGCGTCGTCGATGGCGTACGCCTGGCGCGTGGCCTCGATGTTCTTCCGGATGAACGGGGCTTCCTTGGCCTGCTCGTTCGGCTGGACCTGGAACTTCTGGACGATCGCCGGGTAGAGCCCGCCGATCAGGATCGCGGACAGGACCATCAGTCCGAAGCCGATCACCGGAAGCTGCCAGGTGCGGCGCCAGAGCGTCGCGAAGAACAGCACCGCGCAGATCGCGGCGATGCAGAACAGGATCGTCTTCGCCGGCAGGTACGCGTTGGCGTCGACGTAGCGCAGACCCGTCCAGTTGTCCGTGGCCTTGAAGTCACTGGACTTCACGGCCAGGCCGTAGCGGTCGAGCCAGTAGGCCACCGCCTTCAGCGAGACGAAGATCCCGAGCAGCACCGAGAGGTGACCGGTGGCCGCTCCCGTGGCCCGCGCGCCGGGGCTGGTGATGCGCAGCCCGCCGTACAGGTAGTGGGTCAGCGCGGCGGCGATCAGCGAGAGCACCGTGGCCGCGAAACCGAAGCCCAGCAGGAAGCGGTACCAGGGCAGGTCGAAGGCGTAGAAGGAGACGTCCAGGTGGAACTGGGGGTCCTTCTGGCCGAACGACACGCCGTTCACGTACAGCAGCCATGTGCGCCACTGGCCGGAGGCGGAGGCTCCGGCGATCAGACCGACGAGCGCGGTGATCGCGAGCAGCACCCACTTCTTGTACGGGGCGAGCGTCATCCGGTAGCGGTCCAGGCTCTGCTGCTCCAGGGACATCGCGCTCAGCGGCGGCCGGAGCCGGTGCGCCAGCCAGATGTTCACGCCGATGGCCAGGGCCATCAGGAGTCCGAAGACGAGGAACAGCCCGATCTTGGTCCACAGGGTGGTGGTGAAGACGGACGAATACGCGACCGACCTGTACCAGAGCCAGTCCGTCCAGAACCCGGCGAACATGACGAACGCCATGGCGAGAATCGCCAGGACGCCCAGTGTCATGAGCAGGGTTCGGGCGCGCCGGGACGGGCGGCCGACTCTGATCCGTGGCCCGGTCGGGCCTCCGCCGCGGTCCGGCATCTGGAAAGCCAACGTGCGCACCTCGAAGTTCGCGGTCGTGTGGAGCGGGCCCAGCGATCGTAGAGCCCACCTATGCAACTTACTGACGCTTTACCTAGTTCCCGTTCCCGGGGCGGAAGGAGGCAGGATGTTGCCCATGTCCAACGTTTCCCCCTCGGGCCCCCCGATGGCAGCCAGTCCGCTGACCGTCGCCGTGCTCGAAATCGACGAGTACATCTCCACGCTCGGCTGGGATCAGCCCGCCCGGCTGTTCGCCCTGGTCGACACCGCTCAGCTGCGGGTCCAGGAGCCGGGCCTGGCCGCCCAGCTCGGGCTCGACGGCGACACGACGAACGCTTCCGCCCTCACCCCCATCGAGCAGGAGGAGCTGCCCGCCGGTACGGCGCTGGACGAGTTCCTCGCCACGATCGCCTGGCCGGACGCGGTCGTCGGCTGTGCGATGACGGTGGAGCGGCTGATGCTGCCGCCGTCCGCCGAGGCCTCCGTGCCGGACGACCTCGACGATGCCCGGCTGACCGCGTGGGTGGCCCGCCATCCGGACCGTCAGGAGGTCCGGATGACCGTGGCGGTGCTCCGCGACGGCGCCCGTGAGTCGGCCGTGCGGCTGCGCGAGAAGGACTCGCCGAACGAGGTGCTGACCGGCGCGGGCCTGGTCCCGGGGCTGGCCGAGGCACTGGCCGCCACCTTCGAGTCCTGACCCGTCCCGTCCCCGCCGCGCGGGGGCGCGGTCAGCCCGCCGAGCAACTCGGCAGGCCGTCCGTGTCCCCGGTGCGGATCAGGTCCAGCGACTTCTTGGCGTCGTCGATGGTCTTGACCTTGACCAGGGTGAGCCCGTCGGGGGTGTCGGAGGCGGCCGCCTCGCAGTTCTCGTCGGGGGTGAGGAAGTAGCGGGCGCCCGCGTCCCGCGCGCCGACGAGCTTCATGTTGATCCCGCCGATCGGGCCGACCTTGCCCTTGTCGTCGATCGTGCCGGTGCCGGCGACGAACTTGCCGCCGGTCAGCTGTCCCGGGGTCAGTTTGTCGACGATCCCGAGGGAGAACATCAGGCCGGCACTGGGGCCGCCGACGTCGGCGAGCTTGATGTCGATCCTGAACGGGAAGGTGTGGTCGGTCCCCGCCTGGATGCCGACGATCGCCCGGTTCTCCTTGGGGGCCTTCTCCGTGGTGATGACGACCTTCTCGGTGCCCTCGGGCTCCTTGCCGGCCTTCTCGGCCGCCGCCGCGGTCTTGGCCGGGACGATGGTGAAGGTGACGTCCTGACCGGGCTGGTGGCGGGTGACGAGCTTCGCCACGTCCTCGGGCTGCTCGACGGCCGTGCCGTCGACGTTCCTGATCACATCGCCCGCGTGCAGTCTGCCCTGCGCGGGGCTGTCCTTGATGACGCTGGAGACCACGACCCGGGACTTCACCGGGATGCCGAGTTCGGTGAGGGCCGCGACCTTGGCGCTCTCCTGGGACTGGCTGAACTCCTCGGCGTTCTCCTGCGTCGACTGCTCCTCGGTCTTGCCGTTCGGGTAGAGCGTGTCGTGCGGGACCACGACGCTGTCGTGGGCCAGCCATCCGTAGACGGCCTCGACGAGGTTCATGTGGTAGTCGGCGCCCGTGACCCTGACCGTCGTCATGTTGAGGTTGCCGGAGGTCTCGTAGGTCTTGTGGCCGGTGATCTGCAGCACGGGTTCACCGTCGACGTCGCCGAGCGTGTTCACGGTCGGTCCGGGGGACATCTCCGAGTACGGAACCTTGATCAGCACGCCCGCACAGAGGAGCGCGATGAGGATCAGGGTGGAGGCGAGCATCGTCGCGGTGCGGCGTGGCATGGAACGACAGTACGGGAAGGGCCCGCCCGTGCACCGTCGGGGCCGGTCCGTACGGGAAGCGGCGGCCGCGGCCGGCGAGGGCGCGGTACTGCCGCGACGGCGGACAAACGAATCGCTGATTGGCGACTGCGTACGCCGAGGATGGCGTCAGACGTTCGATATCTGCTCGACAGGCTCGGAACCGGAGTGCGACTTCTCCATCGCCTCGCGGAACCGGGCATAACCGGCGAGTTCGGTGACATCGCCGGTCGTACGATTACGGGCAGCCCAGCTCCCCCATATCGCGGCACCGAACGCAGCGAAAAGCGGAATCAACAACCAGGCGAGTGCTGCCATCACGACCTCCCTACCCCATGAGCGACCGCAACTGAACGATCAGCAGATTAACCATCTGCAGGACCAACGCTCACGGCAGGGGGGCGGTTACGCAAATCGGGGTGGCCGCCGCCCCGCACGGCCGGCGATCAGCAGGCGCCGACCCACTCCTCGGTGCCGTCCGAGAAGCGCTGGTGCTTCCAGATGGGGACCTCGTGCTTGAGGTCGTCGATGAGTCTGCGGCAGGCCTCGAAGGCCTCCGCGCGGTGCGGGCAGGAGACCGCCACGACGACCGCGAGATCGCCCACCGCCAGTTCACCCACCCGGTGGACCGCGGCCATCGCCCGGACCGGGAAGTCGGCGGCGACCTTCTCCGCCACCCGGCGCATCTCGTCCCGGGCCGAGGGGTGGCACGAATAGCCCAGCGCCCCGACGTCCTGGCCGCCGTCGTGATTGCGCACGGTGCCGACGAAGAGCGCCATGCCGCCGGCGGCGTCGTCCCCGACGGCCCGGAAGACCTCGTCGACGGAGAGCGGGGTGTCGCGGATCTCCAGCAGCCGGATCGGGTCCTGTGCCGCGTGCTCGCCGGGATGGTCATGCGTGGGTGCCATGGAGTCCATCGTGCCGTACGCCTCGGACAACGCGGAATAGCGCTTTCGCCCGGCGGGCCGCCCTCCGCCTTGGAGCCTCCTACAGCTCCCGCGGAGGGCCCCGGCCGCTCGCGGCTCCCCCTGCGGGGAGCGCGCCTCAGATGCGCCGGCGGGCCTTGCGGGCGCGGCGCACCAGGGCCGCGGTGCCGAGCAGGGCCACGGTCGCGCCTGCGGCTCCGGCCGCGGTGGCGTCCTTGCGGCCGAGACGGCGGCCGGCGACGGTGTGGCGGCCCTCGACCTCTTCGAGGAGCGCGGCCAGCACCTCCTCGTTCGTCCAGGCCGGGCGCCAGCCCACGTCGTGCAGCCTGCTGACGCTGACCACCCAGGGATGCATGGTGTAGGCGAGGTCGCCCGCCGGGGACGGGGTCAGACCGATCCGGTGCAGCCGGGCGGCCGCGCCCAGCGCGACGGCGGAGGGCAGCTCCATGCGGCGGACGCCGCTGATCTCCTCGACCTCCTCCTGTTCGAGCCAGCCGTCGCAGCCCACGGCGAACTCCCCGTCGATCTTCTCCAGGGCGGCGTACTCCAGCGCCGTGACCAGATCGTCCACATGGCAGAACTGCCAGGTGGGACGCGATCCGGCGACGACCAGGAGGCGCGGGGACTCGAAGTAGCGGGTCAGCGCCGTGTCCGTGCCGCCGACCAGGACCGTGGGGCGGACCACGGTGACCTGGAGGCCTGGGTGGGCGCGGGGGGCGCGGCGGCCGAGCCGTTCGATCTCCAGCAGGTCGCCGACGCCGGTCGCCTCGGCGGTGGCCCGCAGCTCGGCGTCCTCGGCGAGGGGCACGTCGTTGTCGGGCAGGGCCCCGTAGACCATCGCCGAGGTGCACAGCACGACGCGGTGGACACCGGCGGCGGCCGCCGCCGTCAGCACGGTCTGGGTGCCGCGCACGTTGTAGGCGGTGCGGGCGGCGGGGTCGGTCTCCAGGTCCAGATCGAGCGCCAGGTGCACGACGACGTCGGCGCCGCGCAGCTTCTCCGCGATGGCGGGATCGCGCACGTCGAGGATGTGCCAGGTCGCGTCGGAGACCTCGCCGCGCCGCTCGTCGATGGCGACGACCTGCTTGATCTCCTCGGAGGCCGCGAGGCGGGCGGTGAGCAGCTCACCGACACCCGTCGCGGCTCCGGTGACGGCCACGACCGGGCCGCGGCTTCTGGACCGGTGGGAGGCGGACTTCTTCTCGGGCTCGTCCTCGTAGGGGGAAGTGGGCAGGTTTCGCGCTGCGCGAACCTGTGGATCTGGGGAACTCACCGGGCGTCTCCAGCGGTTGTCTTCAGTACGTACCCGAAGGACGCGTGCGTACCAGGTGGCGTCCATCCTGCCGCAGCCCGGGAGCAGGCGGAGCACTGAGGCCCCGAGCGGACTTGGTGTCTACGCTGGATGGTGATGTCGGGCAGTCGCCGTCGGTGAGAACCGACGGCCCTACGAGCCGAGGAAACCCGTGAGTGACACCCCATTCGGATTCGGCCTTCCGCCGGAGGAGCCGGACGACGGCGACAAGGGCAAGAAGAACGACCCCACCGGAGGTGGGCAGGGTTCGGGCGGTCCGGCGAACCCGTTCGGTTTCGGCCCCGGCACGGGCGGTGACAACCCCTTCGCCGCCATGTTCGGCTCGATGAATCCGAACGACCTGGGCGCGGCCTTCCAGCAGCTCGGCCAGATGCTGAGCTACGAGGGCGGTCCCGTGAACTGGGACATGGCCAAGCAGATCGCGCGCCAGACGGTCTCCCAGGGCACCTCCGACGGCACCAAGGACGCGAGCGTCGGCCCGTCGGAGCGTGCCTCCGTCGACGAGGCGCTGCGGCTGGCCGATCTCTGGCTGGACGGGGTCACCTCGATGCCCTCCGGCGCGGTGTCGACGGTGGCGTGGAGCCGTGCGGAGTGGGTGGAGGCGTCCCTGCCCGCGTGGCAGAAGCTCGTCGACCCGGTCGCCGAGCGGGTGGGCCTCGCCATGGGCGATGTGCTGCCCGAGGAGATGCAGGCGATGGCGGGGCCGCTGATCGGCATGATGCGCTCGATGGGCGGGGCCATGTTCGGCCAGCAGATCGGGCAGGCCGTCGGCGTGCTGGCGGGCGAGGTGGTCGGTTCGACGGACATCGGGCTGCCGCTCGGCCCGGCCGGCAAGGCCGCGCTGCTTCCGCTGAACGTCGAGCGCTTCGGCAAGGACCTGAGCGTGCCGCAGGACGAGGTGCGGCTGTACCTGGCCCTGCGCGAGGCGGCCCATCAGCGGCTCTTCGCCCATGTGCCGTGGCTGCGCTCGCATCTCTTCGGTGCGGTCGAGGGGTACGCGCGCGGCATCAAGGTCGACACGAGCAAGCTGGAGGACGTGGTCGGCCAGTTCGACCCCTCGCAGCCGGAGCAGTTGCAGGAGGCGCTCCAGCAGGGCATGTTCCAGCCGGAGGACACCCCCGAGCAGAAGGCCGCGCTGGCCCGTCTGGAGACGGCGCTCGCGCTGGTGGAGGGCTGGGTGGACGCGGTGGTGCACGAGGCCGCGAAGTCCCGGCTGACCTCGGCGGACGCGCTGCGCGAGACGATGCGCAGGCGTCGTGCCTCCGGCGGTCCGGCCGAGCAGACCTTCGCCACGCTGATCGGCCTCCAGCTGCGGCCGAGGCGGCTGCGGGACGCCTCGCGGCTCTGGGCCTCGCTCACGGACGCGCGCGGGCTCGACGGGCGCGACGCGCTGTGGGAGCACCCCGACATGCTGCCCACCGCCCACGACCTGGACGACCCGGACGGCTTCGTCCACCACGAACAGATGGACTTCTCCGAGCTGGACAAGATGCTCGGCGAGGCGGCGAGCGGATCGGGCGGGACCGCGGCCGGTTCCCCCGAGGACGCCCCCGGCCCGGCCGAGACCGGCGGCGAGGACCACGGCAAGGGCAAGGACGACACCGACAAGTGAGCCTGTACGACGAAGCCGTCCTCGTACTGAAGGGGTACGGGACCGGGGCGGACGCCGCCCAGGAGGAGCTGCGCCTGGCCTATCTGGACCATCTGGCGCGCCATCCCGACGGCATGTGGAAGGCCTGCGGGGCCGGGCACCTGACGGCCAGCGCCCTGGTCGTCGACCCGGAGCGCGGCAAGGTGCTGCTCACGCTGCACCGGAAGCTGAGGATGTGGCTGCAGATGGGCGGCCACTGCGAGCCCGGTGACGCCACGCCGGCCGCGGCCGCGCTGCGGGAGGCCTCGGAGGAGTCCGGTGTCCCGGGGCTGACCCTGCTCGACGGCGGTCCGGTGGTCCTGGACCGCCATCCGATCCCGGCACCGTGCCACTGGCATCTGGACGTGCAGTACGCGGCGCTGGCGCCGTCGGGTGCGACCGAGCAAATCAGTGACGAGTCGCTGGACCTGCGCTGGTTCGGCTACGACGAGGTCGCCGCCGTGGCGGACGCCTCGGTGGTCCGGCTCGTGGAACGGACGCGTGCGCTGCTGGACGGCGCCCGGTAGGACCGGCACCTCGGACACGGGTAAGGGGCGGTCTCTTGGGAGACCGCCCCTTACCGTCCACCGCCGTGCGCCCGGCTCACCCGTCGCACACGGGGGCGGGTGGTTCAGTTCCAGGCGTTGCCCTGGTTCTGCGCGTGGGCACCCTGCTGGCCCACGCCGTACTGGGCACGCAGGCCCTGTCCGATCTGGGCGCTCTGCGGAGGCAGCACCTCGCTCGGCTGCACCAGGGCGTAGCCCTGTCCGAGGAAGCTCAGCTCCCAGCCCTCGCCCGTGTTGCCGCGGCGGCGGAACACGCCCGAGGAGTGCGTCTGGGCCTGCATCTGCACCCGCAGCGAGCTGGACCAGGCGACGATCGCGTCGGCGTCGGCGTTGACGTACTTGTCCGGCGTCACCTGCATCATCAGCGGCTGGCCGGAGGTCATCAGCGCGACCTTGCCGGTGCCGGAGATGTTGAGCTGGTACTTGCCGGTGCCGGAGATGCCGTACTGGCTGTCCACCGCGATGACCTCGAAGTGCAGCGACGAGTCGAGCGCGAGGACGTAGGCGCTGTCGACGGTCAGACCGTCGTGGTCGACGTCCACCACGTGGACGTGCTGCGCGAGGTTGGCGAAGAAGACGGTGCCCTGGCCGGAGCAGCGCATCAGGTCCAGGCCCTCACCGGTGCTCGCGCGGGCCCGGCGCTGGCCGTGCGACTGGTACTCGCCGTCGAACTCCATCAGCCCCTGGTAGGCGACCATGGCCCCCTTGCGAGCGAGGACGTCGTCCTGGCCGGTGAGCGCGACCCTGAGGAGCTGCGGGTTCTGAACGGTGTACCGCTCCTGGGACTGCTGTTCCGTGTAGCCGAAAAGCGAACTCTGCATGGTGGTGTTCTCCCTCCCCGTCAGTTCCGGACGCGCAGCCGGTCGGTGCTGTCCTCGCTCGGCTGGACGACGACGATCCCCTGGCCGGAGAAGGCCATCTGGAACGCCTCGCCGCTGCCCCGCCCGATGAGGGAGGACGCCTTGAAGCTGCGCTTTCCCTTCACCTTCAGGTTCGGGGACCAGGCGACGAGGGCGTCCGGGTCGACATACGTCTCGTCCTCGCCGCGCCCGCAGTCGACGACGATCGGCGTGCCGCGCGAGGTGATGGCGACCCAGCCGCTGCCGGAGATGCACACGTTCCACAGGCCCTGGCCGGCGAACTTGGCGAGCCCCTTGACCCGCTCGACGCCCCAGGTGAGGCTCGCGTCGAAGGCGAGGACGTTGGTGCCGTTGACCGAGAGCGATTCGTTGTTGAGGTGGACGACGACGATGTCGGCGCCGTAGTCGGCGAGGTAGAGCAGTCCGTCGCCGGTGCACTTCATGAGCGGCATGCCCTCGCCGGTGATCCACTGGGAGGCGATCTGGCGGACGGCCGGCGGGTTGGGCTCGTACTGGATGAAGCCCTCGTACGCGACCATCGAACCGGTGCGCGCGAAGAGGTCCTGGCCGGTCGCCATGGCGACCTTCAGCATCGAATGGCCGTGGTTCTCCATCCGGGCCGTGACGGGGGTCGGGGCGTAGCCCGCGAGTTGCTGGTTCATGACGGGCTCCCTCAGACCTCGTAGGGCTGGACGACGATGAAGTTGCCGGGGGCACCCCGGAACTGGAGGTTCACGGTCTCGCCGCTGTGGCCGGGGTAGGCGTTGCGGCGCAGCCGGACCTGGCTGGAGATGATCACCTGGGAGGCCGAGGACCACGCCACCACGGCGTTGCAGTCGGCGAAGGTGGTCGGGGTGACGGGCAGGACCACCGGGGTGCCGTGGGTCTTGACGACGATGGTGCCGCTGCCCTGGAACTGCATGGTGAACAGGGCGCCGCCGGGGATGCCGTGGCCCTCGATCCTGCGGACCTCGTACTGGAGCGACTCGTCGAAGGCGAGGACGTTCTCCGCGGAGACGCAGATGCCGTCGCCCTGGAGCTCGATGGAGTGCAGATGCGAGGCGTCCTCGGCGAGGAAGACCTGGCCGCGGCCGGTACAGCGCATCAGCTGCATCTCCTGGCCGGTGGCGTTGCCGACGATCCGGCCCGCGAAGCCCGCGCCCTTGTAGGAGAAGTCGACCTTGCCCTGGTACATCACCATGCTGCCCTGGCGGGCCAGCACCCCGGCGCCGCCGACGGTGAGGTCGACGCGCATGAGCTTCTGGTTCTGCGGGGTCCAGCGCTGACCGGTCGGGGTCTCCTTGTACGGCTGGAGCGCGGCGACCAGTCCGGCGCCGGTCTGCGGCACCCCTTGCGGCATGCCCATCGGGGGCATCCCCTGAGGGGGCATGCCCTGCGGCGGCATGCCGAGCGGCTGCTGGCCGTACGGAGCCGGGGCCGGCTGGCCGTACGGAGCGGGGGCGGGCTGGCCGAAGGCGGCGGGCGCCTGCGGCGGGACCTGCCCGAACTGCTGCGGAGGCTGCTGTCCGTACGGGGCGGGCGGCGGCGGGGGCGGGACGCTGCCGCCCTGCGGGGCCAGGGGCGCCGCGATCGTCGGCGCCGCGTGCATCGGCTGCTGCGCGGGCGCCGGGGCGGCCGGGGCCGCGGGGGCACCGAAGGACGGAGCGGGCTGCGGGGCCTGCGGCGCGGCGGGCGCCGGGGCGGCCGGGGCACCGAACGCGGGCGGCGCCGCGGCCTGCGCGGGCGGGGCGAACCCCGGGGCGGCGGACTGCGGCTGCGGGGCGGCGGGGGCCTCCTCCTCGGCGACCTCGCCGCCGAAGTTCTTCAGGAGGGCCTCGAGACCGCCGTCGAAGCCCTGGCCGACGGCGGCGAACCGCCAGACGTCCTTGAGATAGAAGTCACCCAGCATCACCGCGCGCTCGGTGGTGAACTCCGCGCCGGTGAACGCGTACCGCACCACTTCCTCGCCGCCCGCCACGATCCGGATGTACCCGGGCCCGACCTGCGACATCTGCCCGGCGCCGTCCACCGTCGCGGTGAAGGAGAGCTTGTGGATGTTCGCCGGAATGCGGTCCAGCGTGACGCGGAAGGACTCCGTGTCACCGGCCTGGGCGCCGAGCAGCTGAATGGACTCCTCGGGCGATTTCGGCTGGTTGAAGAAGATGAAATAACGGTCGTCGGACAGCTGCTCATTGGCGTCCAGGCCGAAGCAGCTGATGTCGAAGGACAGCCCCGGGCCGGCGATCTGCACCCCTACGTACAGGTCCGTCCCCGGTGTCAGATCACTGATCTTGGCCTTGTGGCCGCGTTGGAATTCCCTGGCCATGCGTAACGACCGTCCCCCATCCGGAAGGTGAATGCGTCGCGCCAGGCTAACCGCAAACTCGGGCACCGGACCAAGCCGGTACCGACCCGGTACAGAATCGCGAACGTCACTCGCCGCGCGCGGCGGGCAGGTGGGGCAGCCGTTCGGCCGCCACGACCCCTTCCAGATAGCCCCGCGCCCGCTCGGTGCGGGGATAGGCGTCGAGCAGCCGCCAGAACCGCGGGCCGTGCCCGGGAACCAGCAGATGCGCCAGCTCGTGGACGAGGACGTAGTCGACGACGTACTCCGGCATGCCCTGCAGCCGGTGCGAGAGGCGGATGCTGCCCTCGGCGGGGGTGCACGAGCCCCAGCGGGTGTTCTGATTGGTGACCCAGCGCACCGACACGGGCCGGGCACGGCCGTCGAAGTACTGGGCGGACAGCCGCTCCGCGCGCTCGGCCAGCTCGGTGTCACCGAGGATGCGCTTGTTCTCCTGGGCGGCGAGCTTGTCGAGCATCACGCTCACCCAGCGCTGCTCCTCGGCCTCGGACATCCGGGCCGGGATCAGCACGATCGTGCGGTCGCCCTCCCGGTACGCGGAGACCGTTCTGCTGCGGCGGGTGCTCCTGCGGACCTCGACCGCGCTCGTCGCCGACGCACGGGGCTGGTGGTCGGCCGCGCTGCGCCGGTGGGTTCCGGCGCGGCGCGCGGAAGTCTCCCCGAAGCCGGGTGACGGGTCGGCGGGCACGCCTCGACGTTACCCGCTGTACGTGGGGGAAGTCCCGCCTCCGGGACGGTTCGCCCATGATCCGTCCCGAGCCTTGCACCATTTGAACGACTAATACCCCTCGCCTGTGGACAACTTTTCCCGCGCTTCCCCGGTCCGTCGCATTCTGGCAATGGATCTCGCACAGCCGCACAGACCGGGGGAAGCCGTGCATCCGATGTTGAAACCCGCATTGCGTCGCGCCTGGCGCGGCAACGGAACCGTGCAATTCGGCGTGACACCCGCGCACGCCGTGAAGGTCGGCCCGATGGACGGGGCGACGGGCTGTTTCCTGGAACTTCTCGACGGAACGCGCGGCATGCCGCTGCTGCGCGAGGAGGCCAGAGCGCTCGACCTGAGCGATCACCATGTGGACACGCTGGTGGGACGGCTGTCGGAAGCGGGGCTCGTCGACGATGTGCGGGCGGGTGGTCCGGACGCCGAGGCCCTGCGGGCACGGGCCGACGCGCTGGAGCGCCGGCGGCCCGACCTCGCCTCGCTCTCCGTCGTCCATCCCGAACCGGGCGGTGCGATGCGCCGCCTCGCCGCCCGCCGCTCCATGCGGGTCCAGGTCCGGGGCGCGGGCCGGGTCGGTGCCACGCTCGCGGCGGTGCTGTCGGGAGCCGGGGTCGGCCGGGTCGAGGTCATGGACGGCGGATGCGCGGAGCCACAGGACGTGGCGCCCGGCGGGCTGCCGCCCTCGGCGGTCGGAGAGCGCCGTGACGCGGCGGCGGGCCGGCTCGTCCGCCGCTCCTCCCCCGGACCGTCACCCCGCTCCGGGGGCCGGGGCGCCTGCCGGCGGAGCGGTGAGCCGGGGCTGTCGCTGATCGTCGTCGCTCCGCGTGACGGTTTCACGGCGTACGTCCCCGATCCGGGCACCGCCGAGCCGTGGATCGCCTCCGGCACCCCGCATCTCTATGCCGGGGTCGTGGAGGCGACCGGGTTCGTCGGTCCGCTGGTGCTGCCGGGCGGCACGGCCTGTGCGGGCTGCCTCGACCGGGGACGTCGCGAGCGGGATCCGCAGTGGCCCCGGATGGTGGCCCAGTGGCGGTCCGGCCGGCGCTCCACCGTTCAGGCCTGCGATCTCGCCCTGGCGACGGCGGTGGCGGGGCTGGCCGCGGCGCATGCCCTGGCCTTCCTCGACGGAGAGCTGCCGGGCAGCACGGGGGCACGCTGGGAGGCGGCGCTGCCGCTGTTGGACTGGCGGCGGGAACGGATCGCGGCGCACCTCGACTGTTCCTGTGGCGCGGGTGGGCACACTGAGGGGGTGCGCACCTCCGGCGCCGGCGCGGCGCACGACACAATGGCCGGGTAACCGCCGCACGCAGCGCGGCAGTCTGGGAATTGGAGGGGCACATGTCTGATCTTCCCCGGAAGGCGGTCACCCGTACCGCCAAACTGGCCGCGCTGCCCTTGGGTTTCGCCGGCCGTGCCACGTGGGGGCTGGGCAGGCGCATCGGAGGGAAGTCGGCGGAGCTGGTGGCCCGCGAGGTCCAGCAGCGCACGGCCGATCAGCTCTTCAAGGTGCTGGGCGAGTTGAAGGGCGGGGCGATGAAGCTCGGCCAGGCGCTGTCCGTCTTCGAGTCGGCGCTGCCCGAGGAGGTCGCCGGACCGTACCGGGCGGCTCTGACCAAACTCCAGGAGGCCGCGCCCCCGTTGCCGGCGGCCACGGTCCACGCGGTGCTGGAGGAACGGCTCGGGGAGGGGTGGCGGGAGCTGTTCCTGGAGTTCGACGACAGGCCGTCGGCCGCCGCCTCGATCGGCCAGGTGCACCGGGCGGTGTGGCACGACGGCCGCCACGTCGCGGTGAAGGTGCAGTATCCGGGCGCCGGGGAGGCGTTGCTCTCCGATCTGACCCAGCTGAGCCGGTTCGCCCGGCTGCTCGGCCCGCTGGTTCCGGGCATGGACATCAAGCCGCTCATCACGGAGCTGCGTGACCGGGTGTCCGAGGAGCTGGACTACGAGCAGGAGGCGCGCTCGCAGCGGGAGCACGCCGAGGAGTTCGCGGACGATCCCGATGTGGTGGTCCCCGGGGTGGTCCACCAGGGCGAGCAGGTGCTGGTCACCGAGTGGGTCGAGGGAGTGCCGCTGGCCGAGGTGATCAGCGGGGGAACCCGCGAGCAGCGGGACCGGGCCGGGCAGTTGCTCGCCCGGTTCCTGTTCTCGGGCCCGGCGCGCACCGGGCTGCTGCACGCGGACCCGCACCCGGGGAACTTCCGGCTGCTGCCTCCGGCCGGTGACGAGGGCGCGGACCCCCAGGACGGGATGGACGGCTGGCGGCTGGGGGTGCTGGACTTCGGGACGGTGGACCGGCTGCCCGGCGGACTGCCGCGGCCCATCGGGGACTCCTTGCGGCTGACGCTCGGGGGTGACGCCGTCGCGGTGTACGAGATGCTGCGCGCGGAGGGGTTCGTCAAGGACTCCATCGACCTCGATCCCGACGCGGTGCTCGACTATCTCCTTCCGATCATCGAGCCGGCCGAGGTGGAGGAGTTCACCTTCACCCGGGGGTGGATGCGCAGCCAGGCCGCGCGCATAGCGGACCCGCGCTCGCCCGCCCATCAGCTGGGCAAGCAGTTGAACCTGCCGCCCTCCTATCTGCTGATACACCGGGTGACGCTGAGCACGATCGGGGTGCTGTGCCAGTTGGGCGCCACGGTCCGGCTGCGCGACGAACTGGAGTCCTGGCTCCCGGGGTTCGTCCTGCCGGAGGACGAAACCGCCGAGGGAACCGCTGCGGAAATCGCCACCCAAACCGCCGCCGAGTCCTCCGACGAGCCCGACACCGAACCCGACACGGAGCCGGCCGTCGCGGGCACCGAACCGGAGACGAAGGCGGGGCTGGCTCCGGCCTCGGCGGACAGGGTGTGAGTGGACTCCGGCGGGGTGTCCCGGCGGGCTCCGGACGTCATCACCAGGTCGAGTCGAGGCGGCCCTCGACCGCTCTGATGTGGGCGCGGGAGCACACCTCGCAGAAGTAGCGGCGGCTGCCGTTCTCCACGGAGAAGAGCCAGGTCGGGGGCGGGGTGCCGTTCTCGGCGCGAGCGCCGCACAGCGCACACACGATGGCGTCGGGACCGGCCTCTCCGGGGTGCTGGTGCTCGTCCATCTCGCGACGATAACGCCGTCCTCGCGCTCCCGCCTCCAGAGCGGCCGGCTCCTTGGCCCCCGCTCCCGCCCGCCTCCACCGGGCATCGAGTCCCCGACGAGCGAGGGGCCTGGCGGACCGGCCCCGCGCACACGACCGCGGGGCCGGTCCGAGCGGACCGGCCCCGCGGTAGGGGTACTGCGGTGGGTGGTGGTGCGGGCCGGGGCACGGAGAGCGGCCGTGCCCCGGCGGGTACTGCGGGTGTGCGGTCCTGCTCGGGTCAGTGCATGACCGCCATGGCGAGCGCGCGGCGGGCGCGCATCGAGGCGCGCTCGGCCCGGCGCTGCATGCGGCGGGCGGCCACCAGGCGCAGGGCCTGGCGCTCCGACTCCGCTTCGCGCAGGCGGTCGTGCATATGGGCACGAGCCAGGGCTTCTGGGATGAGTTGCATCTCACGGGTCCTGTTCTGACGCGAGTCGTTCGCGCCGATGATGGTGACGTCCGGTGTCGCGGAGCCGACGGGCTCACTGGTGGGGAGAGTCATTGCTGCCTGGTTTCGGGGGTCGTGGGTGAGGGGACGGTCGATGGTTCCGATGCGCTTCAGGTGCTTGGGGGCCGGAACCCCCAGGTCGGCGGTCACGCCGCGACCGGGTTCTTGCGCGGACGGCCACGGGGCCGCTTGCGGGCGACGACGACGCCCTGGATGAAGAGCTCACCGCCCCAGACGCCCCAGGGCTCGCGGCGCTCCTTGGCGCCGGCGAGGCAGGCCTCGACGAGCGGACAGGTCCGGCAGAGGGACTTGGCGTACTCGACGTCGGCCGGCGACTCGGCGAAGAAGACCTCCGGGTCGTAGGAGCGGCAGGGGACGGGTACGCCGAGGTTCTCGATGGCGTCGTCGAGCGCGGTGAGCGCGGTGAGGGGGATCAAGGCGGAGTCCTCCGTGGAGCCGGGCGGGGGGATCGTGTCGGAAGGCGGTACGGACGGGGCGTGCGCTTCGAGTTGCACGGTGGTGGTGTCCTCGTCTGGTCGTTTCCGGCGTGTTGGCCGGGGGGCGGCTGGTACCAGGTCCTGCTTGTTCCGAGGCTCCTTCGTGCTGTCTCGTCCGTTCGGACAAAACAAAAGGGCCGCGGATCCCGAGTGGGGTTCCGCGGCCCTGAAGGCGCCGGCCTGATCGTCGATCAGACTGGATCACTCCAGGGTTCAGGCCCACGGAAGGCCCACATCGTGTGGTGGTGCGTCATCTTCTGACCGGCTTCGGCTCCCGCTTCCGCACCGACGGCGGTAAAGGCATAGGCCTGGGCCTGTCCCTTCACTACTGCTGCTGCCGGTGCCTGGGCCGGTCGCTCATTGCGCTCCCGCACGGGAAGGCTCGACAGAGACAGCGGACCGAAGGCAGGAATGCCGGACAGACCGGTGCCGCGCAGCGAGACATCCTTGGAGCAGGCGAGGCCGAGCGAGCAGGCGGAGACGACCGAGAGATCGGTCATTTTGTTGGTCTCGATGATGCTGATCACTTCAATCGCCTCCTCTCGGCGTCTCGGGGGACCGGGTGAACCGGTCCTGCGTATTCGGATAAGTACAGCACAGGATCCGGGCTTCAGAGAAGCCGCTGTTCCCGTGGTTAAGAACCTATGGTGATGACTGGGGCGGGCGCAAACTATTTTTCCGACGAGTTTTTCTCACTCCTCGCCGTCATCCTCCTCGGACCGATCGAACCCGTCTCCACCTGCGCAGATGTCCAGCACGGCGGCGCCGAACCGGCCCAGCTTCCGCGCGCCGACCCCGGAGATCCCGGCCAGCTCGCCCTCGGTGCCGGGCACGGCCTCCGCGATGGCCATCAGGGTCTTGTCGGTGAACACGCAGTAGGCGGGCTGGCCGATCTCGCCGGCGCGGACGGCGCGCCAGTCCCGCAGCCGCTCGTACAGCGCCTCGTCCATGTCGGACGGGCAGTCGTCGCAGCGCATCAGCTTCATCTCACCGGCGTCGGTCAGGGTCCTGCCGCAGACCCGGCACCGCGCGGGCCCGCGCTGCCGGCGCCGGGCCGCACCGGCCGGGCGCTCGACGCCCCCGCCGCCGACGGCTGCGGCGCGGCCGCCGGGGGCCGTCGAACCGGGGCGCAGCCCGTTCAGGAACCGGCTGGGGCGACGGCTCGCCCGGCCGCCGGGCGAGCGGGCCAGCGACCAGGACAGGCCGAGGTGGAGACGGGCCCGGGTGACGCCGACGTAGAGGAGCCGGCGCTCCTCCTCGATCTGCTCGTCCGTCCTGGCGTAGGTGATCGGCATCATGCCCTCGGTGAGCCCGACCAGGAACACGGCGTCCCACTCCAGGCCCTTGGCCGAGTGCAGGGAGGCCAGGGTGACGCCCTGGACGGTGGGGGCGTGCTGGGCCGCGGCCCGTGCGTCGAGTTCGGCGACAAGGTCGGAGAGGGTGGCTCCGGGCCTGGCCCGTTCGAAGTCCTCGGCAAGCCGGACCAGGGCGGCCAGGGACTCCCAGCGGTCACGCACCGCTCCCGATCCGGCGGGCGGCTCGGCGCTCCAGCCCAGGGCCGAGAGCACGGCGCGCACCTCGGAGGGCAGCCCCTCGGCGTCGTCCAGCAGGGAGTCGTTGGAACCGGCGCGTGCCGCGCCGCGCAGGGCCACTCCCGCCTCGCGCACCTCGGCGCGTTCGAAGAACCGCTCCGCGCCCCGGAGCTGGTAGGGCACGCCGGCGTCCGCGAGGGCCTGCTCGTAGACCTCGGACTGCGCGTTGACCCGGAAGAGCACGGCGATCTCGCCGGCCGGGACGCCGGCGGCGATCAGATCGCGGATGCGGCGGGCGGTGCCCTCGGCCTCGGCGGGCTCGTCCGCGTACTCCACGTAGGAGGGCTCGGGGCCGGGCTCGCGCTGCGAGACCAGGGCGAGGCGGTGCTCGGCGGCCCGGCCGCTGGCCTGGGAGAGCAGTCCGTTGGCCAGGTGGACGACCTGCGGGGTGGAGCGGTAGTCCCGGACGAGCTTGACGACGGTGGCCCCGGGGTGGCGGGTGCGGAAGTTCAGCAGGTGGTCCGGGGTGGCTCCGGTGAAGGAGTAGATCGTCTGGCTGGCGTCGCCGACGACGCAGAGGCTGTCCCGGTCACCGAGCCAGAGGTCCAGGAGCCGCTGCTGGAGCGGGCTGACGTCCTGGTACTCGTCGACCACGAAGTGCTGGTACTGGCGGCGGACGTGGTCGGCGATGTCGTGGCGGTCCTGGAGGACGGCGACGGTGAGGAGCAGGACGTCCTCGAAGTCGATCACCGAGCGGTCGCGCTTCAGCTGCTCGTACATCGCGTAGACCTGGGAGATCTCGGCGGGGTCGCGCGGGGCCTCGCGCTGGGACTTGGCGACGACGGCCGGGTAGTCGGCGGGGACGGTCTGGGTGACCTTGGCCCATTCGATCTCGCCGGTGACATCGCGCAGCTCGGTGCGGTCGAGGCGGATGCGGCAGCGGGTGGCGGCCTCGGCGACGAGCTGGACCTTGCGCTCCAGCAGCCGGGGCAGGTCGCCGCCGACTGCTTTCGGCCAGAAGTACTGGAGCTGGCGGAGGGCCGCGGAGTGGAACGTGCGGGCCTGGACGCCCTCCGCGCCGAGTTGGCGGAGGCGTCCGCGCATCTCCCCGGCGGCGCGGTTGGTGAACGTGACGGCCAGCACGCTGGTCGGCTGGAGGATCCCGGCCCGCACCCCGTAGGCGATGCGGTGCGTGATCGCCCGGGTCTTGCCCGTACCGGCTCCGGCCAGCACGCAGACCGGTCCCTGGAGAGCCACGGCGACCTCGCGCTGCTCGGGGTCGAGCCCGTCCAGGACGGCGTCGGCGGAGTCGGGGACCTGAGGGAAGAGGGTGGAATGCGTTGCTGATGTCACCCCGCCATGCTGCCAGGTCGTGAGGGCCGGGAGCGGGGTCTGTCCACAGGGGTGCCGTATTAGTAGGACCGGCGCGGGTCCCGGGAGGGGCGTTCCGGCACGGCGTAATCCCGGACACCCGGGGGCGGTCGCGGGAATGGTGGCCAGGTCACGTACGTTCCCCTTCCGTGCGGCAACGCGCGCCCCGGCGGTCCGGACGTGAGGGATCGGACAGTGACGGGGCGTGGCGGGGTGCCGGAACCGTATGAGACAGAGGAGCGCGAAGACATGCCGGGCACTGTGACGATGTACAGCACCACGTGGTGCGGCTACTGCCGTCGGCTCAAGGGCCAGATGGACCGCGAGGGCATCGCGTACACCGAGGTCAACATCGAGCTGGACCCGGAGTCGGCGGCCTTCGTCGAGAAGGCGAATGGCGGAAACCAGACGGTTCCGACCGTGCTCTTCCCGGACGGTTCGACCCTGACGAACCCCTCGCTGGCCCAGGTCAAGCAGAAGATCGGCGCCTGATCCGACCGTCCGGTCCGGTGCCGTCCGCGGAGCCGGACCACGACCGCCCGCCGTTTCCCGTCCGCAAGGGCGGGAAACGGCGGGCGGATGCGTTCGTGCCCGTACCGGGAGCCGGTCAGCTCGCGCGGACCGGCTTCGGGAGCGGCTTGCCGTACCAGCTCTCGATCAGGCGGGAGGCGATCGAGATGCCGAACGGGGGCAGAATCTCGCCCGATTCGAAGGCGGCGGTCAGTTCCTCGCGGGAGAACCAGCGGGCCTCCTCGATCTCCTCGCCGTCGACGTTGATCTCGAAGGTCTCGGCCCGCGCCATGAAGCCGAGCATCAGGCTGGAGGGGAAGGGCCAGGGCTGGCTGGCCAGGTACTCGACCTCGCCGACCGTGATGCCCGCCTCCTCGAACACCTCGCGGGCCACGGACTGCTCGATGGACTCACCGGGCTCGACGAATCCGGCCAGGGTGGAGAAGCGGCCCTCGGGCCAGTGCACCTGGCGGCCGAGCAGCGCGCGGTCCTGGTCGTCGGTGACGAGCATGATGACCGCCGGGTCGGTGCGGGGGTAGTGCTCGGCGCCGCAGGCGGGGCAGCGGCGGATGTGGCCGGCGGCCGCGATCACCGTGCGCTCGCCGCAGCGCGAGCAGAAGCGGTGCAGCCGCTGCCAGTTCTCCAGCGCCACCGCGTGCACCATCAGTCCGGCGTCGCGGGGGCCGAGGAGCAGTCCGGCCTCGCGCAGACCGGCCGGGCGGGCCGACTGGTCCATGCGGCCGGGCAGCGAGTCCTTCTGGAGCGCGAAGTAGCTGACCCCGTCCGCGTCCGTACCGAGGAAGTAGCGGTGGGTCTCGGTGACCGGGGCCTCGAAGGCCGGGGTCATCACGAGTTCGGTGCCGTCCTCCGTGTCGTCGATCAGCGCCTGCCCTCCGGAGACGACGAAGACCCGGGTCGTCGGGTGGCTCCACGCGGCGGCCAGCCAGGCCTCGTCGAGGCGGTGGTGCGCGGCGCGGTCGATGCCGCTCGGCGCGGTCAGGCCGATGGGACGGTCCGTGGTGGCGTTGTCGAAGGTGCTCACAGGTGCTTCCTACTCCCCCGGGATGGATCGGGTGTTCAGGATTCAGCGGAGTGCGGCCGCCAGTTCGCCCCAGAGATGGGCGGTGGTCTCCACACCCTTGAACAGGAGGTCCAGTTCGACCTTCTCGTCGGGGGCGTGCCAGCCGTCGGACGGTACGGAGATGCCCAGGAAGAGGACGGGGGCGCCGAGCACGTCCTGGAGGTCCGCCGCGGGTCCCGAGCCTCCTTCGCGGGTGAAGAGGATCTTCCGGCCGAAGGCCCGGCCCATGGCGCGGGCCACGGCCTGCAGGGCGGGGTGGTCCAGCGGTGTGAGGCAGGGCCGGGTGGCCGGGAGGAAGGTGATGGTCCGGCTGATTCCCGCGGGGACGCGGGACTCGGCCCAGGCGCGGACGGCCCGCTGGACGTGGTCGGGGTCCTGGCCGGCGACCAGCCGGAAGCTGATCTTCACGCGGGCGGCGGAGGGGATGATGGTCTTGCTGCCGGCGCCCTGGTAGCCGCCGCCGATGCCGTTGACCTCGGCGGTGGGGCGGGCCCAGATGCGCTCCAGCGTGGAGTATCCGGCCTCGCCCGACGCGGCACCGGACCGGGCGGTGCGCAGCCAGGTCGCCTCGTCGAAGGGCAGCTCGGCGAAGAGGGCGCGTTCGGTTTCGGTCAGCTCGGCCACCCCGTCGTAGAAACCGGGGACCGCGACCCGTCCGTCGGCGTCGTGGAGCGCGGCGACCAGCCGGGCGATCTCGGTGGCCGGGTTGGGGACGGCTCCGCCGAAGGATCCGGAGTGGATGTCCTGGTCCGGTCCGCGCAGCTCGATCTCGCACTCGGCGAGGCCGCGCATGCCGGTGCAGACGGTCGGCGTGGTCTCGTCCCACATGCCGGTGTCGGAGACGATCACGGCGTCCGCGGCGAGGCGGCCGGCCCGCTGCTCGACCAGGGCCCGGAAGTGCGGGGAACCGGACTCCTCCTCGCCCTCGACAAGGAGCTTGAGGTGGACGGCGGGGGTGGTGCGGCCGGTGGTGGCGAGATGGGCGCGGACGCCCAGCGTGTGGAAGAACACCTGCCCCTTGTCGTCGGCCGCGCCCCGTCCGTACATCCGTCCGTCGCGGATCACCGGCTCGAAGGGGTCGGTGCTCCAGCCGTCCTCGCGGGCGGCGGGCTGGACGTCGTGGTGTCCGTACACGAGGACCGTGGGGGCGTCCGGGTCGTCGGAGGGCCACTCGGCGAACACGGCGGGCGCGCCGTCGGTCTCCCAGACCTCGGCGACCGGGAAGCCGGTCTCCTTCAGCTTGGCGGACAGCCACTCGGCGCTGCGCCGTACGTCCCCGTCGTGCTCCGGCTGGGCGGATACGGAGGGGATGCGCAGCCACTCGGCGAGGTCGTCGAGGAAGGCCGCGCGGTGCTGCTCGGTGTACGTACGGACGGCGTTGTCCGGGGTGTCGCTCATGACCTTCAGCTTATCGGGCCGCGGGCGGTGGCTCGTCCAAGAGGATCCGCTCCAGCTCCGGCCGGCCCGGGAGCCGGGCCGGCCGGACGCACTCGCCGGTGCGGACGAAGACGAAGGTGGCGGTGACGTCGGTGAGCGGCAGACCGTGCAGTTCGGCCCAGGCCAGCCGGTAGACGGCGAGCTGGAGCGGGTCGGCGGTGAGGGTGCGGCTGGTCTTCCAGTCGACGATCTCGTACGTGTCGCCCGTGCGGTACACGGCGTCGATACGGCCCCGGATCACCCGGCCGGCCAGGGTGATCTGGAACGGGGTCTCCACGCGGTACGGGGTGCGCCGGGCGTACGGGGTGCGCTCGAAGGCCTCCTTCAGTTCGGCGAGATCGCGCTCGTCGGCGATGTCGGTGTCGTTCTCGTCGCCCCCGGGCAGTTCGTCGGGGCCGAGCAGGGGCAGCGGCAGCTCCTCGAAGCGGGACTCGACCCAGGCGTGGAAGCGGGTGCCGCGGCGGGCGGCGGGCTGCGGGGGCCGGGGCATGGGCCGGGCCAGCTCCTGCGCGAAGCCGGCCGGGTCGTCGGCCAGGCGCAGCAGCTGGGTGGCGGAGAGCGAGGCCGGTACGAGGACGTCGCGCACGGTGGCGCGGGCGCGGCGCAGCTCTCCGGCGAGGGCGTCGAGGTCACGGTCCCAGGAGGCCAGGGTGCGGGCCTCCTCCGGGGTGAGCCGGCCGTGCGCCCGCTCGGGGGCGCGGGCCGCGGGGACGTGCGGGAGGTCCGTCCGGACGGGGGCGGGAGGGGCGACCGGCCGGGGGGCGGGGGCGTCGTCGGGGCCGGGTCCCTCGTCGGGGAGGGATGCCCCGCCGGGAAGGGACGCGGTGCCGGGGACGGGGACGTTCCCGTCGTACGCCGGCACGGTGGCGGGCCGCTCCCCGTCCGGGAACGGCCCGTCGTCCGGGAACGGCTCGTCCTCGGGGAACGGTTCCTCGTCCGGGAACGGGGCCCCGTCCGCGAAGAGGCTGTCGTCCGCCCAGGGCTCCTCGGGGACGGCCTCGCCCGGAAGCGCGTCCGGGCCGCCGGACTCCAGGGCGGTGAGATGGGCCATGACCAGGTCGGCGGCGGCGCGGCGGCGGGCGAGCGCGGTGCCGTCCAGGGGCAGCGGCCAGGCGTGGTCGGCGGCGGCCCCGTCCAGGGACGGGTTCTCGGCGTCCTCGGCGGGCTCGTCCGCCCATGCCTCGATCTCGCCGTGGCCGGCGGCGCAGTGGTCGTACAGGGCGTGCAGGAAGGCGGAGGGGCCGCGCGGCTTCTTCTGGTCGGGGCCCCACCAGTGGCCGGAGCCGAGGAGCAGGCTCCGGGGACGGGTGAAGGTGACGTAGCCGAGGCGCAGCTCCTCGGTGTTCTGGTGGCCCTTCATCTCCTCCTTGAAGGCCTTGAGCCCGCGGGCGTCGAAGGTGTCCAGGGCGGGGAGGGTGGCGGTGTCGCCGCGCAGGGCGTGCGGGAGTACCTGGGGCTGGGTGGTCCAGGCCTCGCGGGCCCTGCTGCTGGGGAACTGGCCGGTGACCAGGCCGGGCACGGCCACCACGTCCCATTCCAGGCCCTTGGATTTGTGGGCGGTGAGGACCTTGACGGTGTTCTCGCCGCCGGGCAGCGCGTTGTCGAGGCCCTTCTCGTACTGGACGGCGGTGCGCAGGAAGGCGAGGAAGGCCAGCAGGGTGGCCTCGCCGTCGACGGCGGCGAAGCGGGCGGCGACGTCGAGGAAGTTGGCCAGGGTCTCGCGGCGGCGGGCTGCCAGGGCCTGCGGGGAGGCGGACAGCTCGACCTCCAGGCCGGTGGCGGCCAGCACCCGGTGCAGCACGTCCATCAGCGGGTCGGCGAGCGAGCGGCGCAGCTCGCGCAGTTCGGCGGCGAGCCGGGCGAAGCGGACGCGGGCCTCGGCGGAGAAGGGCAGCCGGTCGTCCTCGCCGCCGGAGTCGAGGAAGGTGTCCAGGGCGTCGGCCAGCGAGATGACCTCGGCCGGGTCGACGCCCTCGACGGCCTCGGCGAGCCTGCGGTCGGGGTCGGCGTCCTCGCCGTGGGCGGCCCGGTGGACGAGGAGGCGGGCGCGGCGGCCGAGGAGGGCCAGGTCGCGCGGGCCGATCCGCCAGCGGGGGCCGGTGAGCAGCCGGACCAGGGAGGCGTTGGCCCCCGGGTCCTGGAGGACCTCGCAGACGGCGACGAGGTCGGCGACCTCGGGCAGGTGGAGCAGTCCGGACAGGCCGACGACCTCGACCGGGACGTCGCGGGCGACCAGCGCGGCCTGGATCTGCGGGAAGTCCCCGGCGGTGCGGCACAGGACGGCGATCTCGCCGGGCGCGGTGCCGGTGCGCACCAGATGGGCGATCGAGTCCGCGAGCCAGGCGATCTCCTCGGCGTGGGTGGGCAGCAGGGCGCAGCGGACCAGGCCGTCGTGCTCGGCCCCGGGGGCGGGGCGCAGGGCCTCGACGCCCTCGTGCATGGCGCGCAGCGGGGCGGCGAGCCCGTTGGCGAGGTGCAGCAGGCGGCCGCCGCTGCGGCGGTTCTCGCTGAGGGAGTACCGGGCGGCAGGGGTGCCGTCGGCGTGCGGGAAGTGGCGGGGGAAGTCGTCGAGGTTGGCGACGGAGGCGCCGCGCCAGCCGTAGATGGCCTGGCAGGGGTCGCCGACGGCGGTGACGGCGTGGCCGGTGGGGACGCCGTCGGGGCCGCTGCCGAAGAGGGCGGAGAGCAGGAGCCGCTGGGCGACGGAGGTGTCCTGGTACTCGTCGAGCAGGACCACCCGGTACTCCTCGCGCAGGAGGGCGCCGACCTCGGGGCGGGTGAGGGCCAGCTCGGCGGAGAGGGCGATCTGGTCGCCGAAGTCGAGGAGGTCGCGGGCGCGCTTGGCGTCCCGGTAGCGGCGGGTGAGCGCGAGCAGCTCCCGGCGGGCCCCGGCGGTCTCCGGGATCTTCCGCAGGTCGGCGTTGGTGAGCCGGGCGCTCTCCAGGGTGTGCAGCAGCCCGGTGTCGTACGCGGCGAGCTGTTCGGGGCGTACGAGGTGTTCGGCCAGCTCGGCGTCGAGGGCCAGCACATCGCTGACGAGCGTGGGGAACGACCTGGTCAGGGCGGGGTACGGGCCGGGGGCCTCGCGCAGCACGCGGGCGGCGAGCTGGTAGCGGGTGGCGTCGGCGAGGAGGCGGGTGGTGGGTTCCAGCCCGATCCTCAGCCCGTGGTCGGTGAGCAGCTTCCCGGCGAAGGCGTGGTACGTGGAGATGCCGGGCTCGCCCGGGGGGTCGTCCGGGTCGAGGGTGTCGGGGTCGGTGACCCCGGCGGCGAGCAGGGCCCTGCGGACGCGCTCGGCCAGCTCGCCGGCCGCCTTGTTGGTGAAGGTGAGGCCGAGGACCTGCTCGGGGGCGACCTGCCCGGTCCCGACGAGCCACACCACGCGCGCCGCCATCACCGTGGTCTTGCCGGACCCGGCGCCGGCGACGATCACCTGGGGGGCGGGCGGCGCGACGATGCACGCGGTCTGCTCCGGGGTGAAGGGGATCCCCAGGAGCTCCTTGAGCTGCTCGGGATCGGTGAGGCGAGGGGACACTCCACCGAGGCTAACCGGCCCCACCGACAACCTCCGCCCCCGCTCACCGTCTACATTGACTGCCTGTCGCATCAACAGCCTTATGAGGACGGTCATATGAGCGCCGACGCACCCGCCCCGGACGCCGCGGAACTCCGGGAGCGCATCGACACGACGAAGGCGCACCCGGCACGGGTCTACGACGTCTTCCTCGGCGGCAAGGACAACTATCCGGCGGACCGGGAAGCCGCGGCCATGGCGCTGCGCGCCAATCCGCGCGGATACCTCACGGTGCGGCACAACCGGGACTTCATGCGGCGGGCGGTGACCCTGGCGACCGAGGCCGGGGTGCGGCAGTTCCTGGACGTCGGCACGGGGCTCCCCACGCAGCAGAACGTGCACCAGATCGCCCAGGCGATCGCCCCGGACGCGCGGGTGGTGTACGTGGACAACGACCCGGTCGTCCTCGTCCACGCGCAGGCCCTGCTGACCAGCGGTCCGCAGGGGCGCACCGACTACATCGAGGCGGATCTGCGCGATCCGGACACGATCCTGGAGGCGGCCCGCCGCACCCTGGACCTGGACCGGCCGGTCGCCCTGGTGCTCGCCGCGGTGCTGCACTTCATCGAGGACGACGAGGCGTACCCGATCGTCGAGCGGCTGGTCGGTGCCCTGGCGCCCGGCAGCCACCTGATCCTGAGCAATGTCAGCTCGGACCTCAACCCCGAGCAGGTCGGGCAGGTGACGAAGGCGTTCAAGGAGCGCGGTTTCGCCATGGTCCGCCGCTCGCACGCCCAGGTGGAGCGCTTCGTCACCGACAACGGCCTGGAGATGCTGGAGCCGGGTGTCGTTCCGGTGCACCGGTGGCGTCCCGAGGAGGTCGTGGACCTGCCGGAGGCCGCCGATCCCGACCCGGAGTTCGTGGCGGGTCTGGACGCGCTGGACCGTACGCGCTACCAGCGGATCAACGACGTCACGGACGCGGACGTGAGCGTGTACGGGGTGGTGGCCCGCAAGGCCTGACGGGACGGGGCCCCGGCCGCGTCCCGCGCGGTACGGGCCTCACTCCACGACGTGCCGGCCCTCCGGCCGCGCGCTGCACGAGGCGCGGAACGCGCAGTGGGTGCAGTGCTGACCGGCCGACGGGGTGAAGCGCTCGTCCAGGACGCGTCCCGCGGCGGTCGCCAACAGGTCGGAGACCCACTCGGTGTCGGGCGGCTGCTGGGACTGCACCTTGGGCGCGGTGTCGCCGCCCTCCTTCTTGGGGGCGGCCTGGCGCAGCTGGACGAGTTCGGCGCCGCCGGGCTCGGGGCGGGTGCCGTCGAAGGCCTCGTCGACGGCACCCTCCCGCACGGCGAGCTGGTAGACGGCGAGCTGCGGGTGGCGGGCCACCTCGTCCTTCGTCGGGGCCTGCTTGCCGGTCTTGAAGTCGACGACGTAGGCCCGGCCGTCGGCGTCGCGCTCGACCCGGTCCATGGAACCCCGGATGCGCACCTCGTACTCCCCCGCCTCCAGCGTCACGTCGAAGTCGTGCTCGCTGGCGACCGGGGTGCGGCCGGCGCGGTCCATGACGTGCCAGCGCAGGAAGCGTTCGAGGGCGACGCGGGCCTGCTCCTTCTCCTGCCCCGACTTCCAGGGGGCGTCGAAGGCGAGCCCGTCCCAGACCGAGTCGAGCCGTTCCAGGAGGACGGCCAGATCCGCGGGCGTACGGCCGGAGGCCACTTCGTCGGCCAGGACGTGGACGACGTTGCCGAAGCCCTGGGCGGCGGTCGCCGGGGCGTCGGCCTTCACCTCGCGGCCCAGGAACCACTGGAGCGCGCAGGTGCGGGCCAGCTGGTCCAGGGCGCTGCCGGAGAGGGTCACCGGCTGGTCCCGGTCGCGCAGCGGAACGGACGAGCGGGTCGGTTCGTGCAGCCCCCACCACCGGTACGGGTGGGCCGAGGGGACGAGCGGCTGCCCCTCGTCGTCGGCCAGCGCGGCGAGCCGGGCGAGGCGGTGGGCGGCGGCCTCGCGCAGCGCTTCGGAGGCGTCGGGGTCGACGGTGGTGGCGCGCAGTTCGGCGACGAGCGCGGCGACGGCGAGGGGGCGGCGCGGGCGGCCGGTGACGTCGCGGGGCTCGACGCCCAGCTCGGTGAGGAAACGGGAGGGCTGGTCGCCGTCGTCGGCCGGGGCCTTGACCGCCGTGACGACGAGGCGGTCGCGGGCGCGGGTCGCCGCCACGTAGAAGAGCCTGCGCTCCTCGGCGAGGAGGGCGCCCGGGGTGAGGGGTTCGGCGATGCCGTCGCGGCCGATCCGGTCGGCTTCGAGCAGCGAACCCCGGCGCCGCAGGTCGGGCCAGAGCCCTTCCTGCACCCCGGCGACGACGACGAGGCGCCATTCCAGGCCCTTGGAGCGGTGGGCGGTCATCAGGCGTACGGCGTCGGGCCGCACCGCGCGGCGGGTGAGGGTGTCGGCGGCGATGTCCTGGGCGTCGACCTCTTCGAGGAAGTTGAGCGCGCCCCGCCCCCCGGTGCGTTCCTCGGCGCGGGCCGCGGTCTCGAAGAGGGCGCACACCGCGTCGAGGTCGCGATCCGCGTTGCGCCCGGCGGCGCCCCCGCGCAGGGCCGCGCGCTCCAGCCTGGCCGGCCACGGGGTGCCCGACCACAGCTCCCACAGGGCCTCCTCGGCGGTGCCGCCGCGCTCCAGCAGCTCGCGCGCCGCGCGCAGCAGCGCGCCGAGGCGCTGGGCACCGCGGGCGTACGCCGGATCGTGGGTCACCAGCCGCTCCGGTTCGGCGAGCGCGCGGGCGAGCAGTTCGCCGGAGGGCGCGGGCAGCCGGTTGCCGGCGTCGCGCTCCTCGTCGCGCAGGGCCCGGCCCAGCCGGCGCAGATCGGCGGCGTCCATGGCGCCCAGCGGCGAGGAGAGCAGGGTCAGCGCGGTCTCGGTGTCCAGCCAGGTGGTGACGGGCGGGGCGTCGGACGCCTCCTCGGTCCTCTCGTCGACGGTCTCCCCGGCCGTCCCGGCGCCGTCGGCGGGTTCCGTGTCCCGGCCCCGTCGCAGTGCGGCCTTCGCGACCGTGCGCAGGGCGGTCAGCAGGGGGGCGACCGCAGGTTCGTGGCGCAGGGCCAGGTCGTCGCCGTCGACCTCCAGGGGGACGCCCGCCGAGGTCAGGGCGCGGCGGACGGCGGGGATCGTCCGGCCGCCGGCCCGCACCAGCACGGCCATCTCGCGCCACGGCACCCCGTCCTCCAGATGGGCCCGGCGCAGCAGATCGGCGATGTTCTCCAGTTCGGCGGAGGCGGTCGGGTAGGTGTACGTCTCCACGCCGCCGCCCTCGCGGACGGCGGCCAGCTCGCGGTGGGCGCGGACCTTCGCCGACGGCAGCCGGTTGAGGGGCATCCGCCGGGTCAGCAGCCGGGTCGCGGCCAGCACCGCCTCGCCGGAGCGGCGCGAGGTGGTGAGGACGCCGACGGGTGCGGGGGCGCCGTCGGCGCGACGGAAGCGCTCGGGGAAGTCCAGGATGCCGTTCACATCGGCGCCCCGGAACGCGTAGATCGACTGGTCCGGGTCGCCGAACGCGATCAGGTCCCGGCCCCCGCCGCCGCCCGGGGTGCTCCCCCGGTTCCCGGCGAGCGCGTGCAGCAGCCGGACCTGGGCCGGGTCGGTGTCCTGGTACTCGTCGACAAGAACGGTGTCGTAGCGGCCGGCCAGCGCCGCCGCCACCTCCGGGCGCTCGGCGAGGAGCACGGCCCGGTGGACCAGTTCCGCGTAGTCGAGCACCCCCTGGGCGTCCAGGACGTCCAGGTACTCGGCGAGGAAGGCGGCGGCGGCGCCCCAGTCGGGGCGGCCGGTGCGGCGGGCGAAGTCCGCGAGCGCGTCGGGGCCGAGGCCCAGCTCACGGCTGCGGGCGAGCACCGCGCGCACCTCGTCGGCGAAACCGCGCGTGGTCAGACAGGCGCGCAGTTCCTCGGGCCAGCGGATGCCGGAGAGCCCCTCCTTCTCCAGGTCGAGCTGGCCGGCCAGCAGCTCGCGGACGGTGACGTCCTGTTCGGGGCCGGAGAGCAGCCGCAGCGGGTCGGCGAACAGATCGGCGTCCTGATGGGCCCGGACCAGGGCGTAGCAGAAGGAGTGGAAGGTGGTGGCCTGCGGGCCGCGGAGCGCGCCGAGCCGGGCGGCCATGCGGTCGCGGAGTTCGACGGCGGCCTTGCGGCTGAAGGTGAGGATCAGCATCCGGGCCGGGTCGGCGCCCCGGTCGACGCGGGCCGCGACGGCCTCGACGAGCGTGGTGGTCTTGCCGGTGCCGGGACCGGCGAGGACCAGCAGCGGTCCGCCGGGGTGATCAACCACGGCGCGCTGCGCCGCGTCCAGGAGGGGGGGCTCCACGGAGCCCGGCCGGGTGCGCACCAGACGGTACGCGCCCGCGGTCCGGCGCCGTGTCGGACGGTGCGGACTGTGCCGGGTGGTGGAGGAGGAGCTCACGTGGGGATCGCCGGTCCTGGTGGGTCTGCGGGGCTGCTGGGCATGCCGGGGTTCGGGGTGCGACGGATGCCGCGAACTGACGACGCTACTCCGGCCGGGGCCCGGATCGGGGCGGGACAGGTGCGTGGATCGTCACGTTCCGCCGGGACGCCGGGGTGCGGGCCGCCGCCGCCCGGTGGTTCCGGCCCGTCGCGGGCGCCCGAGGAGGGGCGCGGCGCGCGTACGCCCCGTACTCCCTGTCCGTCGTACGGACCCGGCTCCGCCGGTTGGGCGTCCGGATGGCCGAAGCTGTCAGGTGTGAGCTTCCCCGCCGGCACCGGCCGGCCCCCCGGGCACGCCGTCCCACCGCGCGCGCCGCATGTCGAGGCGCGGCACGTGCCCCTGCGCCGCGCGCGGGGCCTCGCGCAGCGGGGTGTTCTCCTCGCGGTAGTGATCCAGCGCACGCAGCTCGTGGCCGGGGAGCAGCGTCCCGTCGGCGCGGACCACCCGCCACCACGGCACCGCGGCCCCGTACAGCGCCATGGCCCGGCCGACCTGGCGCGGTCCGCCGTCGCCCAGCCACTCCGCGACGTCGCCGTAGGTCATGACGCGGCCGGGCGGGATCAGCTCGGCGACGTCGAGCACGCGCTCCGCGTACTCCGGCAGCGCGTCGGCGGTCGAAGGTTCGCTCATCCGGCCCATCCTGCCGTACGCCACCGACAGTGCGGGCGGACCTCCGTCCGCGTCCTCACGAAGTGTGCGGGCGGGGGGAATGGAGCGTATGTTGCGCATCGCGCATCGGGGCATCCCACCCTGATGCCCCCCTCCGCGGGGCGACCGTGCCACCATCGTGCGGACGGTGACCGGTGATACGAGAACACGAAGACCCATCAGAGGCGACGAAGGAGCAGGGCGTGCAGCCACCGAAGGCGGCCGACGCCTCTGATGCCGAGCCGCGCCCCCAGGAGGCGGAGCGGCGGCCGGACACGGCTCCGCGGGCCCCCGCGGAGCATCCGTCCGGGTCGACGCTCGCGACCGCCGACGAGACGGGTGCCGACCGGGTCTCGGGCGACGAACCGCTGCTGCCGGCCCGGGTGCACCGCCCCTCCGATCTGCTGCGGCTGCTCGTCGGCGTGCTGGCGATCGTCGTGCTGTTCTCCGTCGCCGCGTTCGCCCACGGCACCACGACCGGTCTCGAACAGGACATCAACAAGGGCACCGGCCAGGCGCCCGACCTCCTCATCAAGCTGGCCGGTCTGGTCTCCAGCATCGCCGTGCTGCTCGTCCCGGTGGCCTTCGCCATCGAGCGGCTGGTCAAACGCGACGGGCTGCGGATCGCCGACGGGGTGCTGGCCGCCGTGCTGGCGCACGGGGTGACGCTCGCCACGGACCTCTGGGTGTCCAAGTCCGCCTCCGGCACCATCCAGGACGCGCTGACCCAGCCGCAGCCCGGCGCCGAGCTGACCGATCCGGTCCACGGCTATCTCGCCCCGGTGATCGCGTATATGACGGCCGTCGGCATGGCGAGACGGCCGCGCTGGCGGGTCGTGCTGTGGATGGTGCTGCTGCTGGACGCCTTCACCATGCTCGTGGGCGGGTACACGACACCGCTCTCCATCGTCCTGACCGTGCTCATCGGCTGGACCGTCGCGTACGGCACGCTGTACGCGGTCGGCTCGCCCAACGTCCGGCCGACCGGCCAGCATCTGATGGCCGGACTGCGCCATGTGGGGTTCCGTCCGGTCAGCGCCATACGGGCCGAGGACGCGCCGGACTTCGTCGACCAGGGCGACCGGGGGCGCCGCTATCTGGTCTCGCTGGAGGACGGACCGCCGCTGGACGTGACGGTCGTGGACCGCGAGCAGCAGGCCCAGGGCTTCTTCTACCGGGTGTGGCGCCGGCTGACCCTGCGCGGCATCACCCAGCGGCGGTCGATCCAGTCGCTGCGCCAGGCCCTGGAGCAGGAGGCGCTGCTCGCGTACGCGGCGATCGCCGCCGGGGCCAACGCCCCCAAGCTGATCGCCACCTCCGAGCTGGGCCCGGACGCCGTGATGCTGGTCTACGAGCACATCGGCGGGCGCTCCCTGGACGCGCTGGAGGACGACGAGATCACCGACGCGCTGGTGCGCGGTGCCTGGCACCAGGTGAAGGCGCTCCAGTCGCGGCGCATCGCGCACCGCAGGCTCACGGGCGACGCCGTGCTGGTGGATCGTTTTGGCACGGTCTTCGTCACCGATCTGCGCGGCGGCGAGATCGCCGCGGGCGATCTGGTCCTGCGGATGGACGTGGCGCAGCTGCTCACCACGACGGGGCTGCGGATCGGTCCCGAGCGGGCGGTGGCGGCGGCGCTGGAGGTACTGGGGCCGGACGCCGTCGCGGACTGTCTGCCGCTGCTCCAGCCGATCGCGCTCAGCCGGTCCACCCGGGCTCAGCTGCGCCGGCTGGCCCGGGAGCGTTCGCAGCGCGAGCGCGAGGCCGTGCTGGAGGCGTCGGACGCGGCGAAGCGGGCGCGGGCGCACGACGCGGAGCTGGCCAGGGGCACCGGGCGCAAGGCAGCCCGCAAGTCGCAGCGCACCGAGAAGCAGGCCGAGAAACGGGCCATGGACGACGCGCTGGACGGCGCCCGCGAGGAGGATCTGCTCTCCCGCATCCGCCAGGAGGTGCTGCTGATCCGGCCGCAGGCCCCGGTCGAGCCGGTCCGGCTGGAGCGGATCAAGCCGCGCACCCTGTTCAGCTTCATCGCCGGTGCCATCGCCGCGTACTTCCTGATCTCGCAGGTCACCGAGGCCGACTTCGGGGCCGTGGTGGAGCAGGCGGAATGGGGCTGGGTGGCGGCGGCGCTCGGTTTCTCGGCGCTCAGCTATCTGGCGGCGGCGATGAGCCTGCTGGGCTTCGTGCCCGAGCGGGTGCCGTTCGGGAAGACGGTGCTGGCCCAGGTGGCCGGTTCGTTCGTGAAGATCGTGGCACCGGCCGCGGTGGGCGGCGTGGCCCTGAACACCCGCTTCCTCCAGCGGTCGGGGGTGCGTCCGGGGCTCGCGGTGGCCAGTGTCGGCGCCTCGCAGCTGTTCGGTCTGGGCTGCCACATCGTGCTGCTGGCCGCGTTCGGCTATCTGACGGGGACGGAGAAGACGCCGTCCTCGCTCACCCCGTCCAGGACGGTGATCGCGGGTCTGCTGACGGTCGCGGTGCTGGTGCTGGTGGTGACGGCCATCCCGTTCCTGCGGAAGTTCGTGGTGACCCGGGTGCGGTCGCTGTTCGCGGGCGTCGTGCCGCGCATGCTGGACGTGGTGCAGCGACCGCAGAAGCTGCTCACCGGGATCGGCGGGATGCTGCTGCTGACCGGTGTGTTCGTGATGTGTCTGGACGCCTCGGTCCGGGCGTTCAGCGGTCCGGACACCCCGCACCTCAGCTACGCGAGCATCGCGGTGGTGTTCCTGGCCGGCAACGCGCTGGGCTCGGCGGCCCCGACACCGGGCGGCATGGGCGCGGTCGAGGGCGCGCTGACGCTGGGTCTGATCGCGGTCGGTCTGCCCAAGGAGGTCGCCGCGCCCGCCGTGCTGCTGTTCCGTCTGATGACGCTGTGGCTGCCGGTGCTCCCGGGCTGGCTGTGCTTCAACCATCTGACCCGCAAGGGCGAGCTGTAGGACCGGCCCCGGCCGGTTGACCCGCATGGACCGGCGCCCCGTGCACCCCCCGGGGCGCCGCCGCACGATGGGGTGATGAGGACCTCCCCCGCCCTGCGTGCCGCCGCCCTCGCCGCCACCGCGACCGTGCTCCTTCCGCTCACCGGCTGCTCGGACGGCGGTGACAAGGAGGGCACCGAGCTGCCGGACGGGACGGTGCGCACGGCCGAGATCGTGGCCGCGTCCACCACCCCGTCCTCGCTCTCCTCGCAGAGCCTGGCGTGGACGCCGTGCCCGGCCCCCTCGCAGGCCCAGGGCGGCGGTGCCTCGCCCTCGCCGCTGCCGGGCGGGGCCGTGTGGGAGTGCTCGTTCATGAAGGTCCCGCGCGACTACGCGCGCCCGGACGGCGACACCATCGAACTGGCCCTCGTCCGCGCCCGTGCCCTCGACGGGAAGAAGCGGATCGGCTCGCTCGTCTTCAACTTCGGCGGCCCCGGCGCCTCCGGTGTCGCCACGCTGCCCGCCTTCGGCACCACGTACGACAAGCTCCGCACCCGCTACGACCTGGTGAGCTTCGATCCGCGCGGGGTCGGCCGCAGCGCCGCGGTGGAGTGCGAGGACGACGCGCAGCTCGACAAGCGCTTCCAGGGCGACGGGACACCGGACACCCCCGCCGAGGAGAAGGCGTTCACCGAGCAGACGAAGGCGTACGCGGCGGCCTGCGAGAAGAACTCCGGCAAGGAACTGCCCTTCGTGGGCACGACGAACGCCGCCCGCGACATGGATCTGATGCGCCAGGTCCTCGGGGACGACAAGCTGCACTACTTCGGCATCTCGTACGGCACCGAACTGGGCGGCGTCTACGCGCATCTGTTTCCCGAGAAGGTCGGCCGGGCGGTCCTGGACGCGGTCGTCGACCCGACCGAGGACGCCGAGGAGTCGGCCCTCGGCCAGGCCAGGGGCTTCCAGCTCGCCCTGGACAACTTCGCGCAGGACTGTGTGGACCGGGGCGACGCCTGCAAACTGCCCGGCGCCACCCCGCAGGAGGTCGAGCAGGGGGTCGCGGTCCTCCTCGACCAGTTGGAGAAGCGGCCGATCGCGGGGCTGGGCGACCGGAAGCTGACGCAGACCCAGGCCACCACCGGCATCGCGGCCGCCCTGTACTCCAAGGAGACCTGGCCGCTGCTGGAACAGGGCCTGGACGAGGCCGACGGAGGCAACGGCGGACTGCTCCTCGCCCTCGCGGACTCCCTCAACGGCCGCTCCGAGGACGGCCACTACGACAACTCCGCCGCGGCCAACACCGCCATCAACTGCGCCGACTCCAAGCAGCGGTTCACCCTGGACGGGACGAAGGAGAGGCTTCCCGCCTTCCGCGAGGCCTCGCCGGTCTTCGGCGACTACCTCGGCTGGGGCCTGATGGGCTGCACCGACTGGCCGGTCGAGGGCGTCTGGAACCACCCGGACGTCAGCGCGCCGGGCGCGGCCCCGGTCCTCGTCATCGGCAACACCGGCGACCCGGCCACCCCGTACGCGGGCGCGCGGGCGATGGCGCGGGCGCTGGGCGACGGCGTCGGCGTGGAGATGACGTACAAGGGCGAGGGCCACGGGGCGTACAACAGCAAGAACGCCTGTGTGCAGAAGGCGGTGGGCGGCTATCTGCTGGACGGGAAGGTGCCGCCGGCCGGAACGGTGTGCGGTTAGCCGGCTCCCGGGCCGCGCCTACGATGGGGCGCACTGCCGAGCGGCAGTCACAGGGGGAGGGACGTACACGTGGTCGTACACGCACGGACCGGGGCGCTGGCCGCCGCCGCACTGCTGCTGGCGGGGGCGCTCGCGGGCTGCGGGGACGGGTCGGACGACAAGCCGGGTGAGCGGGCGGACGGCGGTGGGGCATCGTCGTCGTCCTCCCCGCCCGGGTCCCCCTCCCCCGCCGCGTCGGCCTCGCCCGCCGCGGACGCCGCGCGGCCGCTGCCCGCCTCGCTCACCGGCCAGCGGCTGGACTGGAAGCGCTGCAAGGCCCCCGAGGGCGACAGCGCCCCGGGCTCGGCATGGCGGTGCACCACGGTCCGCGTGCCGCTGGACTACGCCAGGCCCGACGGGGACACCCTCGGCATCGCGCTGATCCGCAAGGCGGCCCGGGACAAGGGGCGCCGGCTCGGCTCGATGCTGTTCAACTTCGGCGGCCCGGGCGGCTCCGGGGTGTCGATCCTGCCGCGCGCCGCCGGCGGCTACGGGACGCTGAACACCCGCTACGACCTGGTGGGCTTCGACCCGCGCGGGGTGGAGCGGAGCGCCGGGGTGCGCTGCCGGAGCGACCGCGAGCAGGACATCGCGTACCGGGACGTCGACATGACGCCGGACACGGCGGCCGAGGCGGCGGCGTTCATGAAGGACGGCGCGGACTTCGGGGCGGGGTGCGCGCGCCTCTCGGGCAAGGTCCTGCCCCATGTCACCACGACGAACGCGGCCCGCGACATGGACCTGATCCGGCAGGTGCTCGGCGACCGGAAGCTGACGTACTTCGGGATGTCGTACGGGACGGAGCTGGGCGGCACGTACGCGCACCTGTTCCCGAAGCAGGTGGGGCGGACCGTCCTCGACGCCGTCGTCGACCCGACCGCCGACAGCACGGGCCACGCCCGCAACCAGACGATCGGCTTCCAGCGGGCGCTGGACAACTATCTGAAGGACCGCGGCCAGGACCCGGCGAAGGGCACCCGGCGGATCGCCGCCCTGCTGAAGCGGATCGACGCGAAGCCGCTGCCGACCGGGACGAGCCGCACGCTCAACGAGTCGATGGCGATCACCGGGATCGTGCTGCCGCTGTACTCGAAGGAGAGCTGGCCGACGCTCACCCAGGCCCTCGACGAGGCGGAGCGCGGCCGGGGCTCGATGCTGCTGCGGCTCGCCGACTCGTACAACGGCCGGGACGACAGCGGGCGCTACGACACCCAGAACCACGCGCAGCGGGCGATCTCCTGCGCGGACAGCAAGGCCCGGCCGACGGTGGAGCAGGCGAAGGCGCTGCTGCCGGAGTTCACCCGGATCTCCCCGGTCTTCGGTCCGTTCCTGGCCTGGGACACGGCGGGCTGGTGCTCGGGCTGGCCGGTGGCGGGCGAGCACCTCACCCCGGAGGCGAGCGCCCCCGGCGCGGGTCCGGTCCTGGTCGTCGGGACGACGGGCGATCCGGCGACACCGTACGAGGGCGCCCGCAGGATGGCCGACAAGCTCGGCAAGGGCGTCGGCGTGCTGGTCACCAACAAGGGCGAGGGGCACGGCGCGTACGGCGGCAACAGCTGTGTGACCACGACGGTCGACGCGTACTTCCTGAACGGGAAGGTGCCGAAGTACGGCACGACCTGTTCGTGAGGGGCCCGGGTCCCGGACACGGCGAAGGGGCCGGCCCGCACCGTGAGGTGCGGACCGGCCCCTTCGCGTCGTTCTAGTGCCGTGACCGGCAATGTTTGCCCCGTGAGGAGCGTCGTCCAGTGCGTGCGATCGCAAGGCGGCCGGAAGTCCTTGTAGCGGAGCTACCAGGGCTTTCGGCCAACGCGGCGAGCGTGCGTGCTGGGCGGCGCGACGGGGCAAAGCTTGCCGGGAGGGGCACTAGTACACCGGCTTCTCGGGCTCGATCTGGTTGACCCAGCCGATCACGCCGCCGCCGACGTGCACCGCGTCGGCGAAGCCCGCCGACTTGAGGACCGCGAGGACCTCGGCGCTGCGGACGCCGGTCTTGCAGTTCAGGACGATGCGGCGGTCCTGCGGGAGGTCCTGGAGGGCGTTGCCCATCAGGAACTCGTTCTTCGGGATCAGCGTCGCGCCCGGGATCGAGACGATCTCGAACTCGTTCGGCTCGCGGACGTCGATGATCTCGATCTTCTCGTCGGCGTCGATCCACTCCTTGAGCTGCTTGGGAGTGATCGTGGAACCGGCCGCCGCCTCCTGGGCCTCCTCGGACACGACGCCGCAGAAGGCCTCGTAGTCGATGAGCTCGGTGACGGTGGGGTTCTCGCCGCAGACCGCGCAGTTCGGGTCCTTGCGGATCTTGACCTGGCGGTACTGCATCTCCAGGGCGTCGTAGATCATCAGCCGGCCGACCAGCGGGTCGCCGATGCCGGCGAGCAGCTTGATGGCCTCGTTGACCTGGATGGAGCCGATGGAGGCGCAGAGCACACCGAGGACACCGCCCTCGGCGCAGGACGGCACCATGCCCGGCGGGGGCGGCTCCGGGTAGAGGCAGCGGTAGCAGGGACCGTGCTCGGACCAGAAGACGGACGCCTGGCCGTCGAACCGGTAGATCGAGCCCCAGATGTACGGCTTGTTCAGCAGGACGGCCGCGTCGTTGACGAGATAGCGGGTGGCGAAGTTGTCCGTGCCGTCCACGATCAGGTCGTACTGGGAGAAGATGTCCATCACGTTGTCGGCTTCCAGCCGCTCCTCGTGAAGGACCACGTTGACCAGGGGGTTGATCCCCTGCACGGTCTCCTTGGCCGACAGGGCCTTGGACTTGCCGATGTCACCCTGGCTGTGGATGACCTGGCGCTGCAGGTTCGACTCGTCGACCTCGTCGAACTCCACGATGCCGAGCGTGCCGACACCGGCGGCGGCCATGTACATCAGGGCCGGCGAACCGAGGCCGCCGGCGCCGACACAGAGCACCTTCGCGTTCTTCAGCCGCTTCTGCCCGTCCATCCCGACGTCCGGGATGATCAGGTGGCGGGAGTACCTGCGGACCTCGTCGACGGTGAGCTCAGCAGCTGGCTCGACCAGGGGTGGCAGCGACACAGGAACCTCAACAATGCAGGTGGTCGGTTTCTACGTACTTCGACTACGTACGGTTGTTCTTGCCGTAACACTGCCACGCCCCTTCTCATTCCGAGATATGAGGTCCGATCCGCGAGACGATTTCGTCCCAGTACCTGGGCAGCGTCGCGAATGGATCGGTTTGTCCGGGTCCGCCGCCGGGTGCTCCCCCGGATCCGCGACCGGGTGCGGCGTCCGTGGTCCGGTCCGTGAAGAAGATCGTCCCGGCACCCTGCCAGCGGGCGATCCGCATCGCCTCGTCCAGGTGGGTGCGCGGCACCCCGTGGACGAAGTGGGCGAAGCGGCTCGGCGGATAGTCGGCGGTCCACTCCGCCACCTGCGACCAGCGGTAGTCGGACCAGGCGCCGCGGAAGGTGACGAGCTGGTCGGCGGCCTCCGCGTATCCGGGATACGGGTGGGTGTCGTGCCCCAGTACGAGATGGCCGGGGCGGCCGCCGCGGGCCTCCGCCAGGAAGGCGGCGAGCGTGGCGGTGAGGCGCCGCACGCCCGGCAGGCCGGGGCGGCCGGCCGGGCAGCGGTCGAGGTAGAAGCCGTCGACGCGGTACCACTCCAGATAGCAGCGGGCGTCGTCGAGCAGTTCGCCGAAGGGGCGGGTGCCGTGCCCGAGGTCGAGCCGGCCCAGCAGCCGGCCGGCCGAGGCGCGGACGGTGTCGCGTGGTCCGGCGTCGTGCTCCGCCCGCTCCCTGGCGTTGCGCAGCCGGCCCGCGGCGTCCAGGCAGTGCGGGTCGGGGCGGGTCCCCGGGCCGTTGTCGACGTCGAGGACCGCCCAGTGCAGCGGGGTGCCGGGGCGGGCCAGCTCGGCCCATTCGGCCGGGGCCAGCAGCGGATGGGCGCAGCCGGGGACGCCGAAGCCGAACCGTTCGGTGCCACCGGCCCGCGGGACGGTGCCGGTACGGGTCAGATACGGCACGCCGCCTCCATCCAGATATCGGCCAGCGACTCCTCCAGATTGATCCGGGGGCGCCAGCCGAGCCGGTCGCGCGCGGTGCGCACGTCCGCCTGCTGCCAGGCGCCGCAGCCGTCCGGGTAGGGGGAGGGCGTCGCGGAGAGGTGCTCCATGACCGATTCGGCGGAGGTGCGGGGGGCGCCGATGGGGAGCCGGGCGGGGGGCGCGTCCAGTTCGTGGAGTGCGCCCGCGTATCCGGCGACCTTGGCGAGGACGGCCGCCGCGTCGCGCAGGCGCACGGCGCGGCCGGTACCGATGTTGACGACGCCCTGGGCGGCGGAGAGCGAGGCGGCGTGCACGGCGCGCGCGACGTCGCGCACATCGACGAAGTCGCGCTGGACACCGAGCCCGCTGAGCTTCAGCTCGCCGTCGCCCGCCTGCATGGCGCGGCGCATCGCCTCGGCGAGCCGGCCGAGCGGTGAACCGGCCGGGGTGCCGGGGCCGACCGGCGAGAACACCCGCAGGACGACCGCGTCCAGGCCGGAGCCCAGGACCAGTTCGGTGGCGGCGAGCTTGCTGACGCCGTACGGGCCGCCGGGGCGCGGGATCGCGTCCTCGGCCGTGGAGGAGCCGGGCTGCGAGGGCCCGTACTCCGAGGAGCAGCCGACCTGGACCAGGCGGGCGGTGCAGCCGCTGCGCCGCATGGCCTCGCAGACGGTGGCGACGGCGACGGTGTTGTGCCGGGTCAGGTCGCGGGCGCCCCCCCGGATGGCGCCGGCGCAGTTGACGACGACTCCGGGGTGGACGGCGTCCAGGAAGCGGGTGAGCGCTCCGGGGCTGCCGCCCGCGAGGTCGAACCGCACGTCGGCGTCGTCGCCCCGGCCGAGCGCCGTGAGGTGGACGGCCGGGTCGGCGAGCAGCCGGTCGGCGACGAACCGGCCGAGGAAGCCGTTGGCTCCGAGCAGCAGCACCCTCATCGTGCGCCCCCTCGGTGCCGACGGCGGGCTGCCGGTGCGGGGTATTGGGGGGTCATGTCCGTTGTCTCCTTGGGGAAGTTGCGATGGGGAGGGAAACCCGCGGCGTCGGCTCCGCGGGGCGTCTGGGGCCGCCTCAGGGGGCGGTGTGGGCGGAGGCCCGGGACAGGGCGGCCGTGGCGGTGACCAGCAGGCCGAGTGCGGCCGCGGCGCAGGCCAGGGCCGGTACGGCACCGGTCCCCCCAGCCTCGACGAGCGCCCGCACGGGGCGGGCGACGAGGTCGAGTCCGGGCAGCTGGCCGGCCAGGATCAGGGCAGGGGCGGCGGCCTCGACGGCGCAGGCGACGCCGAGCCCGGTGGCGGCCGGCTCCGGGAAGCCGTGCACGGTGAGGAGCCGGGCCAGCAGGAGCAGGACACCGAGCGCGGCGGCCCCGACGGCCGAACCGCCCGGACCCGCCCCGAGGCCCGCCAGGTGGAGCAGGACGGCCAGCACACAGAGGAAGGCGGCGACGGCGGCGAAGAGCAGGGGGCGCACACCGGCGGCGAACTCCTCCAGCGCGCGGCTGCCGCGGAGCCTGCGGTGGGCGTGCACGGAGAAGAGGTGGGCGCACCAGGCGGCGGGGGCGAGCGCCACGGCGAGGCCGAGCAGCGGGGCCGGGGTGAGGTCCCACGGGCCCTCGGGTCCGCCGGTGAGCACCTGGTGGAGGAAGGCCTCGCCGTAGACGACGTAGCCGAGGAGCCAGCAGCAGAGGGGGCCGGTGGCACCGGTGGCCCGGCCGCGGGCACTGAGCGGACCGCTGCGCAGGGCGACGGCGAGGCAGACGAGGGCGAGGAGCGCGCCGCCCCCGCCGACGGCGAGCCTGGCTCCGCCGCCGAGGACACCGTCGGTGAGCCGCAGGGTCACGAAGGTCGCCAGGCAGGCGGCCCCGGGCAGCAGGGCCCGCAGCGACCAGGCGGCGCGCGTCTCGACGTCGCGCGCCGGTGCGCAGGGCGCCTCCGCGCTCTCCCCCGCCACACCCGGGACCCGTGCGAAGAGTTCCTCGGCGAGCGAGAACACGTCCCGGTGCCGGTAGCGGGCGGCGGTGCGGTCGGTGACGCCGTGGGCCTCCAGCCCGGCGGCGATCTCCAGCGGGTCGACGGCACGTTCGCAGAGTGCGCGATGCCGGTGCATCAGCGCCTTCACCGGGTCGACGGGGCCCCGGCCCCCGGTGGAGAGCCCGCGCGGGGCCCCGCCGCGGCCGGTCCCGGGCGCGCGGACGGCGGGAGCGTCGGGGTTCGCGTCACCCGGCGGCAGGGAGTCGGCCTCGGTCCCGGCGTCGGGACCGCCCCGTGGGGCATCGGGGCCGGCGTCGGTGTCGGTGTCGGTGTCGGTGTCGGCAGCAGTACGTACGGCTGCGGCGTCGGCGTCAGCACCCACGGCGTCGGTACGTACGGCAGCGGCCTGTACGGGATCGGGATCGAGGGCGTCGGCGGGGGCGGGCCCGAGTGTTCCGGCGCGGGCGGGCCCGGGTGTGCGCGAGGGCCGGGCCCCGTTCGTATCGTGGGGCTCGTCGGCCTCGCCCATGGCGGGGGCCTCGCCGCTCGGGTCCAGGGCGGACGCCGGGTCGGGCGCGGATCCCGCGACGCCCGACGCGGATCCCACCCCGTCCAACGTGGATCCCACCCCGTCCGGCACGGACCCCAGCCCGTCCGACGCGGATCCCACCCGGTCCGACGCGGATCCCACCCCGTCCAACGTGGATCCCACCCCGTCCGGCACGGACCCCAGCCCGTCCGACGCGGATCCCACCCCGTCCGACGCGGATCCCAGCCCGTCCGGCGCGAGGCCGCCACCGGTCCCCTTGCGGCTCCCGCTCCCTGCCCCGGCCCCGCTCCCGGGAGCCGCGGGGCCCTCGGAGCTCCCCCACGCCGGTTCCGAGAGGTCGGCCAGGTCGGCGACGAGCGTTCCGGCGGCCGTTCCGCCCGAGCGGTGTTCGCCGTTGGTGCTGGTCATCGGGGTGCCGAGTGGTTCGGGCACCTCGGTTGGGCGGCCCATCGTCGTCCCTCCGCGCTTGTCACCGGGGGCGCCGCACACACCGGGTGCGCCGGCCGGTCCCGGTCGGTCCGGACGGCCGGTCGCGGCCGTCTCCTGGTCACACATCGCCGTCCCCCGCACCGCGCGCACCGGCCCCGACGCCCTGACCGGCCCAGCTCGGGGTCCGGTCGTCCGGCTCGCGGCGGAACGGCGCGCCGTCCTCCGGCCAGAGCCCGAGGACATGGGCCTCCGGCGGCGTGGCGAAGGGGCGCGACTCCTCGTCGGCCACCGGCCCGGGGACGGCGCGCACCGGCGACCGCGCGATCAGCTCCAGGTAAATGCCGCGAAATGCCGCGAGGTTCTGTTCCACGGTGAAGAGTTCGAGTGCGCGGGCGCGCGCCGCGGCGCCCAGGCGCGCACGGCGTTCGGGGTCGCGCAGCAGCGCCAGACAGGCGTCCGCGAGCGCCCGGGGATTGCGCGGGGGCACCACCAGGCCCGTACCGCCGATCACCTCGACGACCGCGCCGACGTCCGTGGACACCGTGGCCCGGCCGCAGAACATGGCCTCGACCAGGCTGATGGGGAAGCCCTCGACCACGCTGGAGAGGACCACCACCCCGCCCGCGCCGTAGGCCTGGGCGAGGTCGGGGACCTCGGCGTCGCCGATCTCCTCGAAGGAGACCGGGCTGTCCCCGGCGGTGGGGGCGTCGGCCGCCTCGTCGGGAAAGAGCTGACCGGCCAGGGCCCGGCAGCGGGCGAGATAGCCGGCGCCCTCCGGCCCCTGCGCCGCCGCGCCGATGATCCGCAGCCGGGCGCCGGGCTCGGCCCTGCGCACCTCGGCGAAGGCGTGCAGCAGGCCGAGCAGGTCCTTGGCGGGCTCGATCCGCCCGACCCAGACCAGGGTGTCCGGTCCGCCGCCGTCCTCGCTCTCGCCGAGCGCCGCGAAACGTGCGGACTCCATCCCCGGGTAGACGGTGCGCACCTTGGCCGGATCGGCACCGCAGCGCTCCTGCCAGCGGCGGGCGTGGGTGTTGCCGGGGGTGATGAGCGCGGCCTGCCGGTAGACCTCGGCGGCGAGCCTGCCGTGGAAGTTCGCGAGGAGCGCGCGCACCGGGGCGCTCAGCGGGGCCCCGCCGGCCGCGAGGTACTGCGCCCGGAGCTGGACGGCGTACTCGGTGACCAGCAGCGGCACCCCGAAGAAGCGTTTGGCCAGCAGCCCCGGGAGTGCGGCGGCACCGCCCGAGGCCGCGTGGCAGAGGTCGACGGCGCCGAGGCTCTCGTCGTCGTACCAGTCGAGGGAGAGAGGACGCAGCACCCGGTCGAGTTCGGCGGCGAAGGCGAGGAGGTCGGGCACGGTGGCGGTCTGGACCGTGCGCCCGGTGCCGGGGGCGCGGCTCGCGGTCTCCAGGATCCGGACGGCGGTCTCGGAGCGGAGGGCGGTGGGCAGTCCACCGTGCTCGCAGGCCAGTTCGGCCAGTCCGTAGAGCCCCTCGGTGAACCGCGCGTCCGCGCGCCGCCGCGCCGCCGGGTCCGCGTCGGGGGCGGCCGGTGCCCCCTCGCGCCCGTCGCCGGTGGCGTCGGCCGCGCAGACCGCGGTGGCGAGGGAGGTGAAGTGGGTGGTGAAGCGCCGTCGTTCGCGCCGTCCGTACGTTCGTGCGCTGCCGCCGCCCAGCAGCCGGGCGAGGAACCCCCGGGGGGCGTGCAGTCCGAGGGTGTCCTCGTCGGCGGTCCAGAGGGGGGCGGTACGGACCCGGCTGACCTGCTCGGGGAGGCGGACCCAGCCCTGGGCCTCCTGCTCGGCGGTACGGCTCAGCGCGAAGAGATCGAACTCGTGCTGTGCGAGACCGCGCACCAGTCGGTCGCACCAGAGTCTGGACTCACCGGACGCATACGGATAACCACCGTCGGTGAGGAGTCCGATCCGCACGAGTACACCCCCGATCTCCCTTGTGGGCGGCCGCCGTTGGTTCGGCGACTCACAGCGGGACGACCGTAAGCGGATACGCCGGTGGTGGGGGGGGGGGGGGGGGGGGGGCCCCCCCCCCCGGGGGGGGCGGCGGGCAGTTCAAGAACCCCCCGGGGGTTGGAGGGCGGGGGTGGGGGGGGGCGCGCGCGCCGGGGGGCGCGG
>NZ_JBHVIN010000004.1:0-140570 GCF_042799575.1 Streptomyces sp. NPDC057682 | reverse complement strand
CCGGCGCCCCCCCCGCCCGCCCGCCGGGCGCCCGCCCGGGCCCCCCCGGGGGGCGGGGGGGGGGGGGGCCCCGCCCCGGCCCCCCCCCCGCCGGGGCGGGGGGGGGGGGGGCGCGGGGGGGGGGCCCGCCCCACCACCGAAAGGGGTGAACCGGCGTAACTTTCCTGCCCCGATGGCGTTTAGACGCGCTAGAGAGGGAGCCGATCACGAGGAGGGTGGCCCGGGACGCTCAGTCCCGCGGGTACACCCAGGGGTTGGGACGGCACTCGATTCCGTCGATGTCGAGCGATTTGGTCTGCTGCTGCATCACCGGTGCGAGGGTGCCCGGCGTCCGGCAGCTCACGTGGTTGTGGCCGAGCCGGTGGCCCACCTCGTGATTGATCAGCATCTGGCGATAGGCGAAGAGCTTGTCCGGTCCGAAGGTGGACGAACCCTGGGCCCAGCGGTAGGCGTTGATCATCACGCGCTCGGTGGCCGCCGAGTCGCAGGAGACGTTGTCCTCGGTGGTGTCGAGCCCCGATTTACGGCACCAGTCCGCGGTGGTGCCGGGGCTGGCGAGCGTGATGACGAAGTCCGGGTCCCCGGTGGAGATCCGTTCGAAGGTCATGGCGCCGTCGTGCGCCCAGCTCCGGTCGTCGTTGAGCGTCTTCTGGACGGCGTCCGCGAAGAGCGCCGCGTCGAGTCCGAGGCCCTTCTCGACATCGATCCGGTAGCGGTGCACCGTCCCCTTGCCGGGCGCCTTCGCCCGGCCCGGGACCGTCTCGAACGTCCCCGGGCCCTCCAGCTTCGCCGCCAGCGGATACGGCTTGGCCATTTTCTGCTCGTACGTGAGGGGCTTGGACGCCACGCTCTCGGGCGCCGGGGTGTTGCGGGTGTCCGAGCGCGAGGCGTCGCCGGAGTCGTCCCGGTCCACGCCCGCGGCCCGTGCCTCGCCGCTCCGGCCGCCGGAACCGTCCTGGGCGACCTGGCCGGCCACCACGACGGCGAGCACGGTGGTCACCGCGGCGGCCGCGATGCCGGTGAAGGTCCGGCCCCGGCCGCCCCTGGCCGCCTTGCCGGAGGCGCCGCCGTCCTCCGGCGGCTGCTCGTCCCATTCGGTGACCGAGCGGTACGGATCGGCCGGGGGCGCCGCGTCCCGGCGCGGCGCGGGCACCGCCGGCGGGCTGTCGAAGGCCTCGACGAACTCCCTGCGCGGGCCCGGTATCAGCGGCCCGGTCGGGCCGTCCGGCGTCCGCGGGCCGCGGGCACCACCGGGCGCCGGGGGCCGCGGAGCCGCGCCGTTCGGCGGGGCGGGCCGCTCGCCGTACCGGGCGAGGGGGCCCGTGCCCCAGCCGCCACCGGGTTCACGGTGCTCGGGGTGGCCGCCGCGCACCTCGGACCCGGCCCGGAAGGGGTCGAAGTCCTCGTCGGAAGGGGTGCCGCCGGGCCGTCTGCGCCGGCCGCTGCCGGCGGCGGGCGGAGCGCCGCCGGGCCCCGCTTCCGGGTTCGCCGGAGCGGGCCCGGTACCGGGCGCCTCGGGCGCAGGGCCCCTTCGACTGTGTCGTCCCACGCCCCGGATCAGCTCCCGCCGCATTCGTCGAGCAGTTCCCGGAACGCCTGGGCGACCGCCTCCGGGTACTCCATCATCGCCACGTGCCCGGCGTCGGGCAGTGTCAGCAGGCGCGCGTCGCGGAAGGCCGCGGACGCCCTGCGTGCCATCCGGTACGAGACGAGCCGGTCCCGTCCCCCGTACACGAGCTGGGTCGGGGCCAGCACCCGCTCCGCCTGTCGCCAGAGCCCGTGCTGTCCGCCCAGGGTGTACGCGTCGACGATGCCACGTGCCGAGCGCGCCATGGCGTCCCAGAAGTACGGCAGCGCCAGCCGCCGCTCCATTTCGGCCACCGCGTCGCGGAAGCCCGCCGCGGAGACGCGCGCCGGATCGCCGTAACAGAGTGCCATGACTCCGCGGGTGCGGTCCTCGGCGGTCCAGTCGCGGGTCATCCGGGCGAACAGGGAGACGACGCCCGGAACGGCGAGCAGTCCGGTCGGCGCGGCCGACCACTGCACGCGGATCTCGGGGAGCGCGGGCGAGACCAGGGTCAGGGTGCGGACCAGATCGGGGCGGACCGCCGCGACCCGGGTGGCCACCGCACCGCCCAGCGAGTTGCCGAACAGGTGGACGGGTCCGCGCCCGCCGGCGTCCAGCAGCCGGATCACCGCCCGCGCGTGCCCGGTGACCGAGTAGTTGCCGTCGTCCGGCGGCGGGGAGTCCCCGAAACCGGGCAGGTCGACGGCCTCGCAGTCCAGCACGTCCTGGAGCAGCGGCATCAGCGCCGACCAGTTCTGCGAGGAGCCGCCGAGGCCGTGCACGAAGAGGGCCGGAGGCAGTCCGGACCGCTCCGGCCGTCGCGAACGGAGCGCCAGCGTCAGCCCGGGGAGCGTGACGGAGCGCATCGCCTCGCCCTCCGCGACCTTGACGGTGCTCACCGTGGGGGACACCGCCGCGGCGGCGCCGCGGACTCCCGGCAGCTCGGTCGAAGACATGCGGCAATGTTACGAGACGATCACACCGGGGTTCATGTGTTCGCCGTCACAACGTTCCCACGGGGGCGCACCGTCCCGGCCCCGGAGGCACCGCTCCCCTCCGCGCCGGAATTCCGGGCAGAGCCTAGGCTCGAAGCTGAGGACCCGAAGCCGAGGAAAGGGAGCGCCCCATGACGGCCGACCCCAACGACCCGGAGACCTTCGCGGACGTGCAGCCGGACGAACCGGACCAGGAGACGCCCGAGGCGGACGCCGCCGAACAGCGGGCGGACCTGAGCCCGCAGCGCGACGAACCGCTGACGGACGTCGGCCGGAACGACGCCGACGAGGCCGACGCGGCGGAGCAGGCCCGGGTCGTCACACAGGATGAGGACGATTACCGCTGAAACGTCCCGCTATGCGGCGAGGGCCGGTGAATCTGTGGCTACCGCAGTCGTCCGGTCCGTGAAATTCTGCGTCCGCGCCGCGCATACCAGGGTTACCCAAAAGTACGATGACGGTATGGCGCAGCGTGCACCGAACTGCTGGGTCCGAACACAATTCTGGGAGGCGGCGTGACAGCCATCGAGCAGACCGAGGCCGCGCGCCCGAGGGGCACCCGCCTGCCCCGCCGCGCGCGACGCAACCAGCTGCTGGGCGCCGCGCAGGAGGTCTTCGTCGCGCAGGGCTACCACTCCGCGGCCATGGACGACATCGCGGAACGGGCCGGGGTCAGCAAGCCGGTCCTCTACCAGCACTTCCCGGGCAAGCTGGAGCTCTATCTGGCCCTGCTCGACCAGCACTGCGAGTCCCTGCTCCACGCCGTGCGCACGGCGCTGGCCTCGACCACGGACAACAAGCTGCGCGTCGCCGCGACGATGGACGCCTACTTCGCGTACGTGGAGGACGAGGGCGGGGCGTTCCGGCTGGTCTTCGAATCGGACCTGACCAACGAGCCGGCCGTGCGCGAGCGGGTCGACCGGGTCTCCCTCCAGTGCGCCGAGGCGATCTCGGACGTGATCGCCGGTGACACCGGGCTGTCCAAGGACGAGTCCATGCTCCTCGCGGTCGGTCTCGGCGGGGTCTCCCAGGTGGTCGCCCGCTACTGGCTCTCCAGCCGGTCGGCGATCCCGCGCGACACCGCGGTCCAGCTGCTGACCTCGCTGGCCTGGCGGGGCATCGCGGGCTTCCCGCTGCACGGCATCGAACAGCACTGACGCGCGCCCGGCGCGGGTGTTCGCTGCGGGCGTGGCCCGCCGAGCCCGGTCCCGTCCCCTCAGCGGGCTAATGTGTCCTGCGTACGGCGCGGCTCACCGCGCAGGGACTGACCGTCGGAGGGACATAGCCGTGGAGGTCAAGATCGGGGTGCAGCACACGCCCCGGGAGATCGTTCTGGAGAGCGGGCTTTCCGCCGCAGAGGTCGAGAGCGCGGTTTCCGAGGCGCTGACCGGCAAGGCGCAGCTGCTCAGCCTCACGGACGAGAAGGGCCGGAAGGTCCTGGTGCCGGCCGACCGGATCGCCTATGTGGAGATCGGCGAGCCCAGCGCCCGACGGGTGGGGTTCGGCACGCTGTAGCGCGTCCGGACGCGAAGACCGCGGGAGCGGCCCGGTGGGATTCCCACCGGGCCGCTCTCCGTTTCCCGCGTTCCGGGGGCGGATGTCCGAAACGCGCCGGTACGGGGTCCGGGGGATTTCCCCGTTCCTGTGCGTCGGCTGGGCGAAGGCTGTCCGCGGGAGGGTTGCGTTCCGCCGCCCGGGGGTAGGACGGCCTCGACCGATTTGCCCGGCCCGCGTCTGCGAGGTGATCGTCCGTGATCCTGGAAACCCTGGGCTCCGTCGTGCTCGGGCTCGTCCTGTCCTGGGCGGCGCTGCGCGGCTTCTCGCCGCGGCTGCCCTCCCGTCGCGCCGTGCTGCCGACCGGTGCGCTGGGGGCGCTGTTCGGCGCCTATCTCACGCACTCGGTGCTGGGCCCGGGGCATACGGCGGCGACCCTGGTGGGTTCGGTGCTGATCTCCGCGGTGACGCTGTCGCTGCTGCTCAGGCCGCGCAGCGGCCGGCTGGGCCGGTCGGCGGCGGTCTGACGCTCCGCCGAGCGGTCCGAGGGCCCGTCCGGAATGGGCGGACAGGCCCGAGGGGGCGCGGCCCCCCTCCTTGTGCGTTTCCTTACGCGGCCAGCCCCAGGGCGGCCATCCGCTTGGTGTGCGCCTCGGTGATCCGGGAGAACATCCGGCCGACCTCGGCGAGGTCGAAGCCGTCGGCCACCCCGCCCACCAGCATGGTGGAGAGCGCGTCGCGGTCGGCGACCACGCGCTGCGCCTGGGAGAGCGCCTCGCCCATCAGCCGCCGGGCCCAGAGCGCGAGCCGGCCGCCGACCCTCGGGTCCTCCTCGATCGCGGCGCGCACCTTCTCGACGGCGAAGTTGCCGTGGCCGGTGTCGTCGAGCACGGCGAGGACGAGCGAGCGGGTGTCCGAGTCGAGCCGGACGGCGACCTCGCGGTAGAAGTCACTGGCGATCGAGTCGCCCACGTACGCCTTGACCAGGCCCTCCAGCCAGTCCGAAGGCGCGGTCTGGCGGTGGAAGTCGTCGAGCGCCCTGGCGAACGGCTCCATGGCGCCGGTGGGCTCGACCTCGATGGCGGTCAGCCGGTCGGTGAGCCGCTCGAAGTGGTGGAACTCCGCGGAGGCCATCTTCGCCAGGGCCGCCTTGTCGGCCAGGGTCGGCGCCAGCTTCGCGTCCTCCGCGAGCCGCTCGAAGGCCGCCAGCTCCCCGTAGGCGAGGGCGCCCAGCAGATCGACGACGGCGGCCCGGTACTGCGGCTCCGCGGACGCGGTGGCCCAGTCCTGGTCGGCGACTCGGGTGGATGCGGGTGCGTCAGTGGCGTTGTCAGGCGTCTCCATGGACCGCAGAATAGCCCGCCCCGCCAGGGGCCGAGGGGTCCGGCCGCCGGCCCACGTCACACGGTGCCGATGAATTCACCCAACACAGATGCGCGAATCCGGGGTACAGTGGTAATGCGCTTACTGAGCATTTTGCAGCTGCTCGTTGCGCGAAATTGAATGAGGATGCCCGGTCGGTGGCCCGATCGGCTCCGACCCGACAGCCCTCCACGCGGTGCGTGCGACACGCACGGCCGCAGATGAGGGGCCCCCTCAGCGGCACGACGCTCGAGCGACGGCAGTGGTCCCGCGCCACCCGGCCCCACGGCCGGATGACCAACCCCGGCACGGTACGACCCCCTTCGTTCGCCTCGGACCGCGTTTCACAGAAGAGGCAGCACCCTGACTACGTTCCGAGACCTCGGGATTCTTTCCGAGACGGCCGAGGCCCTTGAGGCCGTCGGCATCACGTCCCCCTTCCCCATCCAGGAGCTCACGCTCCCCGTCGCCCTCTCCGGCTCCGACGTCATCGGCCAGGCCAAGACCGGCACCGGCAAGACGCTCGGCTTCGGCCTTCCGCTGCTGGAGCGCGTCACCGTCCTCGCCGATGTCGAGGCGGGTCGCGCGAAGCCGGAGGAGCTGACGGACTCCCCGCAGGCACTGATCGTCGTTCCCACCCGTGAGCTGTGCCAGCAGGTCACCAACGACCTGCTGACCGCCGGCAAGGTGCGCAACGTCCGCGTGCTGGCGATCTACGGCGGCCGGGCGTACGAGCCGCAGGTCGAGGCCCTGAAGAAGGGCGTCGACGTGATCGTCGGCACCCCGGGCCGGCTCCTCGACCTCGCGGGCCAGCGCAAGCTGGACCTCTCCAAGGTCCGCGCGCTCGTCCTCGACGAGGCCGACGAGATGCTGGACCTGGGCTTCCTGCCCGACGTCGAGCGCATCATCACGATGCTGCCGGCGAAGCGCCAGACGATGCTGTTCTCGGCGACCATGCCGGGCGCGGTCATCTCGCTCGCCCGCCGCTACATGTCGCAGCCGACGCACATCAACGCCACCTCGCCCGACGACGAGGGCACGACCGTCAAGAACACGGCGCAGTACGTCTACCGCGCCCACTCGATGGACAAGCCCGAGATGGTCTCGCGCATCCTGCAGGCCAAGGGCCGCGGACTCGCGATGATCTTCTGCCGTACCAAGCGCACCGCGGCGGACATCGCCGAGCAGCTGGAGAAGCGCGGCTTCGCCTCCGGCGCCGTCCACGGCGACCTCGGCCAGGGCGCCCGCGAGCAGGCGCTGCGCGCCTTCCGCAACGGCAAGGTCGACGTGCTCGTCTGCACCGACGTCGCCGCCCGCGGCATCGACGTCGAGGGCGTGACGCACGTCATCAACTACCAGTCCCCCGAGGACGAGAAGACCTATCTGCACCGGATCGGCCGCACCGGCCGCGCGGGTGCCAAGGGCATCGCGATCACGCTGGTCGACTGGGACGACATCCCGCGCTGGCAGCTGATCAACAAGGCCCTGGACCTGAACTTCCCGGACCCGGCCGAGACCTACTCCACGTCCCCGCACCTCTACGAGGACCTGGACATCCCGGCCGGCACCAAGGGCGTCCTGCCCCGTGCCGAGCGGACCCGTGCCGGTCTGAAGGCCGAGGAGATCGAGGACCTGGGCGAGACGGGCGGCCGGGGCCGCCGCTCGGCCCCGGCGCCCGCGACCCGCGAGGAGCGCCCCCCGCGCACCCCGCGCCAGCGCCGGCGCACCCGGGGCGGCAGCGCCGTGGGTGAGGGCGAGGGCGCCGCGACGGTGCCCGCACCGGCCGCCGAGGCCGTGGAGACCCCCGCCGCCGACGCACCGTCCGAGCCGCGCACCCCGCGCCGCCGCCGACGCGGCCGGGTGTCCGTCGCGGACGTCGCCGAGGTCGCGGAGAGCGCCGCCGAGAGCGCGGTGGCCGTGGCCGAGGCGCCGGCCCTGGTGGCCGAGCCCGAGGCGGAGGCCGCGCCGAGGAAGCGGACCCGCAGCCGGGCCGCCAAGCCGGAGGTCGTCATCGACACCGAGGCGGAGACGGTGGCCGAGGCCAAGCCGCGCCGCCGCCGCACCCGGACGGTCAAGCCGGCCGCCGACGAGGTGGACTTCCAGATCGCCCCGGTGGCCGAGCCCGTGGCCGAGGTCCCCACGGTGACCAAGCCGCGCCGCCGCCGGGTGATCAAGCCCGCCGAGGACGAGGTCGACTTCCAGATCGCGCCGATCTCGGAGCCGGAGCCGGAGTCCCGGCCGCGCCGCCGCACCCGTGCGGCCGCCAAGCCGAAGACGGAGACCGTGGCGGAGGCCCCGGCCGCCGCCGAGGGCGAGGCCAAGCCGCGCCGCCGCCGCTCGCCGCGCACCACCGCGGCGAAGGCCGAGGGCTGAGCGCACCACGTGTGACCGGCCGGACGGGCCCGGGGATCGATTCCCCCCGGGCCCGTCCGGCGTTTCCGGCCCCACGACGGCCGCACCCGCGCGGCGCCGGCCCCGTACGCGCACCGGCCCCGTCCGCGCCCATCCCGGACGCGCCCCGGTGGCGGGCGTTCTAACCTCGTGCCATGAGCCGGCCACCGACCTTCGTCCCGCCCCCCTGCGCCCGCCCCCGCACCCTGCGCACCGCGCGCGGGGACTTCGCCGTCCTGGACGCCGTACCGGACCGGGACCCGCGCGGCACCGTACTGATGCTGCCCGGGTACACCGGCAGCAAGGAGGACTTCATCGCCCTCCTGGAGCCGCTTACCGCGGCCGGCTACCGGGCAGTGAGCGTCGACGGCCGCGGCCAGTACGAGACGGAGGGGACGGACCGCCCGGAGACGTACGCGCAGGAGGAGCTGGCCCGCGACGTGCTGGCCCAGACGGCCGCGCTCGGCACGGCGGGCGGGGTGGATCTGCTCGGCCATTCGCTGGGCGGGCAGATCGCGCGGGCGGCCGTCCTGCTGGACCGCGTCCCGTTCCGTTCGCTCACCCTGATGTCGTCCGGGCCGGCCGAGGTCGTCGAGGCGCAGCAGATCAAGGTGAAGATCCTGGGCGACGCGCTGGCCACCATGACCATGGACGACGTCTGGGCGGCGATGCGCGCCTTCGACCCGCCGGCCGAGGCGGAGACGGGCGGCGAGGAGCTGCGGCGGCGCTGGCTGCGCAACCGCCCCGAACAGCTGATCGCCACCGGACGGCAGCTGGCGACCGAGCCGGACCGGGTGGCCGAGCTGGCCGCCACCGGGCTGCCCGTCCATGTGATCTCCGGCGAGAGCGACGACGTGTGGCCGGTGCCGCTGCTGGACGCGATGGCCGGGCGCCTCGGCGCGCACCGGACCCGGATCGCGGGCGCCGAGCACTCCCCCAACACCGGCCGCCCCGGACCGACCGCCGCCGCGCTGGTCGCCTTCTGGGACGGTCTGTAGGCGGCGAGACCCCCCGCCCGCACCCGTCAGTACTGTCCCTGGAGGTGCTGCCAGAAGCCGTCGCGCAGCGCGCGGCGCAGCGGGGCGTGGCCGCGCAGTGAGTGCTGGAGACGCCGTTCGGCCTCGACGAGGAGGTCCTGGTCGACCGAACCCGGCAGATAGGGGTGGCCCGGCAGCAGATCGGCGAGGGCGGCCCGGCCCCGGGTGGCGAGCCATTCCGCGGCGATCTGGGCGCCGACGAAGCGGACGTTCTCGCGCGAGGGCGCGGGGGTGTCCTCCTCGAAGGTGGTGACGGGGCGTCTGGTCACGTAGGGGCGGCAGAAGTCGAGGTCGAAGGTGCGCTGGCTGTCGACCTCCCAGAGCAGCGGTTCGGCCTGGTTGCGGCCCTCCCCGGCCTCGATGCCCCAGAGATGGACACGGGCCCCGTACCCCTGCGCGGCCTCGACCGCCGACACCAGGTCCTCGTCCCCGCCGACGAGGGCGGCGTCGCTGATGGCACGGTGGCGGGCGAGGGATTCGAGGTCGGTGCGGATGAGGGAGTCGACGCCCTTCTGCTGGTTGTTGGCGTTGAGGTTGCCCAGCCGGACCTTGACGTCGGGGAGTTCGGCAATGGACTGCTGCTCGGGCGTGTGGATCCGCCGCCGGGCGCCGTCGTACCAGTACACGCGCAGCAGCCGGCTGTCGGCGAAGATGGTGCGGGCCTTGTCGATGAAGGCCTCGATCAGTCCTTCGGCGTCGAGGTCGAAGGAGCGCCGGTCCTCGGTACCGGTGACGAGCAGCCCGGCCGCGGCGTAGACATAGCCGGCGTCCACGAAGATCGCATGGGTCGAGGGGGTCTTCGACACCTCGGCGAGCATCCGCTGGAGCAGGGCGTTGGCGAGGTCCAGGCGCTCGGCGATCCCGTCCTCGTTCATACGGGCCCCGCCGCGGATGTCGTCGTCCGCGCACGGCCGGTTACTCGCTGGTACTTAGACATCCAAAACTTTTCCTTAGCGTAGGGAATGATTGCAGGAGACAAGTCGTTGTCACCCCATGGGACGCGAGAGAGCCTTGCCCGCGCCCCACATCCTTGCGGACGGTTCATCCGTCCTCCCAGCAGTTCTCCATCAGGAGGATCAGACGAAGGGAAGCCGTATGCGCTTCGAGATCATGCGACTCGACGATGTCGACGGTACCGCCGTGGACAGCACCGTCGTGGACGCCGCCTCCGTCAAGCGGATCGTGCAGCAGGCCGCCTCCATGGGCCAGCGCATCTACATCCGCCCGGCCGAAAGCCCGGCTTCGTAACACGGTAGTGAAGTAAAGACGAAGCGCCCCCGTACGGAAGGTCCGTGCGGGGGCGCCGTGCTGTGCGGGGGCGGTCAGGCGTCCTGGATGACCTGGGTGACGCCGTTGATGATCTGCTGGACCGCGATGGCGGACAGCATCATGCCGGCGAGCCGGGTGACCAGGACGACGCCGCCGTCCTTGATGACCCGGATGATCAGCAGCGAGTAGCGCATGGTCAGCCAGAGCACGACGTGCATGGCGATGATCGCGGTCCAGACGGAGATCTGACCGGACACGCTGTCGGCGTGCTGCACCGCGAGGATCACCGAGACGATCGCTCCGGGTCCGGCGAGCAGCGGCATGCCGAGCGGCACGAGCGCGACGTTGACGTCCTTGGTCTGGGTCGGCTCGTCGGTCTTGCCGGTCAGCAGATCGAGCGCGATGAGCAGCAGGAGCAGCCCGCCCGCGATCATCAGGGCGGGGACGGAGACATGGAGATAGTCCAGGATCTGCTGGCCGAGCAGGCCGAAGACGGCGATCACGCCGAAGGCGACGGCGACGGCCTGGAGCGCCATCCTGCGCTGGATCCGGGCGGGCCGGCCGGCGGTGAGGGCGAGGAAGATCGGGGTGATCCCGGGCGGATCCATAATCACAAAAAGGGTGAGAAAAAGGGATCCGAAGACAGCGACGTCGAACACGATGAGCCTTGCGAGGAGAGAGCGGGGGGTGGGGTGGCGCGCCGACAGCCTCCCGGAGATCACGGGAGGCGGTGGCGGGGCGCGCCGGGAGGTGCCGCCGGGCCGTCGCGCGGTGACGCGGACGGGGGCGGTACGGAGCGGAGCGGGTGCGGTTACGCGGTGACGGGTCCGCCGGCGCCCGGCACCGGGAAGGCTCCCGTGGCGCGCCGGGTGATCTCGCCGTAGATCTCCGGGTCGGTGGTGCGGGCGCCGAGCGTCACGGTCTTGCGGCTGCCGTGGTAGTCGCTCGACCCGGTGGTCAGCAGGTTCAGCTCGCGGGCCAGGCCGCGCAGCCGGGCCCGGGTGGGCTCGTCGTGGTCGGTGTGGTCGACCTCGATGCCGTCGAGTCCGGCCGCGGCCAGCTCGGCGATCGCGGACTCGGGGACGACGGCACCGCGCTTGACGGCGCCCGGGTGGGCGAGGACGGTGACGCCGCCGGCGGCCTTGACCAGCCGGATCGCGTCGAAGGGGTCGAGTTCGTGCTTCTCGGCGTACGCGCGTCCGCCGTCGGCGAGCCACTGGGGCGTGAAGGCGTCGGAGACGGTCTCGACGACGCCGAGTTCCACGAGGGCGGTGGCGATGTGCGGCCGGCCGACGGAGCCGTCACCGGCGATCCGGGCGACCTGCTCCCAGGCGACGGGGACGCCCAGCTCCTGGAGCCTGCGGACCATGGTGCGGGCGCGCGGCACCCGGTCGTCGCGCACCAGCTCGCGCTCACGGGCCAGTTCGGGCTCGTCCGGGTCGAAGAGGTAGGCCAGCATGTGCAGTCCGACGCCGTCGAGGCGGCAGGAGAGTTCGGCCCCGGTGACGAGCGTGAGCCCCTCGGGGAGGGCGGCCAGGGCCTCGGCGTGCCCGCGGACCGTGTCGTGGTCGGTGAGGGCGACGACGTCGAGGCCGGCGGCCGCCGCGTTGCGCACCAGCTCGGCGGGGGTGTCCGTGCCGTCGGAGGCGGTGGAGTGGGTGTGCAGGTCGATGCGCACGACGCGGACTCCAGTGCTCGCGGGCCGGGTGGGGGACGCTCAAGGATAACCGGCGGCCGGACCTCTTCCGGACGGTCAGGGTCCGGTCAGCAGCCGGGGCGTGAGCGCGCCGCACGGCACCAGGTCGACCTCTCCCCCGGCGTCCCGCAGATCGGTCAGCACCAGTTCGTCGTACATCAGGAGTCCCGACTGCTCGGGCCAGACGATCGCCCAGAGCCAGAGTCCGCGCGCCTCACCGGCGAAGACCGCCCGGTCGGCGGGGGCGTCCTTCACATGCCAGAGCGGGGAGGGCCGGCCGGCGGCGAGCACCTTCACATCGGGCGGTCCGTCGACGGCCAGGCCCGGCCCGGGGTCGGGGCCCTCGACGCCCGCGTACCGCGCCCCGAGTCCGACGCCCAGCTCCTCGGCGACGAGCAGCAGCTCCCCGACCCCGCCGAGCGGTCCGGGTCCGGAGCAGGCGACGGCGGTGGCGCGGCCGCCGCTGCGGTCGTCGCCCGCGCAGGCCACGCCGGTGAAGAGCCAGCCCACGGGCAGCGGCCAGGGCATCCACACCGGCACCCGGGCGCGGTGCACGACGACGCCGAGCCCTTCGACGCTGGGCGGGATCACCGGCTGCAACGGATGCACGCTGCCGTGCTCGTCGCACTGCCAGGTGTCGGCAAAGAGACCGGGCGCCCTGACCCGGCCTCCGCACTTCGGGCAACTGGGTTCGCCCCTCATAGCGTCCCACGGTCCTCCCCGGCCGTCGCCGCGTCAAGGACGATCACCCTTCCGCAGCGTGGCTCCCACCTGCAGATTTAGATGTAGCTTGCATCCATTAGGCGCTCTAACTTATTCTGTGCATAACACATCGATCTAGCGGAGAGCGAGAAGCCCATGCGGGGAGAGGATCCGTTCGAACAGGGAACGGCCAGCATCCTGCGCCAGCCGAAGGCCGTCTGGGCCACAGCGGGCGCATCCGTCGTCGCGTTCATGGGCATCGGCCTGGTGGACCCGATCCTGCCGTCCATCGCGAAGGGCCTGGACGCGACGCCGAGCCAGGTGTCACTGCTCTTCACCTCCTACTTCCTGATCACCGCCTTCGCGATGCTGGTGACCGGCTTCGTCTCCAGCCGCATCGGCGGCCGCAAGACGCTGCTCGCCGGTCTCGCGCTGGTCGTGGTCTTCGCCGCGCTCTCCGGCACCTCCTCCTCCGTCGCCGAACTCGTCGGCTTCCGGGCGGGCTGGGGGCTCGGCAACGCGCTGTTCGTCTCGACGGCCCTCGCCGTGATCGTGGGCGCGGCGGCCGGCGGCAGCTCGGCGGCGATCCTGCTGTACGAGTCGGCGCTCGGCCTCGGCATGGCCTGCGGACCGCTGCTCGGCGCGCTGCTCGGCGACGCCAGCTGGCGCTACCCGTTCTTCGGGACGGCCGCGCTGATGGCGATCGGCTTCATCTGCATCACGGCGTTCCTGAAGGAACAGCCCAGGCCGGCCCGTAAGACGTCCCTGCTCGACCCCGTCAGGGCGCTCGGCCACCGGGGGCTCGCCTCCGTCGCGGCCTCCGCGTTCTTCTACAACTACGCGTTCTTCACGATCCTGGCCTTCACGCCGTTCGTGCTGAACATGACGCCGTACAAGTCCGGCGCCGTCTTCTTCGCCTGGGGCCTGCTGCTCGCGGTCTTCTCGGTGCTCGTCGCGCCCCGGCTCCAGGAGCGGTTCGGCTCGCTCAAGGTGCTCGGCGCCTCGCTCGTGCTGCTCGCCGCGGACCTGGTGGTCCTCGGCTACGGCGACCACACCACGGCGATCGTCTGCACCATCGTCTCCGGCGCCTTCATCGGCATGAACAACACCGTCTACACGGAGCTGGCGCTCGGGGTCTCCGACGCCCCGCGCCCGGTGGCCAGCGCGGGCTACAACTTCGTCCGCTGGTTCGCGGCCGCCGCCGCGCCCTACCTCGCCCCGAAGATCGAGGAGTGGAGCGACATCCACATCCCGTTCGTGGTCGCCGCCGCGGCGGCGCTCGTCGGCGCGGCCGTCGTCTGGGTCCGCCGGTCGGCCCTGACCCACGAGGCGGAGGAACTGGAGCCGAAGCACGCCACCGAGGACGGCGTCACGGTCTTCGCCAACTGACGCGGCCCGGACGGCCGTCGGCCACCCCGCACCGCCCCGCCCGCGGCTCCCCCTCCTGGCCGCGCGGCGGGGCTTCCGCGTACGGACGGGGCCCCCGCCGGCCCTCTCCGCCCCCGTCAGTCCAGGGCCACCGAACCGCGCAGCGGGTCCCGCAGGTCCGTGCCGTGCGAGAGCCAGCGCTCCTGGAGCTCCTGGGCGCCGCGCACCCGCTTCCAGGCGGCCTCGTTGGGCGTCATCGGCAGCAGCGGCAGGAAGTGGACCGGATCCATCCCGCCGCCCGGCTCCAGGTCCTCCACCAGTCCGCCCGGCTCCGCGACGAGCACGGAGGTGAACGGCGCGCCGGGCCACAGCGGTTCGCCCACGTCCAGGGAGGCGCCGGGGGCCACGACCAGCCCCTCCACCTGGGGCGAGGCGGCCAGCACGGCGAGCTTGCGCAGCACCTGGTCGGTGTCGGCGAGGCCGAGCCGCACCGAGAGGACCAGCTCCGCGCGCGGCCCCGCGACCGGATCGGCGACCACGGCCGTCGGATCGGCCATCGGCTGGGCGGACATGCCGAGGGTGGCGTATCTCACCACGTCCCCGTCGATGAAGCGGAGAACCTCGATCCGGTCCGTCCCGAGAAACGTCACTGCCGCACGTGCGTCCGGTTCACCCAGGGCCGTCCGCAGACGTGCCTCGACCAGCGCAAGAATTTCTGCCATGCGGCGAGCATAGGTCGCGTATGGAACGGGCAAAGTAAGGGATTGACCCTGGAGCGGCTGCTAGCCTGGGGTGCCGGTCGGGACAGCACGCAGAAGCGTCGCTCTCAGTCCCGGCACAACGTCATCCCCCACGGGGGACCGACCGGAGGAGGTGGGGCTGCGGTGGATCCAAGTCGACCGTGCAGTACCAGCCGCTCTTCCGCTCGGCACTCTTCTTCTGTGATCTGACGCCTTCCCGGTCCAGACCTCCGGCTTGTCGCGCGACGGAAGAGCACTCCCCTTTTGCCTGTCTGTAGCGAACGCCGTCGTCGTGCCCGCACGGTGCCGCCCGCTTTGCGGACGTGAGCCCACGTCCCCATTCCGGGCTGTGCCAGGCCTGCCCGACGGCCCTCCGTGAAGGAGTCAGCCATGTCGATGATCCGTGACCTTCGCGCCGTGGTGCGCCCGTCCCTGCGCAAGCCCGCCACCCTGCACAACGCCTACGACGCCACCCGTGACCCGTCCGCCTCCAGCGCCGTCGTCGACTGCGCGGTCTACCGCGACGGCCGCCGCCTCACCGACGGGGACGGCACCTGCCGCACCCCGCACGAGGCGATGCTCCGCGTCCGGGAGCACGGCGGCTTCGCCTGGATCGGTCTGCACGAGCCGACCGAGGAGGAATTCGCGGGCATCGCCCGGGAGTTCGGGCTGCACCCGCTCGCCGTCGAGGACGCCGTCCACGCCCACCAGCGGCCGAAGCTGGAGCGCTACGACGACACGCTGTTCACCGTCTTCAAGACGATCCACTACGTCGAGCACGCCGAACTCACCGCGACCAGCGAGGTCGTGGAGACCGGCGAGGTGATGTGCTTCACCGGCCGGGACTTCGTCATCACCGTCCGGCACGGCGGCCACGGATCGCTGCGCGCGCTGCGCCACCGGCTCCAGGACGACCCCGAACTGCTCGCCAAGGGCCCCTCCGCGGTGCTGCACTCCATCGCCGACCACGTCGTCGACGGCTACATCGCGGTGGCCTCCGCCGTGCAGGACGACATCGACGAGGTGGAGATCGAGGTCTTCTCCACCCCGGACAAGGGCAGCCCGCGCGGCTCCGACGCGGGGCGGATCTACCAGCTCAAGCGCGAGGTGCTGGAGTTCAAGCGGGCCGTGTCCCCGCTGCTGCGCCCCATGCAGCTGCTGAGCGAGCGGCCGATGCGGCTCATCGACCCCGACATCCAGAAGTACTTCCGGGACGTCGCCGACCACCTGGTCCGGGTGCAGGAGGAGGTCATCGGCTTCGACGAACTGCTGAACTCGATCCTCCAGGCCAATCTGGCGCAGGCGACCGTCGCGCAGAACGAGGACATGCGCAAGATCACCTCCTGGGCGGCGATCGTCGCCGTGCCGACGATGATCTGCGGCGTCTACGGGATGAACTTCAAGCACATGCCCGAGCTGGAGTGGAAGTACGGCTACCTGATGGTCATGGGCTTCATCGGGGTGGTCTGTTTCTCCATCCACCGGATGCTCAAGCGCAACGGCTGGCTCTGAAGCCGCGCCGCCCCGGGCCGGGGCACTAGGCATTGCCCCAGGCCCCCCGTACCGGCGCAGGGCCTAAGCTCTGCCCCATGACTGCTGCTGACGCGCTGCTGGGACCGGCCCTCGTCGAGGAGGCCACCAAGAAGTCGGGCCTCATCTGGGTGCGCGGCACCGGTCCGGCGCGCGCCCTGTGGCACGTGTGGCACGAGGGGGCCGCCCATCTGGTCGGCGACGGCCCCGGTGAGCAGCCCTTCCCCGCCGGGCTCACCGACGGCGCCACCGCCGAGGTGACCGTCCGCTCCAAGGACAAGGGCGGCCGCCTCGTCGCCTGGTCCGCCTCGGTGACCCAGCTCGTACCGGACTCCGAGGAGTGGCGGGCGGCCGTCGACGAGCTGAAGGGCAAGCGGCTCAACGCACCGGACGCGGAGCGGATGCCGGAGCGCTGGGCGCGCGAGTGCCGGATCGTCCGGCTCGCACCGCTGGACGCGCGCACGGAGCTGCCCGCGGACTCCGGGGCCGCGGCCCCGCTGCCGAGCCCGGCGACCACCCGGCTGCCGGTCCCGGCCGGTCTGCCCCGCCTGCTGAAGCGGTCGCTGCGCCGCCGGTGACCCGGCTACGAGGACGTCTTGGGCAGCTGCCTGCCGTAGTCGACGGTGTCGTCCTCGGCCGGGGCCGCGAGCGGGAAGTCCTTGCCCCAGTCGGCCAGGGTGACCACGCCCCCGCCGCCGCCCCGGGCGAAGCTCAGCGGGTACGGCGTGCCCTCCAGGGAGACGTCGAGCGCGCCGCCCTCGCCCTTGCCGCCCAGGATCCGGATGGTGCGCGTCCCGCCGACCTTGCCCCGGTCCCCCTTGCCGACCGTGCCGTGCAGCGTCAGCATCCCGTCGAGCAGCACCTTCTTGTCGGTGAAACCGCGCAGTTGCTTGTACGTGGGGTCGTCCTCCGGGACCTTGACGTACTTGCCCTCCAGCTTGCCGGCGGCGGCGCCCCCCGCGTCGCTGGTCTTCCCGTCGTCCTCGTGGTTCCAGAAGCCCGCACCGGCCTTCAGATAGAGCTCGTCGCCGATCCGCAGCAGCTCGAAGGTGCTGTTCTTCGAGGTGACGGAGCCGGTGCCGCCCTTGTTCCTGAGCCGCATGTCGATCTTGTACGTACCGCCCTTGCTCACCAGTGTCCCGGCCAGCCGCACGGTGTCCGCGGCGTCCGCGGCGGTGCGTGCCTTCTCCTCGATCTGCGGCCCGGTCAGCTTGGCGACGCCGTTGGTCCCCTTGTCCGGGTCCTCGCCCGCGCAGGCGGTCAGGGCCGTGGACAGCCCCGCGCAGAGCAGCACGGCGAGAACGGCGGTCCGGCGGCGGGCCCGGACGGGCCGGACGGAAGAGGTCACAGGCGCACTGCCTCTCATCTGCGTGGCGGGGGTGGCAGACGGCAGCGTACCCGGGCCGCCCGCGGGGCCCGCGCAGAGCCGTACGGACCGTTCGCCGGGGCGGCCCGCGGCGGTACGGGCTAGCCTGATCACGTCGTACACGTGCGGGAACGGCCGGACCCGCGGCCCGGAGCCGCCGCCCGCGGCCGGGCGGTGAACGAGGAGGCGCACCCATGGCACCAGGCACGCCCCGGGTCTTCGTCTCCCATCTGTCCGGCGTTCCGGTCTTCGACCCCAACGGCGACCAGGTGGGGCGCGTCCGCGATCTGGTGGCGATGCTCCGCGTCGGCGGCCGGCCGCCGCGGCTGCTCGGCATGGTGGTCGAGGTGGTGAGCCGGCGGCGGATCTTCCTGCCGATGACCCGGGTGACCGGCGTCGAGTCGGGACAGGTCATCACCACCGGCGTGGTCAACATGCGCCGCTTCGAACAGCGGCCCACCGAACGTCTGGTGCTCGGCGAGTTCCTCGACCGGCGGGTCCAGCTGGTGGAGACCGGCGAGGAGGTCACCATCCTGGACGTCGCCATCCAGCAGCTGCCGGCCCGCCGCGACTGGGAGATCGACAAGTACTTCGTCCGCAAGGGCCGCGGCGGGGCGCTGCGCCGCAAGGGCGAGACGCTGACCGTCGAGTGGTCGGCGGTGCGCGGCTTCTCCCTGGAGGAGCACGGGCAGGGCGCGGAGTCGCTGGTCGCCACGTTCGAGAAGCTGCGCCCCACCGACGTGGCCAACGCCCTGCACCACCTCTCCCCCAAGCGCCGGGCCGAGGTCGCCGCCGCCCTGGACGACGACCGCCTCGCCGACGTCCTGGAGGAGCTGCCCGAGGACGACCAGGTGGAGATCATCGGCAAGCTGAAGGAGGAGCGCGCCGCCGACGTCCTGGAGGCCATGGACCCCGACGACGCGGCCGATCTGCTCTCCGGGCTGCCCGAGGCGGACAAGGAGCGGCTGCTGACGCTGATGCGCCCGGACGACGCGGCCGACGTGCGGCGCCTGATGTCGTACGAGGAGCGGACGGCGGGCGGTCTGATGACGACCGAGCCGATCATCCTGCGCCCGGACGCGACGGTGGCCGACGCGCTGGCCCGGGTCCGCCAGTCGGACCTGTCGCCGTCGCTGGCCGCGCAGGTCTATGTGTGCCGGTCGCCCGACGAGACGCCCACCGGCAAGTACCTCGGCACGGTGCACTTCCAGCGGCTGCTGCGCGATCCGCCGTTCACCCTGGTCAGTTCGATCGTCGACAGCGATCTGGTGGCGCTGACCCCCGAGACGCCGCTGTCGGTGGTGACCAGCTATCTCGCCGCGTACAACCTGGTCTCGGTGCCGGTGGTGGACGAGAGCGGTTCGCTGCTCGGTGCCGTGACGGTCGACGACGTCCTGGACCACCTGCTGCCCGACGACTGGCGGGAGACGGACTTCCACGGCCGCGAGGGGGTGCTCCATGGCCGGTGAGGACCGCTCCAGGGCGTCGAACGGCTCGACGGCCCTGACCCGCGCCCCCCGGTACCGGCTCGACCAGCCGAAGGCGCCCCGCCGCAGACTGCTGCCGGAGTACGACCCCGAGGCGTTCGGCCGGTTCTCGGAGCGGATCGCGCGCTTCCTGGGCACCGGGCGGTTCATCGTCTGGATGACGCTGATCATCATCGTGTGGGTGGTGTGGAACATCTTCGCGCCCACGGAACTGCGCTTCGACGAGTACCCCTTCATCTTCCTGACGCTGATGCTCTCGCTCCAGGCCTCGTACGCGGCCCCGCTGATCCTGCTGGCGCAGAACCGGCAGGACGACCGCGACCGGGTCACCCACGAGCAGGACCGCAAGCAGAACGAGCGCTCCATCGCCGACACCGAGTACCTGACCAGGGAGATCGCCGCGCTGCGGATGGGCCTGGGTGAGGTGGCCACGCGCGACTGGATCCGGTCCGAGCTGGAGGACCTGGTGAAGGACCTGGACGACCGCCGGGCCCTGGTCCACGCCGAGAGTGACGAAGACCGCTGACCGGGCTACCCGCGCGTAGCTCCACGCGCCGTAACATCGTCCGTATGGCTACGGAAGACGCGGTGCTTGAGGCACTGGCGACAGTGAACGACCCGGAGATCCACCGCCCGATCACCGAGCTGGGCATGGTGAAATCGGTCGATATCGATCCTGACGGTGTGGTCGCTGTCACGGTGTATCTGACCGTCTCCGGCTGTCCGATGCGCGAGACGATCACGTCGAACGTGACGGAGGCGGTGGCCCGCGTCGAGGGCGTCTCCCGGGTCGAGGTCACGCTCGACGTGATGAGCGACGACCAGCGCAAGGAGCTGGCGGCCTCGCTGCGCGGCGGCACCGCCGAGCGCGAGGTGCCGTTCGCCAAGCCCGGTTCGCTGACCCGGGTGTACGCGGTCGCCTCCGGCAAGGGCGGCGTCGGCAAGTCCTCGGTGACGGTGAACCTGGCGGCCGCGATGGCCGCCGACGGCCTCAAGGTCGGCGTCGTGGACGCCGACATCTACGGGCACAGCGTGCCCCGGATGCTCGGCGTGGACGGGAAGCCCACCCAGGTCGAGAACATGATCATGCCGCCGTCCTCGCACGGCGTGAAGGTCATCTCCATCGGCATGTTCACCCCGGGCAACGCCCCGGTGGTCTGGCGCGGCCCGATGCTCCACCGCGCGCTCCAGCAGTTCCTCGCCGATGTGTTCTGGGGTGATCTGGACGTCCTGCTGCTGGACCTGCCGCCGGGCACCGGTGACATCGCGATCTCCGTCGCCCAGCTCGTGCCGAACGCGGAGATCCTGGTCGTCACGACCCCGCAGCAGGCCGCGGCCGAGGTGGCCGAGCGGGCCGGTTCGATCGCGGTGCAGACGCACCAGAAGATCGCCGGTGTCGTCGAGAACATGTCGGGCATGCCGTGCCCGCACTGCGACGAGATGGTCGACGTCTTCGGATCGGGCGGCGGCGCCAAGGTCGCCGAGGGGCTGACGCGGACCGTCGGCGCCGAGGTGCCGGTGCTCGGCGCGATCCCGATCGACGTACGGCTGCGCGAGGGCGGCGACGAGGGCAAGCCCGTCGTCCTGTCCGACCCCGACTCCCCGGCCGGCCAGGCCCTGCGCACCATCGCGCAGAAGCTGGGAGGCCGTCAGCGCGGCCTGTCCGGCATGTCGCTGGGCCTCACCCCGCGCAACAAGTTCTGAGCCGGGCGCCCTCCGGGGCGCGCGGACACGAGAGGCCGGAGCCCCGCGGGCTCCGGCCTCTCGCGCGTACGGCGGTGGCGCTACGCGTACGAGGTGATGTCCTGGACCACCGAGAAGCCCAGCCCGTAGGCGCTCATGCCGCGCCCGTAGGCGCCGATGTGCACGCCCTGCGCGGAACCGGCGAGCACCCAGCCGAACTCGGACTCGCGGTAGTGGAAGGGCACCGGCACCCCGTCGACCGGCAGGGAGAGCACCGACCAGGCGGGGCCCTCCAGATCGTCGGCGAGCTCGAACGCCGTCTCGGTCTGCTGCGCCAGCCAGTCGTCGCGCAGGCTGTGGTCCAGCTGCGGGGGCCAGGTGTAGGCCAGCAGTCCGGAGCCGGCCAGCCAGGCCGCGGAGGAGACCGTGGTGGCCTCCAGGACCCCGGTGCCGTCGCCGCTGCGCCGCACGGGGCTGCTGGCGACCGTCACGACCGCCGCGAAGCGCTGCTTGTCCGCGCCGGCCTCGCCGCGCACGGAGGGCTCCTCGCCGTGGCCGGTGGAGCCGTGCTGCACCGTGCCGTCCGCGGCGGTGCCGACCTGCATCAGCCAGCGGGGGCCGGTGAAGGCCTCGTCCAGTCCGTACCAGGGGAACGGTGCCCGCAGATAGCCGTCGACCGCGAGCCGGGCCTCCGGCACCCCTTCCGCCGTGGCTGTGTCCGGCGCGTCCTCCGCGCCCACCCGACTCGTCGTCTCCATCTGCCCGGCCGCCTCCTCGATCGTCAGGTCCGGAGCGGCCCGCCCCCCGCGGGCGTCCTCACCACCGGACAGATGGAGAATAGCGACAGGGTCCGGACGAGCCGGGATTGACCGGGGTCAGGTGGCGTCGGCGTCGAACGGCGGGTGGTCGTCCTTGGCCGGCTGCTCGCGCTTCTTCAGCAGGTCGGGGGCGCCCGGGGAGCCGTTGGCCGCCGTGACCGCCGCCGCGCCCGACACGCCGCTCTTCGCCTCGACGGACGCGGTCTCCCGGCCGTTCACCGCGTCGGTGACCTCGGTGATCTCCTTGCGGAGGTCGAAGCTCTCCCGGATCTCCTTCAGCCCCAGGTCGTCGTTTCCGTCCATGAGCTGCTTGCGGACGAACGTCTTGGGGTTGAGGTCCTCGAACTCGAAGTCCTTGAACTCCGGCCCGAGCTCCGTGCGGATGTCCTCCTTGGCGCTCTCCGAGAACTCGCGGATCTTGCGGATGAAGCGCGAGGCGTCCTGGATGACCTTGGGAAGCTTGTCCGGGCCGAAGATGAGCACGCCGATGACGGCGAGCGTGACCAGCTCAAGTGCGCCTATGTCATTGAACACCTTGCGGCTCCTCGTGTTCTCCGCGACCAGGTCGGATGAGGTCCGGACACGCCACACGGTACCCGGCGAAACTGTCCGCGCGGTAGCTCCACATGGCCGTCACGCGCCGGTTGCCGAGCCGAGCGTCACCGTCATGGACAGGTCTTTACCACCGCGCCTCAGTGTGAGCTTCAGCCGGTCACCCGGACGGTGGGCCCGGATCTTCACGATCAGCTCCTCCCCGTTGTGCACGCGCTTGCCGTCCACGGCGGTGATGACGTCGCCCGGCCGGACGCCGGCCTTCGCCCCCGGACCGCCCTCGGTCACGGAGGACGTGCCGTCCGCGCCCTTGGGCCCGACCTTGGCACCGTCACCGGTGTACTTCATGTCGAGCGTCACACCGATCACCGGGTGGGTGGCGCGTCCGGTGTTGATCAGTTCCTCGGCGACCCGCTTGCCCTGGTTGATCGGGATGGCGAAGCCGAGCCCGATGGAACCGGCCTGGCCGCCCTCGGTGGCGGAGCCGCTGTCGGCGGCGCGGATGGCGCTGTTGATGCCGATGACGTGCGCGTGGGTGTCCACCAGCGGGCCGCCGGAGTTGCCCGGGTTGATCGGGGCGTCGGTCTGGAGGGCGTCGACGTAGCTGATGTCGCTGCCGTCGCCCTTCTCGCCGCCGGCGGTGATCGGCCGGTCCTTGGCGCTGATGATCCCGGAGGTGACGGTGTTGGACAGGTCGAACGGGGCGCCGATCGCCACCACCGGGTCGCCGACCCGGACGTTGTCGGAGTTGCCCAGGGGCAGCGGCTTCAGCCCGGAGACTCCGTCGACCTTGACGACGGCGAGGTCGTAGCCGCTGTCCTTGCCGACGATCTCGGCCTCGGCGGTCTCGCCGCCGCTGAACGTCACGGTGATCCGGCCGGACGAACCGGCGGGGGCGACCACGTGGTTGTTGGTGAGGATGTGGCCCCGGTCGTCGAGGACGAAGCCGGTGCCGGTGCCCGATTCGCTGCTGCCGCTGACGTGCAGGGTGACGACGCTGGGCAGGGCGCTGGCCGCTATGCCGGCGACGCTGTCGGGGGCGCGGCCGCCCGCGTCCGCGTCGTCCTGGGGCAGTTCGATCCGGGTGAATCCGCCGTTGCGCTCGATGTAGGCGCCTATGCCGCCGCCTATGCCGCCCGCCACCAGCGCGAGCAGCAGGGCGCCGACGAGCACCGTCCCGCGTCCCCTGCGCCGGGGTCCGCGGTCGCTCCCGAGCGGTGGCCCCGGCTGCGTGACGAGCGGCTGCCGGGGCGCGCCCCAGGGGTCGTACTGGCCCCACTGCGGCGACGGCTGCGGATGCGGCTGTACGGGGACGGGCTGCGGGTGCGGCGGGGGTGTGGTGCCGTACGGGGGCGTGGTGCCGGGCGGCATCGCCAGGCCCGCGCCGTTGGTTCCCGCGTACGGCGGGGGCACCGGGGTGCCGTGCGCCGGGGTCGGCCGCTGCACCGGGGGTGCGGGGGCCCAGGGGCCGGGGCCGCCGTAGGGCGGGGTGCTGTACTGATCCGGCTCGTGCAGCGGCTGCGCGGTCTGCGGTGCGACGGCCGGGTCGGGGCCCGGAACGGGTGCGGCCCCGGAAACGGCCGGAGCCTGGGCCGGGGGCTCGACGGGCGGTGCGGCGTGCGGCGGAACGGGCGCGGCCTCGGGGGCCGGGGCGTCGGCCGCGGGTGCCTTCCGGAGGTCCGGCCCGGCGGCCGGTGCCGGACCCGCCGGATGCCCGGCGGGCACCGCGTCACGCGGGGCGCCGGGCTCCACGGGGGTGTCCACCGGCTCCACCGTGTCCTCGACGGACGACGGGTCCTGAGGCGCCGTGTGCGTGCCGCGCCCCGTCGAGGGCCGGCTCCACCACTTCGCCCTGGGCTCGGTGGTCTTCCCGTCGTCCATGCTCTCCCCGCAACCGCCGCGAACCGGCCTCTGCACGCCCCTGCGGAGCGCCCCTCCGGAAATCCTGCCGGAATTCAACCAGGTTTGCGGTTGGCCTGCGCGGCCCCGTGCGCCGGAACCGGTGTCAGCGACGGGGCGCGAGCGGGAGTCCGTGGTCGGAGGAGGCCGGAAGCCCGGCGGCGGACGTGGGCGTACGGGACGGATCGGGCGTGGACGGGACCGACAGCCCGCTGCCGAGGGCGGCGGCGAACAAGGGGTTCGTCCCGTCGGGGCGTATCGGCGAGGGCGCGGACACGGTCGTCTGCACGGGCAGGGCGAACGGGCCGCGGCCGAACGCGGCACCGGCCACGGAGGGCGTCGCGGAGAAGGCCAGCGGGGCTGCGTTGACCGCGAGGCCGGCCCGGTGGTCGCCGGTGCCCAGCAGGTTGTGGCCGCCGCCGCGGCGGCTGACGCTGCCGCTCTGCGCGCGGGCGTCCGCGTTGAGCGGGGCCACGCTGCGGCCCGCCCCGCCGCGCGCGGTGGTGTCCGAGCCGGACGAGCCGGTGGGCAGGGCTCCGCCGAGCGCGATGGCGGCCAGGGACACGGCACTGGCCGCGGCGAAGGCGAACCGGCGTCCGCGCCACGGCGAGCGGTCGGCCTCGCGGCCGACCTCGTGGATCCGGAAGCCCGTACCGGCCGGGGGCAGCACGGCGGTCGAGCCGTGCAGCGTGGGGAGGTAGCCGAAACCGTCAACGGGGCCGGAGCCCTCGCCGGGGCCGGCCGGGGGCCGCGCGACGGGGAAGACACCGCCGCCGAAGCGCCCGGGGTCGCCCAGGGCTCTTCCCGGGCCGTCGGCGTCACCCCCCGGTCCGCCGGGAAGGCCCTGGAGGCGGGCGAGGAAGCCCTCGGAGGGCGACGGCGGGGCGGACTGCGCGAAGACACTCTTCAGACGCCGCTGGGCGGCCGCCTCGGCCTTGCACTTGCCGCAGGTCGCGAGATGGGCGAGCACCCGCTCGCGGGCGTCGTGCTTCAGCTCCCCGTCGACCAGCGCGGCGAGGCGGTCCCCCAGGTGGTGTTCCGCGGGGGTCGGACCTGTGCCACTCACGCCGTTCCGACCTCCCCTGTCACGACGGCGCCGGCCAGCGAGCGCTGCTCGGCACGGGCCTCGGGCGAGCGGTGGCGCAGCGCCTTGCGCAGGTGCGAGCGCCCGCGGTGGATACGGCTGCGCACGGTGCCGAGCTTCACGCCGAGGGTCGCGGCGATCTCCTCGTACGAGAGTCCCTCGATGTCGCAGAGCACGACGGCGGCACGGAACTCGGGCGCGAGGGTGTCCAGCGCCTGCTGGACGTCGGCGTCGAAGTGGGTGTCGTTGAAGACCTGCTGCGGGGACGGCTCGCGGCTCGGCAGCCGCTCGGCGGCGTCGTCGCCGAGGGAGTCGAAGCGGATGCGCTGCTTGCGGCGCACCATGTCCAGGAAGAGGTTGGTCGTGATGCGGTGCAGCCAGCCCTCGAAAGTGCCGGGGGTGTACGTCGACAGCGAGCGGAACACCCGGACGAAAACCTCCTGGGTGAGGTCCTCGGCGTCGTGCTGGTTGCCCGTCAGACGGTAGGCGAGGCGGTAGACCCGACCGCTGTGCGTGCTGACGATCTCTTCCCATGTGGGCGGCGTCCACGCCTGGGATTCCGCATCCGAGGCGAAGGTCGCGGTCGTTGCGGAGTCGTTGGAAGAACGGTCAGCAATGTTGGTCACGGATTTCGGCTCGCCGGCCGACCTGAGAAAGCGCCGCAGCACTCCTCCCCGATCCACAGGCGCAGCCGCACCTCCCCTATCGGCTCTGGTGGTGTCCAGTGGAGCCCCTACCATAGCCACCTCGCCCGTTAGCTCCGGATAAGCCTTTTTCCTGCTGGGGCCGGGGGTCTCCCCGGGCCTCGCCGCCGGTCCCGGGCCCGATCCGCGGGCCCGGTCCGCACGCTTTCCCCCGCTCTCCCCATAACGCCCGGTCCCATCTGCGGGTTCCCGGGCGCAGCGGATACAGTCACCGTTGCGCCAACTATGGGGACAGGAGAGGGTCATTACCGCCAACCGGCAGACGAGCTGGGCGTTCGCCGACGCCTTTGTCGCCGAGGACGAAGCACTGCGCTGGGCCCGGGACCGGGCTCGGGAGGCAGGGCTCCGCTCGGTGTCACCGGGCACCGGCGCCGCGTTGCGCCTTCTCGCTGCCTCCACGGACGCCAAGGCGGTGGCCGAGATCGGCACCGGGACGGGCGTGTCCGGCATCTATCTGCTGCACGGGATGCGGCCGGACGGGGTGCTGACGACGGTCGATCCCGAACCCGAGCGCCAGCAGTTCGCCCGGGAGGCCTTCCGGGCGGCGGGCTTCGCGGCCAACCGGGCCCGGTTCATCCCCGGCCGCGCCCTGGACGTCCTGCCCCGGCTGGCGGACGGCGGCTACGACCTGGTGTTCTGCGACGGCGACCGGCTGGAGTGCCTGGACTGTCTCGCTGAATCGTTGCGCCTGCTGCGACCTGGCGGTCTGGTCTGCTTCGAGGGCGTCTTCGCGGACGGCCGCACGATCGATTCGGCCGCCCAGCCGGCCGAGGTGCTGCGCCTGCGCGAGCTGCTGCGCACGGTCCGCGAGAGCCAGGAGCTGCTGGCGACGCTGCTGCCGGTCGGCGACGGTCTGCTCTGCGCGGTCCGCCGCGGCTGATCCGCCGCCCAGGGAAACCGCATCCGTCCCCGGACGCACCGCTGCCCGGCACGGATGCCGTGCCGGGCAGCGGTGAAGTGTGGACGCGGTGCTAGCCGACGACCTTCTTGAGGGCATCGCCGAGTGCATCGGCCTCGTCCGGCGTCAGCTCCACAACAAGCCGACCGCCGCCTTCGAGCGGAACGCGCATGACGATGCCCCGCCCCTCCTTTGTCACCTCGAGCGGGCCGTCGCCCGTCCGCGGCTTCATGGCCGCCATGCTCGTTCCCCTTCCTGAAACCAGCTCAATCGCAACCGGCGGCCCCATGACAGGCGCTGCCTCACCGGCATCGAACACATTGCTTCCAGGCCATTATCCCGCATCACCGGCCCCAATGACCAACATCGCTCTGCATCGCTTGAGCAACGCGCTCAGTCAAAACCACCCAATTCGGCGATCCGGCTGCGATACTCCGCCCTCTTCGGCCCACCTTCCGCCCACCATCGGAGCGGAATTGTTAGACGCAGCTCACATGTCGGCCTTCGCGGAAGTCGGCCATGCTTGCCTGGACACGCTTGGTGAACGAGACGCGAAGGGGGCCGCAGATGGCCGATCACGAGGACGCCGTGCTCTACGAGGTCAGCGACGGGCTGGCGACGATCACGATCAACCGCCCCGACGCGATGAACGCCATGAACACGGCGGCCAAGGTCGCCCTGCGTGACGCGCTGCGGACGGCCGAGGCCGACACCGCCGTACGGGCGGTGCTGCTCACCGCGGCCGGCACACGCGCCTTCTGCGTCGGCCAGGACCTCAAGGAGCACCTGGGCAAGCTGGCCGAGGCCCGGGAGACGGAGGGCGGCAACGCGCTCAGCACCGTACGGGAGCACTACAACCCGATCGTGCGGGCGCTGACCGGGATGCGGAAGCCCGTCGTGGCCGGAATCAACGGGGCGGCGGCTGGCGCGGGCTTCGGCTTCGCGCTCGCCTGCGACTACCGGATCGCCGCCGACACCGCCTCGTTCAACACCTCGTTCGCCGGGGTCGCCCTCACGGCGGACTCGGGCGTCTCCTGGACGCTGCCCCGGCTGATAGGCCACAGCCGCGCCGCCGACCTGCTGCTCTTCCCGCGCTCGATCTCCGCCCAGGACGCGTTCGACCTGGGCGTCGTCAACCGTCTGGTGCCCGCCGCCGACCTCCTCGCCGAGGCGACCGCCGTGGCCCGCGCCCTGGCCGCCGGGCCCACCGTGGCGTACGCCGCGCTCAAGGAGTCCCTGGCCTACGGGGCCTCCCACAGCCTGGACGAGGCCCTGGAGAAGGAGGACGAGCTCCAGACCGCTGCCGGTGTCTCGGAGGACCACGCGATCGCGGTCCAGGCCTTCCTCGACAAGGACCGGAACCCGAAGTACGTCGGTCGCTAGGGCGACCGCCTAGGACGTGCCGCCCCCGCCCCGGGCCACGCAGTCGGCGAGGTGGTCGTCGACCAGGCCGCAGGCCTGCATCAGGGCGTAGGCCGTGGTCGGGCCGATGAAGCGCAGTCCGCGCTTCTTGAGGTCCTTCGCCAGCGCCGTGGACTCCGGGGTGACGGCCGGCACGTCGGCGAGGGTGCGCGGGGCGGGGCGGTCCGCCGCGTCGGGGGCGTAGGACCAGATCAGCTCGTCCAGCTCGCCCTCGGCCCAGCCGGCCAGCTCCCGGGCGTTGGCGAGGGTGGCGTCGACCTTGGCCCGGTTGCGGATGATGCCCTCGTCGGCCAGGAGCCGTTCCCGGTCGGTGTCGGTGAACTCGGCGACCTTCGGGATGCTGAACCCGGCGAAGGCGGAGCGGAAGCCCTCGCGGCGGCGCAGGATCGTCAGCCAGGAGAGGCCGGACTGGAAGGCCTCCAGGCAGAGCCGTTCGAACAGGGCGTCGTCGCCGTGGACCGGGCGGCCCCATTCGGTGTCGTGGTACGTGAGGTAGTCCTCGGTGGACAGACCCCACGGGCAGCGCGGACGGCCGTCGGCCGCCGGTTCGGTCCCGCCGCTCATCGTCCGTCCTCCTCGTCGGCCGGGGGAACGGCCGGGGGCGTCGGGGGCCGCTCCGGGGCCTCCCAGGGGGCCCTGGGGCGCTCGTCCGTCTCCTTGAGGAGGTCGGGTCCGCCGGACCGTACGGCCTGGGCGCCGGCGAGGGCCGATTCCAGCTCCGCGATCCGGGCGTCGCGCTCGGCCAGCTCGGCGCCGAGCCGGCTCAGGGCGTCGTCCACGTCCGCCATCCGGTAACCGCGCGGGGCGACGGGCAGCCGGAGCGCCTCCACGTCCGCCCGGCCGACCGGCCGGTTCTCGGGCAGCGGGTCCGTCAGCAGTTCGGGCGCCACGTCCTGAAGAATGGCGCTCCTCCCTCCGCCGACCACCGCGAGCGTGACCGCGGCCACGACCACCACCATCGCGAGCAGCAAGAACCAGAACACGCGTATCTCCCCGGGAGCGGAATTCGTCCGGGTCCGATCGTGCCATGCAGCACCGACCGTTAGGGTCGCAGTCGGTCCCGGGAGCGATCTTCCGGGCGGATTCGAAGGAGAGACACGGGATGCGAAGCGGTGTGCTCAGGCTGGGCCGGCGCGAGTTCGGCGCGCACGAGCCGGTGATCATGGCGATCGTCAACCGCACCCCCGACTCCTTCTACGACCAGGGCGCCACCTTCGACGACGAGCCCGCGCTGGAGCGGGTCGAGCGGGCGGTGTCCGACGGCGCCGCGATCATCGACATCGGCGGGGTGAAGGCCGGTCCCGGCGAGGAGGTCACCGCCGAGGAGGAGGCCCGCCGCACGGTCGGTTTCGTCGCGGAGGTGCGCCGGCGCCACCCGGACGTGGTGATCAGCGTCGACACCTGGCGTCACGACGTGGGCGCGGCGGTGTGCGAGGCGGGCGCGGACCTGCTGAACGACGCCTGGGGCGGGGTCGACCCGAATCTCGCGGAGGTCGCGGCCCGGTACGGGGCGGGGCTGGTGTGCACCCACGCGGGCGGCGCCGAGCCCCGGACCCGGCCGCACCGCGTGGGGTACGCGGACGTGATGGAGGACATCCTGCGGGTGACCACGGGGCTGGCCGAACGGGCCGTGGCGCTGGGCGTCCGGCCGGACGGGATCATGATCGACCCCGGTCACGACTTCGGGAAGAACACCCGGCACTCCCTGGAGGCCACCCGCCGCCTCGGCGAGATGACGGAGACGGGGTGGCCGGTGCTCGTCTCGCTCTCCAACAAGGACTTCGTCGGCGAGACGCTGGACCGCCCGGTCAAGGAGCGGCTGCTCGGCACGCTGGCGACGACGGCGGTCTCCGCGTGGCTGGGGGCGCGGGTCTACCGCGTGCACGAGGTGGCCGAGACCCGCGACGTCCTGGACATGGTGGCGTCCCTCGCCGGTCACCGCCCGCCCGCCGTCGCCCGGCGCGGACTGGCGTAACGGGCACGACGGGCGGAGGCGGGGGCGGGTCGCCCCCGCGGAGGCGGCGAAGGGACCCTAGCGGCCGACCTCCTTGGTCACCAGGTTGACCGCCTCGTCCACGTCGTCCGTGACGTGGAAGAGCAGCAGGTCCTTGTCCGACGCCTTGCCCTGGGCGACCACGGTGTCGCGGAGCCAGTCGACCAGGCCGCCCCAGTACTCCGTACCGAACAGCACGATCGGGAAGCGGGTGACCTTGCCGGTCTGGACGAGGGTGAGCGCCTCGAACAGCTCGTCGAGGGTGCCGAGGCCGCCGGGGAGCACGACGAAGCCCTGGGCGTACTTGACGAACATCGTCTTCCGGACGAAGAAGTAGCGGAAGTTCACCCCGATGTCGACGTGCGGGTTGAGCCCCGACTCGAAGGGCAGCTCGATGCCGAGGCCCACCGAGATGCCACTGGCCTCCCGGGCGCCCCGGTTCGCCGCCTCCATGGCACCGGGGCCGCCGCCGGTGATCACCGCGAAGCCCGCGTCGACCAGCGCCCGCCCGATCCGCACCCCCGCCTCGTACTCCGGGGTGCCCGCGGCGGTGCGCGCCGAGCCGAAGACGCTGATCGCGCTCGGCAGCTCGGCGAGCGCGCCGAAGCCCTCGACGAACTCCGACTGGATGCGCATCACCCGCCAGGGGTCGGTGTGCACCCACTCCGAGTCGCCCTCGGAGTCCAGCAGCCGCTGATCGGTGGTGCCGGGCTGCACCTGGTCCCTGCGGCGCAGCACCGGGCCGAGTCGCTGTTCCTCCGGCCTGACCGCGCCCTCGGGGATCTCCGCACCTTCGGGGATCCGCGCATCCTCGGGGTTGCCCATGACCTGCTCCCTCCGCCGACGTCGGGGGCGTCCTGCGACGCCCCGTCTCACGCCCAGCGTAGATCGCCGGAGGTTACGGGCAGGGGAATGCCGTGGGTCAGCCGGTGAGCCAGGAGCGGAGGCGTTCCTCGCAGTGGACGATCCGGTCGGTCCGGACGTGCTCCTCGCGCTTGTGGGCGAGGATCGGGTCGCCGGGGCCGTAGTTCACCGCGGGGACGCCCAGCGAGCCGAAGCGCGCGACGTCCGTCCAGCCGAACTTGGGCCGGGCGGTGCCGCCGACGGCCTCCATGAACGCCTTGGCCGCCGGGTGCGAGAGGCCGGGCATGGCCGCGCCCGAGTGGTCGTCGACGACGAACTCGGCGACGCCGCAGCCCTCGAAGACCTCGTGGACGTGGGCCAGGGCCTGCTCCTCGGAGAGGTCCGGGGCGTAGCGGTAGTTCACGACGACGGTGCAGGCGTCCGGGATGACGTTGGTGGCGACGCCGCCCTCGATGCGGACGGCGTTGAGGCCCTCGTGGTATTCGAGGCCGTCGATCACCGGCCGGCGCGGTTCGTACGCGGCGAGCCGGGCGAGCACGGGGGCGGCGGCGTGGATCGCGTTGGACCCCATCCAGCTGCGCGCGGAGTGGGCCCGCTCCCCCTCCAGGCGCAGGAAGACGCGCAGGGTGCCCTGGCAGCCGCCCTCGACCTCGGCGTCGGAGCCCTCCAGGAGGACGGCGAAGTCCGCCGCCAGCCAGTCGGGGTGGGCCTCGGCGATGTGGCCGAGGCCGTTGAGGTGGGCGGCGACCTCCTCGTTGTCGTAGAAGACGAAGGTGAGGTCGCGGTTGGGCTCGGGCACGGTCGCGGCGATCCGCAGCTGGACGGCGACGCCCGACTTCATGTCGGAGCTGCCGCAGCCCCAGAGCAGCCCGTTCTCGTCGAGCCGGGAGGGCACGTTGTCCGCGATCGGCACGGTGTCGATGTGGCCGGCCAGGACGACGCGTTCGGCGCGGCCCAGATCGGTCCTGGCGACGATGTTGTTGCCGTGCCGGTCGACGGTCAGGTGCCCGAGGGGGCGCAGCGCCGCCTCGATGGCGTCGGCGAGGTCCTTCTCCCCTCCGCTGACCGAGGGGAAGTCGACGAGCCGCGCGGTGAGCGCGGGCCCGTCCAGGGTGAGGTCAAGGGTGCTGTCGGCCATGGCCATGACCCTAGTACGTTGCCGCACGCCCCCTCGCGAGGTACATGAGCGAACGCGGCCCGGGACACCCACAGACGGCTCGCGTACGGTGGCCCCGTGCCCCGGACCGTTTCTCCCGCCCGCCGACACACCGCCCGCAGCCGCCGTCTGCGCCTCACGGCGGCCTTCGCCGTGCTCGTCGCCGTGGCCGGTTATCTGACCGCCCAGTATCTGACCGGCAGCCGGGGTTCGGAGCAGTGCACGGTGGAGTCGGCCGACGGCTCCGCGGGCGGGTCGCGGACGTACCGGCTGACGGCCGAGCAGGCGGCGAACGCCGCGACGATCTCCGCCGTGGGCACCACGCGCGGCATGCCGGAGCGGGCCGTGACGATCGCGCTGGCGACGGCGATGCAGGAGTCCGGGCTGCGCAACATCGAGCACGGCGACCGGGACTCGCTGGGCCTCTTCCAGCAACGCCCCTCGCAGGGCTGGGGCACGGAGACGCAGATCCTGGACCCGGTGTACTCGGCCGGGAAGTTCTACGCGCATCTGGCCGAGGTGCCGGGCTATTCGCGGCTGCCGCTCACCGTCGCCGCGCAGCGCGTCCAGCGCAGCGGCTTCCCGCAGGCGTACGCGAAGCACGAGCCGGACGCCGCGCTGCTGGCCGCCGCGCTGACCGGCCGCACGCCCGCCGCGCTGAACTGCGAGCCGCCGCGGAGCACGGCCGGGACGGGCCGCCCGGAGAAGCTGCGGACCGCGCTCGTCCGTTCCTTCGGCAAGGACGTCCTCCCGGCGGGGGACGCGGCGGACGGGACGTCCGGGGCCGCCGGGGCCAAGGCGGACGCGGCGCTCTCGGTGCCGGTGGACGGGGCCCGCCGCTCCGCGAAGGACGGCGCCCCGCAGCACGGCTGGGAGCTGGCGCACTGGGCGGTGGCGCAGTCCGAGGCGCTCGGCATCGACGAGGTCGCGTACGCGGGCCGGCGGTGGACGTCGGAGTCGGGCTGGCGGACGGAGCGCGCGAAAAACGGCACCGCTTCCGACAGCGCGACCGTCCGGATGCGCCTGGTGCGGTAGCGCCGGGGCCCCCGCGGGACCTCCCCGGGCGGGCGGCGACCGCGCAGGCACCCGCCCCCCGAAACGCCCCGCGAACCCCCGTACGAGACATCGCCCGCACGGGGGATCCGGTGGGTGCGCCGGCCTGTGCCGGGCGGTCGTGCGCGCGGCTGCTCGCGTATCGGCTGTTTCCCTTGGGGCGTATGGGAAGTGACGGTTCGGCGCGAGGCCGCGGAATGCCGGGTCCGCCCGGGTTCCTCCGCTGCGGATTATGTGACGCGTTACCCAGTCTTTACCCGGGGGCACCGCAACCTCCCCCTGCCCCGGGGCGGTTGTCATGGCGTCCGGTCCACGGACACCACGACTTTTCCCTCCCCGTCGAAGGAGCATCATGTCCCTCCCCCTGACCCGCCGGATCGCCCGTACCGCGCTGCTGCTCGCGGCGGGTGCGGCACCCGTGGTCGGTGCGGCCGGAGCCGCGGGTGCCGCGGAGCTGGCCCCGGACCTCGGCGGCCTCACCAGCGTCGAGGGTGCCGGGCTCGGCCAGGCGGTGAACGGCGCGGCCGGCGACGTCGCCGGACCGGCCGGTGCCAAGGTCGTCGACACGGCGCTGCCGGTGGCGGGCAAGACCCTGGGCGAGGCCGGCAAGCAGGCCGCCCCGGCCGCCGCCGGCGTCGGCAAGACCGTCCAGGGCGGGGCGGCCGACGCGCTCGGCGGCGCGGCCAAGGGCGCCCCGGCCGGCGGTCAGCTCATGGGCGGTCTGCCGATCGGCGGCTGACCCGCGTACGCGGAAGGGCCCCGGGAGCGCACGCTCCCGGGGCCCTTCGCCGTGGTCAGCCCAGCCGCTTGACGGCGGCGGCGACGCGCTCGTCGGTGGCGGTGAAGGCCACCCGGACGAAGCGGTCGCCCGCCGGTCCGTAGAAGTCGCCGGGCGCCACCAGGATGCCCAGCTCGGCCAGATGGGCCACCGTGTCCCAGCAGGGCTCGTCGCGGGTGGCCCACAGGTAGAGGCTCGCCTCGCTGTGCTCGATCCGGAAGCCGTGGGACTCCAGGGCGGTGCGCAGGGCCGCGCGGCGGTCCGCGTAGCGGCGGCGCTGCTCGGCCACGTGCGCGTCGTCGCCGAGCGCCGCGACGGTCGCCGCCTGGACGGGCGCGGGCGTCATCATGCCGCCGTGCTTGCGGATCAGCAGCAGTTCGCTCAGCACGGCCGCGTCGCCCGCGACGAACGCGGCGCGGTAGCCGGCCAGGTTGGACCGCTTCGACAGCGAGTGCACGGCGACGATGCCCTCGTACGTACCGCCGCAGACGTCCGGGTGGAGCACGGAGACCGGCTCGGCCTCCCAGCCCAGCTCCAGGTAGCACTCGTCGCTGAAGACCAGCACCCCGTGCTCGCGCGCCCAGGCGACGATGCGGATCAGCTCGTCCTTGGCGAGGACCCGGCCGGTCGGGTTGGACGGCGAGTTGAGCCAGAGCAGCTTGAGGCCGGCCGGGTCCAGCTCGGTCGGGTCGTCGTAGACCACCGGCTCGGCGCCGCAGAGCCGGGCGCCGACCTCGTACGTCGGGTAGGCCAGGCGCGGGTGGGCGACCCGGTCGCCGGGGCCCAGGCCCAGCTGGGTCGGCAGCCAGGCCACCAGTTCCTTGGAGCCGACGACGGGCAGCACGTTCTCGTGGGTGACGCCCGCGGCGCCCAGCCGTCGCTCCACCCAGCCGGTGAGGGCGTCCCGCAGCGCGGCCGTCCCCCACACCGTCGGATAGCCGGGGCTGTCCGCGGCGGCGACCAGCGCCTCACGGATCAGCTCGGGCACCGGGTCGACGGGCGTGCCGACGGACAGGTCGACGATGCCGTCCGGGTGGCTCTCCGCCGTCGACTTGTAGGGCGCGAGCCGGTCCCACGGGAAGACGGGGAGACGGGAGGAGACTGCGGACACGGATCTCTGCTTTCTCGTACGGGGTGCACACGGGGTGACACGGGACGACGGGGAAACACCGCGGTCCCGTACGGAGCGAGCCGTACGGGACCGGGGTGACGCACGCGCCGGACGCTGCTACTGGTTCTGCGGCGGCAGGGCGGCGATGAACGCGTGGTCGCGCTCGATCAGGCCCAGCTTGGAGGCACCACCGGGCGACCCGAGGTCGTCGAAGAACTCGACGTTCGCCTTGTAGTAGTCCTTCCACTCCTCCGGGGTGTCGTCCTCGTAGAAGATCGCCTCGACCGGGCAGACCGGCTCACAGGCTCCACAGTCGACGCACTCGTCCGGGTGGATGTACAAGGACCGCTGGCCCTCGTAGATGCAGTCGACGGGGCACTCTTCGATGCAGGCCTTGTCCTTGACGTCGACACAAGGCTGCGCGATGACGTAGGTCACGCTGTCGTTCCTCCTCGGTAGGGCGTTGGCTCTCGCGCGGGAGCGCGGCGTCGTCGATGCCCGCACCTAGTATCTCCGTTCCCGGGCACGATCCGAACAGGAGGGGCGGACAGAGCTGTGGAATTCACCATGGGCGGACGGCTGGAGGTCCGAATTGCACCGGCTGACGTGGGTAAACGGGTATCGGTCCGACGCCTGACCGAAGACGGCCCCGGGGGCGCGAAATTCACCGATACGGTCGGAGTTCTCACATCCTGGAACGACGGTGTGCTCTCCGTCACACCCAAGGACGGCGTGTCGGTCCGCATCGAGGCATCCGCTCTGGTCGCGGGGAAGGTCGTGCCGGCCGCCCCCGCACGCCGTCGCGGCCCCGCCGCCTCCTTCGCCGAACTGGCCCCCGTGTACGCCCGCGCCTGGCAGCCGGTGGAGAGCGAGCCGCTGGGCGAGTGGCGGCTGCGCGCCGCCGCCGGATTCACCCGGCGCGCCAACTCCGCCCTGCCGCTCGGGGATCCGGGTCTGCCGCTGCCGGAGGCGCTGGAACGGGTCCGGCAGTGGTACGCGGCGCGTGGCCTGCCCGCCCGTGTACAGGCGGCGACGGGTGCCGGGGACACCCAGGAGCGACTGTGCGCGGGGCTGGAGGAGCACGGCTGGCGGCGCGAGGTGTCGGCGCAGGTGCGGATCGCGGCGCTCGCCCCGATCGGCGATCTGCCGGCCGAGGTGGGCCGGGTGCGGCTGAGCCGTGCGGTGGACGACGCCTGGCTCTCCCGCTACCAGCGCTCCACCGCCCCCGGGCCCGAGGTGACCGCCGTGCTGGAGAGCGGGCCCTCGGTGTGGTTCGCGACCGTGCCCGGAACCGGCGGCGACACCGCGCCGGCCGCGATCGGGCGCTGTGTGGTGGACGGGCGGTGGGCCGGCTTCATGGCCGTCGAGGTGGCTCCCGAGCACCGCAGACAGGGGCTGGCCACCGCCGTGATGACCGCGCTCGCCCGGCAGGCGGCGGACGAGGGCGCGTCGGCCGCCTGGCTCCAGGTCGAGACGGACAACGACGGCGCGCGGTCCCTGTACGACGGGATGGGCTTCGTGACGCACCACCTGTACCACCACTTCCGGGCGGCGTAGCCGTGGCCGGGGAGGAGGACGGCCGGGAGGCGCGGCGGCGCAGGTTCGCCGAGGAGGCGCGGGCGGAGCGGCCGGATCTGGCGCTGCTCTGTCTGCTGCTGGCGGCGGAGGCCGATCCCGCGCTGGACACGGCCGCCATGGACGCGGCGCAGATCGAGCTGGACGCGCTCGCCGGGCAGCTGCCGTACGGGCTGCGCGGCGGGCGCGCCTGGGCGTCGGCGCTGGCCGAACTGCTGGGCGAGCGCCATGGTTTCGAGGGCGCGGCGGCGGACTACCGGCGGCTGGAGTCCTCGCTGCTGCACGAGGTGCTGCGGCGCCGGCGCGGGCTGCCGATCCTGTTGTCGGTGGTGTGGATCGAGGTCGCGCGGCGGGCCGGGGCGCCGGTGTTCGGGGTGGCGCTGCCGGGCCATTTCGTCGTCGGCTTCGGCGATCCGGCCGAGGGAGTGCTGGCCGATCCGTTCGCCGGGGGCCGGCCGCTGTCGGAGCAGGACGCGGAGCTGCTGGTGACGGGGGCGACCGGGGAACGGCTCGACGCGGCCGTGCGGGAGCCGGCCCGGCCGCTGGAGATCGTGCTGCGGATCCTGAACAACATCCGGGCCTGGGCGGCGGCCCGGCCGGAGCGCACGGACGTGGGGCTGTGGGCGGTGGAGCTGTCGCTGCTGCTGCCCTCGCATCCCGCCGCCCTGCGCCTGGAACGGGCCCGGCTGCTGGTGCAGTCCGGGGAGTTCGGGCGCGGGGCGGCGGAGATGGACGCGTACGCGGAAGTGGTCGCGGCGGTCGATCCGGCCGCCGCGGAGTCGGTGCGCCACCAGGCCAGGGCGGCGCGGGCGCTGCTGAACTGACGGGGCGCGGGGCCCCCGACGGGCCCGGCCGGGGTCAGCCCGGACCGCCCCCGGTGCCGGTGCGGCGGACGGTGTGGATCAGGTACTCCTTGCGGTCGGGGGGGTTGTGGTCGGTGCGGGAGCGGTGCGGCGGGGTGCCGGTGACGGGGCGGTGGGTGTGGAAGGCGGTCTCCAGGACGCCTTCGCCCCGGGTCAGTCCGGGCAGCCGCTGCTGCAGGTCGTGGACCCGGTCGGCGGGGATCTCGCCCTCCAGGACGCAGACCGTGCCGTCGGGGGACGGCGGGCCGGGGACGGCTCGCAGCCGGGCGAGGACGGGCAGCAGCGGCCCGAGGGTGTCGGCGGGGATCTCGGCGCGGAAGCGGTGCACCGGTTCGTACACCGTGGTGCCGGCCCTTCTCAGCGCGTCCATCAGGACCAGCGGGGTCAGCAGGCGGAAGTCCCCGGCGGTGCTCGACATGGACTTGTCGAAGGTGCCGTGCGCGTGGCTCTGGCGGGGCCAGTAGCCGGAGTGCGTCATCGTGACCGCGCAGTCGGTGACGCGCCAGCCGTACAGCCCCTGGGCGAGCGTCTCGACGACGGTGTCCTCGACGGCCCGCATCAGGGAGTACGGCATGGAGCCCAGCTCGACCTCCCGTGCGTAGCTCACCCCGCTGCCCGGCGGGGCGGGGTCGACGCGCAGACCGACCGTGGCCAGGAAGGGGTTGTCGCCCGTGTCGATGATCTCGTACGCGGCTCCGGAGCCGGTGGGCCGTTCCAGGCAGATGGTGGTGGTCGCGCGGAAGGTGACGCCGATGCCGTACTCCTCGGCGAGCGTGGCCTGGACGACCTCCTTCTGCACCTCGCCGTAGAGGGAGACCGAGATCTCCTCGCGGACATCGTCCTGGCGCAGGCCGATCAGCGGGTCCTGTTCGGCGAGCTGGGCGAGCGCGGCGTGCAGGTCGCCGCGGCCGGCCGGGGCGGTGGGGACGACGACGGACTCCAGGGTGGGCGGGGCGAAGTGGTGGGCGGGGCCGGCCGTCCCGGTGGTGCCGAGGGTGTCGCCGATGCGGACGGCGCCGAGCCCGGTGAGCTTCGCGATCCGTCCCGGTCCGACGGAGCCGGCGGGGGTGTCGGTCCCGCCGTCGAAGACCCGGATGCCGGTGACCCGGTCCTCGGAGAGGGCGCCGGGGCCCGGTCCGAAGGGCAGCCGGTCGCGGGTGCGCACGGTGCCGGAGAACATCCGGACCCAGGCGAGCTTCTCGCCGGACCGGCCGCGTTCGACCTTGAACACGGTGCCGGAGACCTCCCCGTCGGGGTCCCCCTGCGCCCCGGGCAGCAGCTCCCTGATGCCCCGGACCAGGTCGTCGGTCCCGGCCCCGGTGAACGCCGAACCGGCGTAGACCGGGTGGACCAGGGCCCGCCCGGTCTGCTCGGCCAGGGCGCGGCGGAGCCTGCCGGGGGCGAGGGTTCCGTCGCCCTCCACGTACGCGGCGAGCAGGGCGTCGTCGTGCCGGGTGAGCAGGTCGGTCAGGCGGGCGGTGAGGACGGGGTCGTCGTCGGCGTGGGCCGGGCCGTGCGCGGCACGGGTGCCGAGCCCGGTGGGAGCGGGGCCCATGGCGACCGCGCGGGGCGTGAGCCGTTCGGCGATCTCGCGCAGGACGGGCGCGTGGCGGGCTCCGGCCCGGTCGGTCTTGTTGACGAAGATCAGCGTGGGGATGCGCAGCCGCTGGAGCGTGCGCATCAGGACGCGGGTCTGCGCCTGGACGCCCTCGACGGCGGAGACCACCAGCACGGCTCCGTCGAGCACGCCGAGGACCCGTTCCACCTCGGCGATGAAGTCCGGGTGACCGGGGGTGTCGATCAGGTTGACGGTGACGTCGTCGAGGGGGAACGAGACGACCGCGGACTTGATGGTGATCCCGCGCCGCCGTTCGAGGGCGAGGGAGTCGGTCCGGGTGTTCCCGTCGTCGACGCGGCCGATCTCGTCGATGATTCCGGCGGTGTGGAGAAGCCGCTCGGTCAGGCTGGTCTTACCGGCGTCGACGTGCGCCAGGATGCCCAGATTCAGCGTGTGCACAGAACTCCATGTTCTCGGCGGTGGTGTGGATTCCCGTCGTGGTGAACATGTGAGCTCGGCGCATGGGCGTCTCCCGGTCCTGTGGCTGGTCCGCCGAGTACAGCAGCGGGCCGGAACGGCCCGCAAACCCTTTTCCGCGCCCCGTACGGCGGTGAGGCACCGTCAGCGAACGGGGGACACGGCCCCCGCCAAACCTCCGCCCGGCGCGGCGTGCCGTCCAACGGGTGATTATCCGGGCCCGGCCACTCGATGGGCCCATGCCGTCGCTCCAATGCGGAGCTCTCCGATGGCGCGCCCCGGAATCCGGGCTGACGGTGGATCACGTAGCCGCTGCGTTCCTCTGGGCTGACATCCCGTCACGCTCCGCAGTCGCCACGAAAGGACACGTGTTCAGATGCGCTCTGCCCGCACACTGTTCGCCACGGCCGCCGTCTCGGCCGTACTGACTCTCTCCGCTCCCTCCGCCTACGCCCTCGCGGCCGGCGACTGGGAGCACGACAGCGGTTCGTCCTCCAGCAGCGAGGACGGCGGCTGGAAGAAGGACAAGCCGAGCGGCGGTGTCCACACCGGCGGCGGCGCCCTCGCGAAGGCCGTCACGGAGTGGCAGCCCGGCAAGGACGAGGGCGGCAAGTACAAGGACAAGCCCAGCGGCGGCGTCCACACCGGCGGCGGCGCCCTCGCCAAGACCGTCACCGAATGGCAGCCCGGCAACGACGAGGGCGGCAAGTACAAGGACAAGCCCAGCGGCGGCGTCCACACCGGCGGCGGCGCGCTGTCGTCCACGGTCGCCAAGGAGTGGCAGCCGGGCAAGGACGAGGGCGGCAAGACCGACGAGGGCTGGAAGAAGGACAAGCCCAGCGGCGGTATGCACACGGGTGGTGGCGCGATGGCCATGACCGGTGGCGGTCTGGCCGCCGGTTCGCTGCTGCTCCTCGGTGGTGTCGGCGTCGGCGCGTACAAGCTGCGCCGCCGTCAGGCGGCGGGTGGCGCGATGGCCTGACCCGGCCGCTTCGCTGTCGCGGCCGCCGTCCCTCCGGACGGCGGCCGCGGCGCCGTCGTTTCCCCGGGGCTCCCGCCCGGACCGGGCGCGGGCGCGCCGGGCCTGTCCGGACGTGGTCCGGAGGACGGGCCCAGGGCGCTTCCCGCGGGGAGCCCCCTCATATCCCCGTACGGACGAAAGGCTCCGTTCCCATGGCCGCCCCGCAGTCGCCCGGTTCCCCCACCGCCGCTCCCTCCGCCCCCTCCCCCGAGACCGCCACGCTCGGCCGCACCCTGCTGTGGCCGGCCGTCGCGGCCGGCATCGGCATGCTGCTGATCTACAACTCGTTCGGCTCCTCGGCCGACGACAAACCACCCGCCCCGCCCGCTGCGGCCGCGCCCGCCGCCCCGGCCCCCGCCTCCTCCCCGGCCGCGGCCGTCCCCCGCCAGGCGTCCCCGAGCGCCGCGACGCCGGCCCTGTCCCGTTCGGTGCCGACGCGGCTGAAGATCCCGGCGATCGCGGTGGACGCCCCGTTCACGCCGCTGTCGATCGGGCCGTCCGGGCGGCTGGACGCGCCGCCGCCGAACGACAAGAACCTGGTCGGCTGGTTCAAGGACGGTGCGACGCCGGGCGAGCGCGGCGCCTCGATCGTCGCGGGCCACGTCGACACGACGACCGGTCCGGCCGTCTTCCTCCAGCTGCGGTTCCTGCGGCCCGGCTCCACGGTCGACATCACGCGCGCCGACGGCACGGTGGCCACGTTCAAGGTCGACACCGTGGAGACGTTCAGCAAGGCGAACTTCCCGGACAAGCGGGTGTACGCCGACACCCCGGACGCCCAGTTGCGGCTGATCACCTGCGGCGGCACCTACGACCGCAAGGCGAAGGACTACGTGGACAACGTGGTCGTGTTCGCCCATCTCGACTCGTCCCGGAAGGGCTGAGCCCCGGTGGCCGCGCGGAAAAGGCGGTGCGCCGCCCGCACGGCCGCTGCTAGCGTCCCGCGCATGAAGCGCGCCGACATGAGGACGACGACGCCGGAGAGTGTCCCGGCGCGCTGACTGCTGACCAGTGAGAAGCCCCGGGGCGGACGCCCCGGGGCTTCGCCGTGCGGTCGTCCGTCCCTCGTCCGCGAGGAGACCGCCATGCACGACCACCGCAGGCTCGGCCGTGAGCTGGAGCTGTTCGACACCGACCCGCTGATCGGGGCGGGCCTTCCGTACTGGCTGCCGGACGGCGCCGTGCTGCGGCACACCCTGGAGGAGTACATCCGCGCCGAGGAGCAGCGGGCCGGTTACCGGCACGTGTACTCGCCGGTGCTCGGGAAACGGGAGCTGTACGAGATCTCCGGGCACTGGGCGCACTACAGCGAGGACATGTTCCCGCCGATGGAGCTGGGCGGTGAACAGGTGGTGCTGCGGCCGAGCCTGTGCCCGCACCACGCCGTGATCTACCGCTCCCGGGCGCACAGCTACCGCGAACTGCCGCTGCGGATGGCGGAGCTGGGCGGGATGTACCGGGCGGAGCTGTCCGGGGTGCTCGGCGGACTGACCCGGGTGCGGGCCATCCAGCTGAACGACGCGCACATCTTCTGCACCCTGGAGCAGGTGGCCGGCGAGGCGCGGGACGCGCTGGAGCTGATCCGGCGGGTGTACGGGGCGCTCGGCATCGAGCCGGCCCGCTTCCGGCTCTCGCTGCCGGGTCCCGGCGGGAAGTACGTGGCCGCGCCGGAGCTGTGGGAGCGCTCGACCGCGCTGCTGACCGAGGTCCTGGAGGCGTCCGGGCTGCCGTACGAGGCGGCCGGGGGCGAGGCCGCGTTCTACGGTCCGAAGATCGACGTCCAGGTGGCGGACGCGGCGGGCCGGGAGTCGACCCTGTCGACCGTCCAGATCGACTTCCACCAGCCGGAGCGCTTCGGTCTGCACTACATCGGCGCCGACGGGGCCAGGCACCGCCCGGTCATGGTGCACCGCAGCGTCCTCGGCAGTGTGGAGCGGGCCGTCGCCCATCTCGTCGAGCGGCACGGCGGGGCGTTCCCCGGCTGGCTCTCCCCCGTCCAGCTGGTGGCCCTGCCGGTCTCCGACGAACAGCGGCCCGCCGCCGAGGAGCTGGTGCGGCGGTGTGCCGCGGCCGGGCTGCGTGCGGAGGTCAGGGGCCGGGAGCTGGGCAGTCTGGGGGCCCGGATCCGGCAGGCGCGGCTGGTGCCGTACCAGGCGGTGATCGGGGCGGCGGAGGCCGCCGACGGGCGGGTGGCGCCGCGGCTGAGGGACGGGCGCAGGCCCGGTCCGCTGCCGGCCGGTGAGCTGGTGGCGCGGATCGGGGCGCTGGTCGCCGCCCGCGGCACCGCGCTGTGGGACGAGCCGGAGGGGGCGGCGGTCAGGGAGTGACCGGCGCGGGCCGGGCGTCCGGATCCGTGCCCGGGTCGCGGGCCGCGCCGGGGGCCGTGCGCGGGTGGGTGCCCGGTCCCTGTTCCCCGTCCACGTCCGGGGCGTCGTGCTCGGTGCGCAGCGCCCCGGCCAGCGCGGCGGCGACGGCCACCAGGACGAGGACGACGCCCATGGTCAGGCGCAGTCCGATGTGGTCGGCGAGGAAGCCGAGCGAGGGCGGGCCGACGAGGAAGGCGAAGTAGCCGGCGGTGGAGACGGCCGCGACGCGGGCCGCCGCGTCGTGCGGGTGGTCGCCGGCCGCGGAGACCGTGACGGGGAAGCCGAGCGAGGCGCCGAGCCCCCAGAGCACCGCGGCCGCCCCCGCCATCACCGGGCTCGGCGCCACGATCACCACCGCGAGGCCGAGCGCGGCGGTCACACAGCTGAGCCGGACCGCCAGGACCCTGCCGTACCGCTCCAGGAGGGGGCCGCCGACGAAGCGGCCGAGGGTCATCGAGGCGGCGAAGAGAAGGAAGGTCAGCGAACCGACGGTGGCGCTCACGTCGTAGCCGTCGACCATCAGCAGCGGCAGCCAGTCGTTGGCCGCGCCCTCGGCGAAGGCCGTGGCGAGCACGATCACGCCGATCAGGACGAGCCGGCGGTCCCGCCACACCCGCAGCTGTCCGCCCCGGGCCTCCTCCCGGCCGGTGGCGGCCGGTGCGGTCTCCTTGCCGGTGCCGGGCGGAATGGCGAGGACCGCGCGGATGCCGGCCGCGGCTATGAGGACGGCGACGAGGGCGAGGTGCCAGCCGACCGGGAGGGCGGCGGCGGTGAGCGCCATGCCGAGGAGCGCCCCGACGACCGTGCCCAGGCTGAAGCAGCCGTGCAGGACGGGCAGGACGGACCGGCCGATGACCGTCTCGACGGCGGCCCCCTCGATGTTGAAGGCCACCTCGCTCATGCCCATCCCGCCGCCGAACAGGGCCAGTCCGCCGAAGACGACGGCCGCCCGGGGCAGCGCGGTGCCCGCCGCGACGACGAGCAGCCCGGCCACGATGAGGACGGTGCCGCCGAGGATCGTCGCCCGGCCGCCGTGGCGGCGCACCAGCGGTCCGGAGGCCGTGACGCCGGCCATCGAACCGGTGGACAGCCCGAACAGGACGAGGCCCATCGCGCCGGTGGAGACGTCGAGCCCGTCCCGGACGGCCGGGGTGCGCGCGACCCAGGAGGCCATGCCGGTTCCGGCGGCGAGCATGAAGAGGAACAGTGCGGCACGCCAGCGGCGTGTGGCGGCATCCATGAAGCGGGCCCCTGCGGATGGGTTCGGAGAGCGGTGCGCCGTACGAGCGTACGACCGTACGCCTGGAGTGTACGCTCGTACCCATGACGGACCACTTCGCGGGTGACCCCCGTACGAACCACGAGCGGATGCTCGCCGGAGACCTGTACATCGCGGACGACCCGCAGATCGTCGAGGCGCAGAAGCGGGCGGTGCGGCTCTCCGCCCGGTACCTCGCCGCGTACGCCGAGGACCCGGACGCCGCGCGGCCGCTGCTCGCCGAGCTGCTGGGCGGGCTGGGCGCCGGGGCGCACATCCGGCCGCCGCTGTACGTGGACTACGGGACGTACCTCACGGTCGGCGAGGACACGTTCGTCAACTACAACCTCACCGCCCTGGACGTCGCCCCGATCACCATCGGCCGCGACTGCCAGATCGGGCCCAACGTCCAACTGCTCACGCCCACCCACCCGGTGGAGCCGGAGCCGCGCCGCGACAAGCTGGAGGCGGCGCGTCCCATCACGATCGGCGACAATGTCTGGCTCGGCGGCGGGGCGATCGTGCTGGCCGGGGTGACCATCGGGGACAACAGCGTCATCGGCGCGGGAGCCGTCGTCACCAAGGACGTCCCCGCCAACGTGGTCGCCGTGGGCAGTCCCGCCCGGGTGATCCGCTCCATCTAGACCTTTGCGAGGGCGACAGCGTGGCGACCGGACAGACCGATCCCGAGCGGCGGGAGCGCATCATCACCGCGACGCTCGACCTGATCGCACGGGAGGGGGTCGCCGGGACCTCGCACCGGAAGGTCGCCGCCCTCGCGGGGGTGCCGCTCGGCTCGATGACGTACCACTTCGCCGGGATGGACGAGCTGCTGCGGGAAGCGTTCACGCGCTTCTCCAGCGGCATCGTCGCCGTCTTCGAGGACCGGCTGGGCGCGGCCACGACGCCCGACGAGGCCCGGGAGGCGGTGGCCGATCTGGTCCACCATCTGTCCGGCGGCAACCAGCGCGAGCTGGTGCTCACCCATGAGCTGTACACCCTGGCCGCCCGCAAGCCCGCCTTCCGCGAGCTGACGCGGGAGTGGATGCGGCGCAGCCGGGTCGCCCTGGAGTGGCACTTCGACCCGGCGACCGCCCGTCAGCTGGACGCGCTGATCGAGGGCCTGTCCATCCACCGCGCCCTGGAGACCGACCCGCACGACCGGGCCCTGACCGTGGAGGCGATCGCCCGCATCACCCGGGCCCCCGCACCGCGCCCCTGACCCGGGCCCCCGAACCCCTGGCCGGCACCTCACCTGACCGAGGTGCCGGCCAGGCCTCTTCCGCGGTGCGTCTGCGCGCCCGGTGCACGAGGCGGCGGGAGAACGGGCCGGCGCGCCCGAGGCGTGGCCGTGGGACAGCGGCCGGGATCAGGATCCGGCGGCCCCGGCGTCCTCGCCGAGCGGTGGCCGCCGCCCGGCCAGGCAGGCCCAGGGCCAGGTGCCGCCCTCGCCCTCCATCCGGACGGTGAGGGTGAATCCGGCGCGTTCCATGAGCGCGGCGACCCGGCCGGGGTCCAGCAGATGGATGGCGTAGGCGACGCCCCCCTCGCGCGGGCGGCCGGTGTAGGAGCCGTCGTCCCCGGCGTGGAAGCCGAGGAGCAGCCGGCCGCCGGGGGCCAGCACCCGGTGGAACTCGGCGAGGAGGACGTCCAGCAGGTCCGGAGGCGTGTGCATGATCGACCACCAGGCGACGGCGCCGCCCAGCTCCCCGTCCGGCAGCGGCAGGGCGTCCATGGAGCCGACCTCGAACCGCAGACCGGGGTGGGCGCGCCGGGCCACGGCCACCATGCCGGGCGAGAGGTCGATGCCGGACGCGTCCAGCCCCAGGCCCTCCAGATGGGCCGTCACATGGCCCGGCCCGCAGCCGAGATCGGCGACCGGTCCGCCGCCGTCGCCCCGTACCTCCTCGGCGAACCCGGCGAGCACGGCCCGCCCCCACACATCGCGGGCGAAGGCCTCGCGCACCCGGGGTGCGTACTCCTCGGCCACCGTGTCGTAGTAGGCCCTGGTCGCTCCGGTCACCCGCGTCAAGTCCGCCATGACGCACGATCCTAGGGATGTCGTTCCGGGCACCGTGACCCGGATCCCCGCCGGTTCTCCACATCACCCTCTGAAGTCAGCCACACCCCCAAGCATGCACAGAACAGCTCAATTGCCGTTCCGTAGACGTTATTTGTTGCGATCATGCGCATCCACTGAGGCTCCTGATGCACACCTCTTGACGTTTCCCGGGTGACGGCGGAAGCATCAACACCCGTCGGAGAGCGCTCTCAGAGCGTGATTCCGGTGCTTGTCGCGTCATCCGTTCCACAACTCAGGAGACGTACACCCATGCATGTTCCCCCCACGGAATCCCCCACGGCACCCCGCCACCGCCGCCGGACCCGCACGTTCGGGTTCGCCGCATTCGCCGTCTCCCTCCTCATGGCCGTCCCCACGGCGCAGACCGCCTTCGGCGAGGACGCGCAGGCCATCGAGGGAGGCGGCGACCTCGGCCCGAACGTCATGGTGTTCGATCCGTCGACGCCCGACATCCAGGCCAAGGTCGACGCGGTGTTCAAGCAGCAGGAGTCGGCCCAGTTCGGCGACGGCCGCTACGCGCTGATGTTCAAGCCCGGCACGTACGACAACATCAACGCGCAGATCGGGTTCTACACCCAGATCGCCGGTCTCGGCCTGAAGCCGGACGACACCACGTTCAACGGTGATGTCACCGTGGACGCGGGCTGGTTCAACGGCAACGCCACCCAGAACTTCTGGCGCTCGGCGGAGAACCTGGCCCTCAACCCGGTCAACGGCACCGACCGCTGGGCCGTCTCCCAGGCCGCCCCCTTCCGCCGGATGCACGTCAAGGGCGGACTCAACCTCGCCCCCAACGGCTACGGCTGGGCGAGCGGCGGGTACATCGCCGACAGCAAGATCGACGGACAGGTCGGCCCGTACTCGCAGCAGCAGTGGTACACCCGCGACAGCTCGATCGGCAGCTGGGGCAACGGCGTCTGGAACATGACGTTCTCCGGCGTCGAGGGCGCCCCCGCCCAGAGCTTCCCCAACCCGCCGTACACCACGCTGGAGAACACCCCGGTCTCCCGGGAGAAGCCGTTCCTGTATCTGGACGGCGACGACTACAAGGTGTTCGTCCCGGCCAAGCGCACCAACGCGCGCGGCGTCTCCTGGAACGGCACCCCGCAGGGCGAGTCGATCGGTCTCGACCAGTTCTACGTGGTGAAGCCGGGCGCGACGGCGGAGACGATCAACGCGGCGGTGAAGCAGGGGCTGCACCTGCTGTTCACGCCCGGGATCTACCACGTGGACCAGCCCGTCACCATCGACCGCGCCAACACGGTCGTGCTCGGCCTGGGGCTGGCCACCATCGTCCCGGACAACGGCGTGACCGCCCTCAAGGTCGGCGACGTCGACGGCGTCAAGCTCGCCGGACTCCTCGTCGACGCCGGACCGCAGAACTCGGACACCCTGGTCGAGGTCGGCCCGGAGGGCTCGTCCGCCGACCACGCGGACAACCCCACGTCCCTCCAGGACGTGTTCGTCCGGGTCGGCGGAGCGGGCGCCGGCAAGGCCACCACCGCCATGGTCGTCAACAGCGACGACACGATCATCGACCACACCTGGCTGTGGCGCGCCGACCACGGCGAGGGCGTGGGCTGGGAGACCAACCGGTCCGACTACGGCCTCCAGGTCAACGGCGACGACGTACTCGCCACCGGACTGTTCGTCGAGCACTTCAACAAGTACGACGTCCGCTGGTCCGGCGAGCGGGGCAGGACGATCTTCTTCCAGAACGAGAAGTCCTACGACGCCCCCAACCAGGCCGCCGTCCAGAACGGCAGCACCAAGGGCTTCGCCGCCTACAAGGTCGACGACTCCGTCACCACCCACGAGGGCTGGGGCCTGGGCAGCTACTGCTACTACAACGTCGACCCCACCATCCGCCAGGACCACGGATTCGAAGCACCCGTCAAGCCCGGCGTGAAGTTCCACGACCTGCTCGTCGTCTCCCTCGGCGGCCAGGGCCAGTACGAACACGTCATCAATGACACGGGTTCACCGACGTCGGGCACCTCCACGGTGCCCTCGCAGGTGGTGTCGTTCCCGTAGCGGAGCCGGGCGGTGCGCTGCCCCGCCCCGCCCGCCCCTTCGCTCCACCTCGTGCGCCCCGCCGGTCATCGGCGGGGCGCACCGCCGTCCGGTGCGCCGGGCCCGGCCGGGGCTCAGTGGTCGCGGCGGCCCACCACGAGCACCGGCACGGCGGAGGCCGCCAGCAGCCAGAGGACGCAGACCGTCCAGGCACCGGTCTCGCTCCACGGGAACATCTCGGGCGGTCCGTTGCGGACGGCCGTCTCGGTGAGGCGCTGCCAGGCGGTGAACGGCAGGGTGTGGGCGAGCACCGCCGTCAGGTGGCGGCGTTCGCTGAGGAACACCGGGACCAGGATCAGCAGCACCACACCCGCGACGACGGAACCCGCGGTGTGCCGGATCACGGTGCCGACCGCCAGTCCGGTGACCGCGGCGACCGGGGCGAGCAGGGCCGAGGCGGCGACGACCTGGAGCGCGCCCGGATGACCGAGGGAGACACCCGCGCCCCGGGCGTCCAGGACCGCCTGCGTCGCGGCGAACGAGGCGCAGGAGACGGCGGCGCCGAACACGGTGGTGACGGCGGCCAGGACGAGGACCTTGGCGGCCATCACCGAACGGCGGGCCGGCACCGCGGTGAACGTGGTGCGGATCAGCCCCGTGCCGTACTCCGCGGTGACGGCCACCGCCCCGATCGCGGCCAGGGCCAGGAGCAGCACCATCGCCGCGTTCGCGGTGAACGCGGTGATGAGCGGGAGGCCGTCGCGGACGAACGAGGCCCGGCTCCCCTCGTCGTAGGTGTTCCAGTACCGGTACTGGTCGTACGCCGTACCGACGTTGAAGGCCACGACGGACAGCGCGGTGATCACGTACATCCAGGGTGTGGACCGCAGCGACCAGGTCTTCAGCCACTCGGCGGCCAGCAGGTCGCGGAAGCGGGCGGGGGGCGCGTCGCGCGGGACGGGCTCCGCGGCGGCGGCAGTGGTGGGGGCGGTGGCCGTCATCGGGGGTCTCCGGCGAGGTAGTCGACGCGGTCGGCGGTCAGTTCCATGAAGGCCTGCTCCAGCGAGGCGCGCACGGGGGTGAGTTCGTGCAGCGGCACACCGTTGCGCAGGGCGAGTTCGCCGATCCGGGCGGCCGGCAGGCCGGACACGTCGAGCAGGTCGCCCTCGGCGGTGACGTCGGCGCCCTCACGGGTCAGGAGCGGGGCCAGGACCGCGGCGTCGGGGGTGCGCACGGTCACGGTGGTGCGGGCGGAGCGCGCGGCGAACGCGGACAGGGGCTCGGCGGCGATGAGTTCGCCCCGTCCGATGACGACGAGCCGGTCGGCGGTGTGCTCCATCTCCGTCATCAGATGGCTGGAGACGAAGACCGTGCGCCCCTCGGCGGCGAGCCGGCGGAACAGTCCCCGCACCCACAGCACCCCTTCCGGGTCCAGGCCGTTGAGCGGTTCGTCGAAGAGCAGCACCGGAGGGTCGCCGAGCAGGGCCGTGGCGATCCCGAGGCGCTGACGCATCCCGAGCGAGTAGCCGCCGATGCGGCGGCCGGCCACGGCGGCCAGGCCCACCTCCCCGAGGAGTTCGTCCACCCGGGCCCGGGGGATGCCGTTGCCGCGCGCCAGCACCGCGAGGTGCGCGCGGGCGGTCCGGCCGCCGTGCACATCGCCCGCGTCGAGCAGCGCACCGGCCTCCCGCAGCCCCCGCGCATGGGTGCGGAAGGCGCGGCCCCCGACGGTGGCCGTGCCCGAGGTCGGCTCGACCAGTCCGAGGAGCATGCGCAGGGTCGTGGTCTTGCCCGCGCCGTTGGGCCCGAGGAATCCGGTGACCTCGCCCGGCCGTACGGTGAACGTGAGGTCCCTGACGGCCGTGGCGGAGCCGTATCGCTTGGTCAGTCCGTTGACTTCGATCACATGGACCACTGTGGGCCGCGGGACCCCGGCACGTCGTCGGACCGGTGGCGACAGCCGTACGGTCCGGATGTCGACCCGGGCTGTACGACCGTGGTCGGATGCCGGGGCGGCGGGCGGTGGCTACGATCCCGGCATGTCCCCCTCGCCCTCCCTCCCGCTGCTCAAGCGCATGCCGCCGGCTCACTGGGTGACGGCGGCGTGGTGCGTGGGCGTCCTGCTCACCTTCCTCCTGCGGGTGCGGATGCCCGGGGAGGTGGAGCCTTCTGCCAGGGTCGGCGTGCTGTTCCTGCGCTGGGACGGCATCGTCGTCCAGCTGGCCTCCTGGACGCTCGCCGTGCGGGGCGCCGTGCTGCTGGAGCGGCGGCCGCTGAGGGCGCTCGCGCTGGTGCTCGCCGCCGGCGCGCTCGCCACGATGCCGCTGAGCGTGGCGGAGATCCCGCTCGCCCAGTTCCTCGCGGCCGACGCCGCGCTGTACTTCATCGCGGCCCGGCTGCCCCGGCGCACCGCGGCCCTCGCCCTCGCGCTGGCGCTCGGCACGCTCCTCGTCTTCCTCACCGTGCGCGGGCTCATGGGATGGCCGCTGGGCACCTCGGCGGAGCTGGTCGTCGCCCTGACCGCGGTGGTCGCCTGGCTGGTGGGCCGTTCGGCGTTCGAGACGCGCCGGCACGGCGAGGCGCTGGCCGCGCGCGCGACCGCACAGGCCGTGGTCGAGGAGCGGCTGCGGATCGCGCGCGAGATGCACGACATGGTCGCGCACAGCGTCGGCATCATCGCCCTCCAGGCGGGGGCGGCGGCACGGGTGGTGCACACCCGGCCGGACGCGGCGCGCGAGGCGATGAGCGCCGTGGAGACGGCGGGCCGGGAGACCCTGTCCGGGCTGCGGCGGCTGCTCGTCGCGCTGCGGGAGAGCGGGCCGGAAGGCGGCCACGGGGCGGAACGGGACGCCTCGCCGCTGCGCCCCGCCGAGGGCCTCGACGACCTCGACCGGCTGGCGGCCGCCACCACATCGGCGGGGGTCCGGGTGGAGCTGACCCGGCGGGGCGAACGCCGTCCGCTGCCCCCGGACATCGAACTCTCGGCGTTCCGCATCGTGCAGGAATCGGTGACCAACGTGGTCCGTCACGCCGCGGCCGACGCGTGCCTCGTCTCCGTCGACTACGGCCCCGAGGAGCTGACGGTCCAGGTCACCGACCGGGGCCGCGGCACGGGGGCCACCGCACCGCCCGGATTCGGCCTGGCCGGGATGCGGGAGCGGGTCGCCCTGCTGCACGGCGAGTTCAGCGCGGCGCCGCTCGCGGAGGGCGGATTCCGGGTGACGGCCAGGCTGCCCGTTCCGGCGGGCGCGGACACGGGAGCGTCCGTATGAGCGGGGAGGTGCCCGCGCCGGTCCGGGTCCTGCTCGCCGACGACCAGCCGCTGGTACGGACCGCGCTGCGCATGGTCATCGCCGACATCGAGGACATCGAGGTCGTCGGCGAGGCCGGAACGGGCGACGAGGCGGTCCGGCTCACGACCGAACTGGCCCCCGACGTCGTCGTGATGGACATCCGGATGCCGGGCACGGACGGCATCGAGGCGACCCGCCGGATCACCGGGGGCCCGGCCGCGACGCACGTCCTGATGCTCACGACGTTCGACGACGACGCGTACGTGTACGGGGCCCTGCGGGCCGGCGCGGCCGGGTTCCTCGTCAAGGACATGGCGCTGGACGACATCCTGGCGGCGGTCCGGGTGGTGGCGGCGGGTGACGCGCTGCTCGCCCCGGGCGTCACCCGGCGGCTGATCAGGGAGTTCGCGAACCGCCCCGCGGCCGCGCCGCCGCCCCCGCCGCTGCCGGCGATCACCGACCGGGAGCGCGAGGTGCTGGTCCTGGTCGGCAGCGGGCTCTCCAACGCGGAGATCGCCGAACGGCTCGTCATCAGCGTCGCCACCGCCAAGACCTACCTCACCCGGCTCCTGGCCAAGCTCGGGGCCCGGGACCGGGTCCAGCTGGTGATCATGGCGTACGAGGCGGGGCTGGTCTCCACCTCCCGGTGAGGGGGACCAGGGCGTGCCAGGTGTCGCCGAGCAGGCGGGACGTGTCGGACACGCCCTACAGCCAGCCCTTCTCGCGGGCCAGCCGGACCGCCTCGGCGCGGTTGCGGGCGGCCATCTTCTGGATGGCCATGGAGAGGTAGTTGCGGACCGTGCCCTGGGACAGGTGCAGGGCGGCGGCGATCTCCGCGTTGGTCGAGCCGTCGGCGGCGACGCGCAGGACGTCGCGCTCCCGCTCGGTCAGCGGGCTGGCTCCGTCGGCGAGGGCGGCGGCGGCGAGGGTCGGGTCGATGACGCGTTCCCCGGCGAGCACCTTGCGTACGGCCGCGGCGAGTTCGGCGGCCGGCGCGTCCTTGACCAGGAAGGCGTCGGCGCCCGCCTCCATCGCCCGGCGCAGATAGCCGGGGCGGCCGAAGGTGGTGACGACGACGACCTTGACCCCGGGGTGGGCCCGGCGCAGTTCCGCGGTCGCCTCGATACCGGTCATGCCGGGCATCTCGATGTCCAGGAGGGCCACGTCGACCTCGTGCGCGCCGGCCGCGGCGACGACCTCGTCGCCCCGGGCGACCTGGGCGACGACCTCGATGTCCGGTTCCAGACCGAGAAGGGTCGCCAGGGCCTCGCGGACCATGGACTGGTCCTCGGCGAGGAGAAGTCTGATCATGCTCATTCCCGGGATCCTAGGCCGGATTCCAGGGGAACGGTGAGGACGGTGCTGAAGCCCCGGCCGGAGCGCGGATCGGCGGAGGTGCTCAGGGTTCCGTCGACGGCGGCCAGGCGCTCGGACATGCCGGTGAGACCGTTGCCCGGTTTCGTGCCGGAGGAGCCCCGGCCGTCGTCGGTCACGGTCAGTTCGAGGATGCGTCCGCCGAGGGTCTGGCGGGGCGTCAGGGTGACCGCGCAGCGGCGTGCGCCGCTGTGCCGCACCACATTGGTGACGGCCTCGCGCAACGCCCAGGCCAGGGCCTCCTCGGCCTTCTCCGGGACGTCGTCGGGGGCCTCGGCCGGGACCTCGGCGGTGATGCCGGCGGCGGCCAGCGCGGTGCGGGCACCGGCCAGTTCGCCGGGGAGCGTGGGGCGTCGGTAGCCGGTGACGGCGCTGCGGACGTCCACGAGGGCCTGGCGGCTGACCTGTTCGATGTCGGCGACCTGGGCGGCGGCCTGTTCCGGGTGGTCGGGCAGCATCCGCCCGGCCAGCTCGCTCTTGAGGGTGATCAGCGAGAGGGAGTGGCCGAGCAGGTCGTGCAGATCGCGGGCCAGCCGCAGCCGCTCCTCGTTGGCGGCGAGCTGCGCCACGGTGGCGCGGGCCTCGCGCAGTTCGATCGTGGTGCGGATCAGCTGCCGTACGCCGGTCATCGCGAAGCCGCCGATGAGCGCGGGGACCAGCAGCGCCGGGATGATGGAGCGCGGATGGTCTCCGGCCAGTGCGATGCCCACCAGGACCGCGCCGACCACGGGGATCAGCCACCGCGCGTCCCGTATCGGCAGGGTGGCGCCGACGGAGACCGAGACGTACACGAACAGGACCAGCCAGGACGTCCCGAAGGTCAGCGAGAGCAGGACGGCGAGCGCCCCGAGGACGAGGAGGGTGGCCCGGACCCGCAAGGGGTCGAGCGCCCGCGAGGTGTGGCGGAAGACGAGGACCAGATAGGTCCCGACGAAGACCAGCAGTCCCAGGGTGCCGAGGGCGGTGGCCCAGGGTGTGTGGTTGCCCTCGGCGAGATCCTTGACGGGGGCGCTCATGAAGGCCAGCCAGACACAGATCCACAGCAGCTTGATCCGGGTCTGCCGGGCGTTCGTGGGCGGTCTGCCGATGCCCACCGACGTCTCGTCCTCGTTCACGCCTTCGAGGTGTCCTTCCGGTAGAGCCAGGCCGCGCCGCCCGTGAAGAGCAGGAAGTAGGCGCAGAGGACGGCGATGTCCCTGGCGTGGGGTGCGCCGCCGGTCTCGACGGCTTGGCCGAGTGCAGCGTACGCGTGGGTGGGCAGCCACCGAGAGATGTCCTGGAGCCACTGGGGGAAGGTGGTGCTGGGCATCCACAGTCCGCCGAGGATCGACAGGCCGAAGTAGATGATCATGGTGATCGGGCGGACGGCGTCACCGCCGGCGACGTAGCCGATGGCGACCCCGAGGGCGGCGAAGACCAGCGAGCCGGCCCAGATGACGCCGGTGAGCGCGAACCACTGCCAGGCGTCGACGCGGACGTGCTTGACGGTGGCGGCGACGAGGAAGACGACGACGATGCAGGGCAGCGTCACCATGGCGGCGCCGGCGATCTTCGCCAGGACGTAGCCCCGGCCGGGCAGGGCGGTCAGGCGCAGCTGGCGCACCCAGCCCTTCTCGCGTTCCTTGGCGATGCGTTCGCTGTTGCCCATGAGGACGGCGGTCAGCGCGCCGAAGGAGGCCATGGAGACCATGAAGAAGCCCTGGAGGGTCAGATCGGAGCCGGGAACCGTGTCGGTGGTGTTCCGGGTGCTGGAGATCAGCAGGTAGATCACCGACGGGTAGATGACCGAGAAGAACATGAACTTCTTGTTCCGCAGGGTGCGGGTGACTTCGAGCCGGACGAGCGGCCACGAGAGGAGCTGGTTCATGCGGTTCTGGCCTCCTCGGCCTCGGTGAGGGCGACGAAGGCCTGTTCCAGGCCCAGTCCGGCGACTTCGAGCTCGCGGGGGTAGAGCCCGAGGCCGTAGAGGGCGTGCACGGTGGCGTCGGCGTCGTGCGACTGGATGCGGACGCGGGGGCCGCTCACGTCGAGCCGGGTCAGGTGCGGGAGGGCGCGCAGGGCGTCCTCGTCCACGGGGGTGTCCAGGGCGAAGGAGATCCGGCGGGCCCCGGCCCGTGCCTTGATCTCGGCGGCGGTGCCGTCGGCGAGGATCCGGCCCTTGTGCAGGACCAGGACGCGGTCGGCGATGGCGTCGGCCTCTTCGAGGTAGTGGGTGGCGAACAGCACCGTGCGGCCCTGGTCGGCCTGTTCGCGCATGGTGGCCCAGAAGGCCTGGCGGGCGGTGACGTCCATGCCGGTGGTCGGCTCGTCGAGGACGATCAGGTCGTTGGCCCCGGCGGTGGCGAGCGCGAAGCGGACGCGCTGCTCCTGGCCGCCGGAGAGCTTGTTGACCAGACGGTCGGCGAGGGAGGTGACGCCGGCGCGGGAGAGCACCTCGGCGACCGGATGGGGCCGGGGGTGCAGTTCGCAGGCGAGCCGGACCAGTTCCCCGACGGTGACGTCCTCCATCAGTCCGCCGCTCTGGAGCATGGCGCCGACCCGGCCCGCGGCGATGGCCGCCTGCGGGGTGGTGCCGAAGAGCCGCACGGTGCCGGTGTCGGCGGTGCGCAGCCCGAGGAGGAGGTCGAGGGTGGTGGACTTGCCGGCGCCGTTGGGCCCGAGGAGCGCCACGGTCTCGCCGGGGTACAGGTCCAGGGTGAGTCCGTCGACGGCCCGTACGGCTCCGAAGGCCTTGCCGACCCGGTCGAAGCGGACGGCCGCGGTGCGGGCGGCCGTGGCTTCGGTGGCTGTCGTTGTCATACGCCAAGACTGGCGCGGCGGGGGGTGTCCCCGGCAGGGCCGGGGATCGTGGATCCGCGATGACAGATGTCATGCCCCGGGGGTGACGGCGGTGCGCGGCCGGGGGTACGGCTCCGCCCCCGGCCGGGTGGGGCCGGGGGCGGAGGCGTGCGGTGCGGGTGGGTCAGCCGTTGCCGCCGAGGTCGATCGTGACGGTCCGCTCGGCCTGGGTCTTGCCGAGCAGCGCGCCCTTCATGGCGAAGGCCACGTCGTCCGGGCCGACCTCGTGCTTCGTGCCGTTGCCCTTGGTGATCATGATGCCGTCGAAGACTCCGGCACAGAGTTCCTCGATGGCCTTCTTGTCGTAGTGGTCGACGAGCTTTCCGTCGACCGGCACCATCGAGAGGATCTTCGGCAGGGACTTGGCCGGTCCGAAGGGGATCTGCTTGGTCCCGGCCTTGATGGTGATCAGACCGGACATCGCGGGCTCCGCGAACTCCTTCATCGCCCGGTCCAGTTCCGCCTTGGTGATGGTGGGCTCGCGGGTGGTGACGGGCAGTTCGACGGTCTTCGTCCGCCCCGTCTCGACCTGCGCCCGGTACGCGTCGCGCACCGAGACCATCGACTGGTTGACGTCGAGGGTCTTGCCCGCCTTGCCCGGTACGGCGACGGCCTTGCCGGGGACGAACTCGATCCGGCCCTCGGTGGCCGTGCCGGAGGCGCCGGCCAGGTCCTTCAGGGCGACGCCGAGCTTCTCCTCGTCGACCGGGATGACCGGGTCGACGGTGCGCTCGCCGCCGAAGAGGGAGCCGATGACGGAGACGGGGTTGTAGTCGCTGCCCGCCGCCGCGCGGACGGTCGCCTGGCTGTCCAGGGAGAGGCCGGCCTTGTCGGGGGCGAGCTGGGTCTCCTTGCCGTCCACGGTCAGCTGGAGCGGGGCCTTGGACCGCTCGCCGAGGGCGGCGTCCAACTTCTGGACGGCGTCGTCCCGGGTGCCGCCGCCGATGTCGACGCCGAGCACGGTGGTGCCCTTGGCGACGTCGGAGTGGTTCATGAGCAGCCCGGCGCCGTAGGCGAGGCCGAGCACGCAGACGGCGGCCACGCCGAGCATGACCAGCTTGGAGCGGCCCTTCTTCGCCGGGGCGGCCGGGGCCGCCGGTGCGGAGCGGGCGGCCTGCGGGGCCTGGGCGGCGAATCCGCCGGGGCCCGCGGGGCCGGTGCCCATGGCGCCGTCCGCGGCGCGCGGACCGGTGTCGGCGCCGGAGAACGGGGACGGCCCCCCGGACGGTCCGCGGTCCGCGGGCACCACGGGGATGCCGCTGTTCAGCGTGTCGCCCGAGACATGGGCGGCCGGGGGCGCCGGGGCCTGCGGGGTGAGCACGGCGGTGTCGTCGGACATCCGGGGCGGCACACCGCCGGGTCCCTGCGGACGACCGCCCGGCCCCTTGGGACCGGTGGGCGCGAACGGGGAGGGGGCGTCCAGGTCCGGGGTGAGCGGGGAGGTTCCGGTGGCCGGGCCCGTGGTGGGGCCGGCCGGGCCCGGCGTACGGACCCCGAGATTCGGCGTGGAGCGCGGTCCGCCGGGGCCGTCGGGGCCGAAGCCCTCGGGTCCGGGCGCGGCCGGGCCGTCGGAGAAGTAGGGCAGGTCGACGCGGGGGCCGCCGGGCGGGGTGACCGGGCCGGGGCCCCGTCCCTCGCCGGGACCGCCGGGCGCGTCCGGTCCGGACGGACCGTCACCGCGGGCCGCGGCACCGTGCGCGGAGAAACCGGCACCGTCCGTGCCACCGGCACCGTTCACGGAGAAACCGGCGCCGTCCGTGCCACCGGCACCGTTCACGGAGAAGCCCGCACCGTCCGTGCCACCGGCACCGTTCACGGAGAAGCCCGCACCGTCCGTGCCACCGGCACCGTTCACGGAGAAACCGGCACCGTCGGTGCCACCCGGGCCGTCGACGGAGAAGCCCGCGCCGTCCGTGCCGCCCGGACCGGCCGGCGCGGTGCCGGCGGGAGCGGCGGCCGGGGCCACGGGCTTGCGCGGGGCGAACCAGTCGCTGCCGCTCTTCTCCTTGGCCGGCTTCTCGGCGGGATCGGTCACCACCGCGGTCTCACCGGTGTCCTGACCGGCCGTCTCCGACGCCGGGGCGCCGTCGGCCGCGGCGGTGCCCGGACGCGGGGTGGAGCCGGTGCGCTCGGCACCGCCCTCGCCCTCGGTCATGGGCGTACGCATGACAACCGGCGGGATGGGGCGGGACCCCGGAATGTTGATCCGGATCCGCGTCGTCAGGGTCGTCTCGGTCTTCGGTTCCCCGGCCGCGGACGGCTCGCCCGGCTCCGGGGAGTCCTCGGGGGCGTCGGACGGGTGCAGCGACGGATACTGGCGGGATCCGTACGGCGGCGTACCCGAGGGGTACGCGGCTCCACCGCGCCCCTGGGGCCCGGAGGACGAACTGTCAGTTTCACGACTCAAAGCAGGTTCTCCCGATTGGCTCGCCGCCCGTACTCTCCCCGTGCCACGGCACGGGGGACGACCAGAAGGTTGCCGGAGATCTTGGCCGGATCAGGAAAGCGGCCGCTGGCGCGTGCAGCTGCGAGGCGCCGGAGCGTCCTCATAGCGGAGCTATTAGGGCGTTCGGTGACGCCGCAGATGTGCGTGCCGGGCCCGCGAGCCCGGTCAAGATCTTCAGCACCCGACTAGGCGCGCGGACCACCATACTGTCCGCCGCCGACAGACACCCCGCGACCGGGGGAAACGAGTGCGCACCGGCCGGGCGGGACAGGGGCGCGACGGGAGGGGACGTGGCACGTCACTTGCCGGATGGGCCGCTGTCCGCCCCCGGCCGGGGCACCCGCGCCATGGTGGCGCAGATCACAGCGATGGCCATTCCCCCGAGCATGAAGAGGATCAGACCCAGCTCGTTGCCGAAGACGTAGTCGCCCTCCGGGCGGCCGCCCAGCAGAAAGATGACCGAAATCAACCAGCCCGCCGCAGGGGCGACGGCGCCGGGCTGGGTGCCCGTCAGCACGCGTCCGCCGTAGAAGAGGCCGCCGGCCGCGAGCAGGGCCAGCAGCAATCCGCCCGGGAACCAGGCGGCTTGGACCAGCGTCCCGGCGATGCCGGCGCACGCGCCGATCACCGCGAGGACGAGCAGGACGGCGATCCGGCGGGGGTTGAGGGGTGCGGCCAGTCCGGTGGCCGGAACGTCCCGGGGCGGGGCATTGGTCCGGGCCGCGGCCCGCGAGCGGTCGGTGCTCACCGGCCCGCCTCCGTCACTCCCGCGAAGAGGTCGGTCTCGCGGGCGCCGTCGGGGGATCCCGGGGTGCCGCCGGCCAACTCGTAGTACTCGGTGGTGAACAGCGGCTGGCCCAGATCGTTGGAGAGCGCGAACCAGGGGCCGTCCACCGTGATCTGGGTGGCGTGCGCGCGCATCGCGGCGGCCTTGGCCCCGCCGTACGCGCCCGCGTCGATCTCGGTGGTGATCAGGGCGTCGTCCACCACACCGGGGACGTCGCCGACGGCGGCGACACCCGGGAACGGGGCGGGGTCGGCGGCCCGCAGCCGGGCGAAGCCCTCCTCGGCGACCGTGCGGGGCACCCGGTTCCAGTAGATCTTGGCGATGGTGTGCGGGGCACCGGAGCCGGGGCGGTGGGCGGGGTCGGCGGCCAGTTCGGCGGCGCGGGTGGCGACCCGGTGCGCCTGGATGTGGTCGGGGTGTCCGTAGCCGCCGTCGGGGTCGTAGGTCACGAGGACCTGGGGGCGGACCTCGCGGATGACGTCCACGAGGTGCCCGGCGGCCTCGTCGAGGGAGGCGGACCAGAAGGCGCCCGGCCGGTGGTTCGGCGGGGTGTCCATCATGCCGGAGTCGCGGTAGCGGCCGGCGCCACCGAGGAAGCGGTGGTCGGTGACCCCCAGCTCCTTCATGGCGGCGGCGAGTTCACCGCTGCGGTAGGGGCCGAGGGAATCGTCCCGGTCTGCCGTGAGATGGGCGAGTCCGGGCGGAATGACCTCGCCCTCCTCGCCGAGGGTGCAGGTCACCAGCGTGACCCGGGCGCCTTCGGCCGCGTACCTGGCCATGGTGGCGCCGTTGTTGATCGACTCGTCGTCGGGGTGCGCGTGCACCAGGAGCAGACGCCGGGCGGGAAGATCCGTCATGGGGACCACCCTACGAGCCGGTGGCCCCGGTGGCGGACGGCGGCGCCGGACGGCGCCGGGCGGCCGCGGGCGTCAGAACTTGATGCCCCCGATCATTCCGGCCACGTTGGTGGTCAGCTCGGAGATGGTGGGGGCCATGGACGAACTGGCGAGATAGAAACCGAGGAGCATGCAGACGACCGCGTGCCCGCCCTTCAGTCCGGCTTTCCGGATCAGCAGGACGACGACGATCGCCAGCAGCACCACCGCCGAAATCGAGAGCGCCACGGCGGTCACCTCCATCTGTACGGTCGGAACGGGCAGCACGCGTGGAGCCAGCAGGTTCATACCCACCGAGCGCTACGGATCATAACTATGAGTGCGAAGGCATTGGTCGGCGCACGGCAGCACGAGGGGGGCACGGACCCGTGCTCCGGCCGATAGGTTCGGCATATGACTACGCCAGAGATCACCTTCCCGTCGCAGTCCGCCCGGACCATGCGATTCACCCTCGGTGCACCGCGCGCGTTCACGGTGTCGCCCGACGGGGAGCGCGTGGTCTTCGTCAGGACGGGGTCGGGGACCGACCGGAGCGGCAGGCTCTGGGTGCTGGACCTGAGCGACCCCTCGGGCCCGCGGGAGCGGGTCGTGGCCGATCCGGAGGTGCTGCTGGGCGGTTCGGCGGAGCGCCTGTCGGCGCAGGAGCGGGCCCGCCGCGAGCGGAGCCGCGAGGGCGCGTCGGGCATCGTCGGCTACGCGCTGGACGGGGCCGCCGAGTTGGCGGCCTTCGCGCTCTCGGGGAAGGTGTACGTCGCCCGGCTGCGGTCCGGTACGGCGCGCGCCCTGCCCGTGCCGGGTCCGGTGATCGATCCGCGCCCCTCCCCGGACGGACGACACGTCGCATACGTGTCCAAGGGCGCGCTGCGGGTCGTGGGCTCCGACGGAGAGGACGACCGGGCGCTGGCCGAGCCGGAGGACGGCCATGTCTCCTACGGTCTGGCGGAGTTCGTCGCGGCGGAGGAGATGGCCCGTACGCGGGGCTTCTGGTGGTCACCGGAGTCGGACCGGCTGCTGGTGGCCCGGGTCGACGACAGCGCGGTGCGGCGCTGGTGGATCTCCGATCCGGCCAACCCGGAGCGCCCGCCGGCGGAGGTCGCCTATCCGGCGGCCGGCACCCCCAACGCCGAGGTACGGCTCTTCGTCCTGGGGCTGGCCGGGGAGCGCACCGAAGTGATCTGGGACCGTGGCCGGTTCCCCTATCTGGCCCGGGTGCACTGGTCGTCGGACGGGGCGCCGCTCCTGCTGGTCCAGGCCCGTGACCAGCAGAGCCAGCTCTATCTCGCGGTGGACCCGGAGAGCGGGGCGACCCGGACGGTGCACGCGGACGAGGACCCGGACTGGCTGGAACTGTTCCCCGGGGTGCCGGGCTGGACGCCCGACGGACGGCTGGTGCGGATCGCGGACGAGGGCGGCGCGCGGGTCCTCGCGGTCGGCGACCGGCCGCTGACCGGTGCCCAGTTGCAGATCCGCTCGGTGCTGGACATCGGCGCCTCGGACATCCTGGTGACGGCCTCGGCGGGTGAGCGGGCGAGCGCGCCGGAGACCGGCGAGACCCATGTGTACCGGGTCAACGAGCTGGGGATCGAGCGGGTCTCCGAGGGCGTCGGCGTGCACACGGCCGTCCGGTCCGGCGGGGTCACGGTGCTCGTCTCCACCTCGGTCGACGCTCCCGGATCGACGGCCCGGGTGCTGCGCGACGGCAAGCCGGTCGCGACCGTGGCCGACCACGCGGAGCGACCGGTGCTGTCCGCCCGGCCGGTCCTCACCGAGGGGGGCGCACACCGGATTCCGTGCGCCGTGCTGCTCCCCACCAGGTACCGGGATGCGGACGGGCCGCTTCCCGTGCTGATGGATCCGTACGGCGGACCGCACGGCCGCCGGGTCCTCGCCGCCCACAATCCGCATCTGACCTCGCAGTGGTTCGCGGACCAGGGCTTCGCCGTGGTGGTCGCGGACGGCCGGGGCACCCCGGGCCGCTCCCCCGCCTGGGAGAAGGCGGTCAAGCACGATCTGGCGCTCACCCTCGACGACCAGGTCGAGGCGCTGCACGCCCTCGCGGAGCGGTTCCCGCTGGATCTGGACCGGGTGGCCATCCGGGGCTGGTCGTACGGCGGCTTCCTGGCCGGGATGGCCGCGCTGCGGCGCCCCGAGGTCTTCCACGCGGCGATCGTGGGCGCCCCGGTGACGGACCAGCGGCTCTACGACACCCACTACTCGGAACGCTATCTGGGCGATCCGGCGGAGCGGCCGGAGGTGTACGCGGACAATTCGCTGGTCACCGACGAGGGGCTGTCCCACGCCGCCGGGCCGGCCCGCCCGATGATGATCATCCATGGTCTGGCGGACGACAACGTGGTCGTCGCCCACACCCTGCGGCTCTCCTCGGCGCTGCTCGCGGCGGGCCGGCCGCACGAGGTGGTGCCGCTGAGCGGGGTCACGCACATGACCCCGCAGGAGAAGGTGTCGGAGAACCTGCTGCTGCTCCAGGTGGACTTCCTGAAGCGTTCCCTGGGGCTCTGAGCCTCACCAGCCGGGCGGCGGCTGCGAGGGCGGCGGGGGCGGTCCGAATCCCCCGCCGCCCTGCGGATAGCCGTAGCCCGGTGTGTGCGGCCGGGCGCCGGGGTCGCGCGCGTAGGAGGAGGGTCCGGCGGGCGGGTAGCCGTAGCCCGGGGCGTCGTAGCCGGGGGTCCCGTAGCCCGTCCCGGGGTCGTAGGGGCTGTTGACCTCGGGCAGGCCCCTGGGGCTCAGGACGAGCAGGACCACCAGCGCGACGAAGGTCTCGAAACCCCAGCTCGCGACCATCAGCTGGTTCTCGGTGCCCAGCGAGCCGAAGTGGTCGAAGACGTCCTCGTGCACCGCCCAGATCAGCTGCAGTCCGCCCGAGACCAGCAGCAGCGCCGCGGTCATCAGGCCGAAGGGCCGGGTGTGCACGGCGGGGGCCAGCGCGCTGCCCGCGATGTACAGCGCGAGGAGGGCGGGGGCGACGGCCGCCCAGCCGGGCGGTGGATCGGTGAGCGCCTGCCCGAAGCCTTCTCCGCCCACGTACCAGTCGGGGAAGAGGTCAGGCCGCACGACCACGTGCCGGATCTCCCAGGCGAGCAGGACCGCCCCCGCGGCGCCGAGCAGCAGGAACGTGGTGACGGCGGCGCCCGGTCCGGGCTTGCCGGGCAGTTCCTCGGTGGTGTCGAACGTCGGCCGCCGTCCGGCCCCGGCGGTGACGAACAGTCCGATTCCGGCGGCGAGGGCCACGAAGGCGCAGATCAGGGCCCGGGAGCGGAGTTCGTCGGAGTAGGCCTGCTCCATCTGCGTACTGCCGATGGTCCAGACGCCCGGCAGGCGCACGGCGAGGGTGACGACCCCGGCGGCGACGAGCGCGCTGCCGGCCACGGCCGAGCTGAGCGCGGCGACCGCGGTGGCCGCGTACACCACGAGCAGGACCACGTCGGACGCCGAGGTGGTGGGGACGCCGGTGCGGCCGGAATCGCGCCACCCGGCCCAGTAGCGCCACAGATGGTCGATTTCCACGGCCCTGACGTCCCGTACGAGCCAGCACGCGACGATCACGGCGAGCACCGCGCAGAGAGCGGCACCGGTCACTCTTGCACCACGGGTGAGTATCACCCCAGCGATACTCCACGGCACCGGCCCCGGCGACAAGAGGGCGGCCGGTACGGCCCGTTCGGGCAACCGGCCGACGGGACCCACGTCCCGCCGGCCGGTCCACGGCACCCGCACGGCCGTACGCTCTCCATGCTGACGGGTCCGTATATCGGACGTGCGTCGGGCGGGTTGCCCCCGCGTTAACGGCCCCGCGGCTCAGATCACCCGGCTGCTGCCGGAGGGCGGCGGCCCGTCGTCCTCGCCCCCGGTCCCCTCGGCCGGCGGCGTCTCCTCGGCGGGGGCCTCGCCGGCAGGCGTCTCCTCGGCGGGGGCCGCGTCCTCCGGGGCCTTCCCGGCCGCCGGTTCCTCGGCCGGGGCCGGTTCCCCGGGCGCCGGCTCCTGTTCCGCGACCGGCTCCCCGGTCGTGGCGGGGGCGGCCTCCCGTGTGGTCTCCGCCAGTTGCTCCGGGTGGTCGACCAGTTCCTCGCCGACCGTCTCCAGGGTGCCCTCGGGGGGCACGACCCGCTTCTCCTCGGCGAAGTGGCAGGCGGAGTCGTGCTTGGCCGGGGTGTCGGTGAGCCGGAAGACCGCGGGGACCGCGAGGAGCGGCACCTCCAGTTCGCACCGCTCCTGGGCCTTCCAGCACCGGGTGCGGAAGCGGCAGCCGGACGGCGGCTTCGCGGGCGAGGGCACGTCGCCGTGGAGGATGATCCGCTCGCGGTGCTCGCGCGCCATCGGGTCCGGTACGGGGACGGCGGACAGCAGCGCCTGGGTGTACGGGTGCGTGGGGTGGTCGTAGATCTCCGCGTCCGTACCGATCTCGGCGAACCGGCCGAGGTACATCACTCCGACCCGGTCCGAGATGTGGCGGACGATGGAGAGGTCGTGCGCGATGAAGACGTAGCTCAGGTGGAACTCGGCCTGGAGCCGGTCCAGCAGGTTGACGACCTGGGCCTGGACGGATACGTCGAGCGCGGAGACCGGTTCGTCCGCCACGATGATCTCGGGGTTGAGCGCGAGGCCGCGGGCGATGCCGATGCGCTGGCGCTGGCCGCCGGAGAACTGGTGGGGATAGCGGTTGATGTACTCCGGGTTGAGCCCGACCACGTCCAGCAGGTCCTGGACCTTGCGGCGGCGCTCGCCCTTGGGGGCCACCTCGGGGTGGATCTCGTAGGGCTCCCCGATGATGTCGCCGACGGTCATGCGCGGGTTCAGCGAGGTGTACGGGTCCTGGAACACCATCTGGATGTTGCGGCGCACGGCCTTGAGCGCGCGGCCCGAGAGCTTGGTGACGTCCTCGCCCTTGTAGCGGATGGCGCCGGCCGTCGGCTGTTCCAGATGGACGAGCATCCGGGCCACGGTCGACTTGCCGCAGCCGGACTCCCCCACGATGCCCAGGGTCTCCCCGGCGGCGAGGTCGAAGGAGACCCCGTCGACCGCCTTCACCGCGCCGATCTGCTTCTTGAAGAGGATGCCCTGGGTGAGCGGGTAGTGCTTGGCGAGGTCGCGCACCTCCAGGATCGGCTCGCCGCCCGCGTACGCGCTCTCCTGCCGCGACTTGGCGAGCAGGTCGCGGGCCGTCTCGCCCTCCTCGCGGGCTTCCCTGCGCCCCGAGTGGTCAGCGTGCATCGAGCGTCTCCTTCCAGAAGTAGCAGGCGCTCTGACGGTGCTCGGCCACGTCGAACAGCGGGGGCACGTCGGTGCGGCAGACGTCCTGGGCCATCGGGCAGCGCGGGTTGAAGGCGCAGCCCGGCGGGATGTGCAGCAGGTTGGGCGGCAGGCCCTTGATCGCGTACAGCTCCTGGCCCTTCTGGTCCAGGCGCGGGATCGAGCGGAGCAGGCCCTTGGTGTAGGGGTGAGCGGGAGCCTTGTAGATCTCGTGGACGGGGGAGGTCTCGACGATCCGGCCCGCGTACATGACGGCGATCTTGTCGGCGACGTCGGCGACCACGCCGAGGTCGTGGGTGATGAGGATCAGGCCCATGTTCAGCTCGCGCTGGAGCTCGGCGAGGAGGTCCATCACCTGGGCCTGCACGGTGACGTCGAGGGCGGTGGTGGGTTCGTCCGCGATGATCAGCGAGGGCTCCAGGGCCAGCGCCATGGCGATCATGATGCGCTGGCGCATTCCGCCGGAGAACTGGTGCGGGTAGTTGCCGACCCGTTCCTTGGCGGCCGGGATCCGCACCCGGTCCATGAGTTCGACGGCCTTGGCCTTCGCGTCCTTGCGGGAGAGCCCGCGGTGCACGACGAACATCTCGCCGAGCTGCTCGCCCACGGTCAGCACGGGGTTGAGGGAGGAGAGCGCGTCCTGGAAGATCATGGCCATCTCCTGGCCGCGGATCCTCCGGCGTTCCTCGGCCTTGAGCGTGAGCAGGTCGCGGTCCTTGAAGAGGATCTCGCCGCCGCTGATCTTTCCGGGCGGCATGTCGAGGATGCCCATGATCGCCTGTGCGGTGACCGACTTCCCGGACCCGGACTCGCCGAGCACGGCGAGCGTCTCCCCCTCGGACACCGAGTAGTTGACTCCGTTGACGGCCTTGGCGACCCCGTCGCGGGTGTGGAACTCCACGTGCAGATCGCGTACTTCGAGCAGCATGGCAGCGGACTCCTCAGCGCAGCTTGGGGTCGAGGGCGTCGCGCACCGCGTCGCCGAGCATGATGAACGCGAGCACGGTGACCGCCAGCGCGCCGGCCGGCCAGAGGAGCATGTGCGGGGCGTTGCGGATGTACTGGGACGCGGCCGAGATGTCGATGCCCCAGGAGACGGCCGGCGGCTTCAGACCGACGCCGAGGAAGGACAGGGTCGCCTCCAGGGAGATGTACGTGCCCAGCGCGATGGTCGCCACGACGATGACCGGGGCGACGGCGTTCGGGGCGATGTGGCGCAGCATCATCCGCCCGTTGGAGGCGCCGAGCGCGCGGGCCGCCTGGACGTAGTCGTTGTGCTTGGCGGTGATCACGGAGCCGCGGGCGATACGGGCGATCTGCGGCCAGCCGAGCAGCACGATGAAGCCGATGACCGGCCAGACGGTGGAGCTGGTGACCACGGAGAGGAAGACCAGACCGCCGAGGACGACCGGGATGCCGAAGAAGATGTCGGTGAGCCGGGAGAGGATCGCGTCCCACGCGCCGCCGAAGAAGCCGGCCAGTCCGCCGAGGACGCTGCCGATCAGGGAGACCCCGATGGTGGAGCACACGCCGACGGTCACGGAGTTGCGGGCGCCGTAGACGACGCGGGTGTAGACGTCGCAGCCCTGGCCGTCGAAGCCGAAGGGGTGGCCGGGCTGGGAGCCCTGCTGGGCCTTGCCGAGGTCGCAGTCGAGCGGGTCGCCGGAGGCGATGAGCTGCGGCCAGATCGAGATGATCACCAGGAACAGGATGATCAGCGCGGAGATGATGAAGACGGGGTTGCGGCGCAGATCGCGCCAGGCGTCGGACCACAGGCTCTGCGGTTTGGTCTCGGGGCCGGTGCCCTCGGGCCCGCCGGGGTTCTTCTCCAGGGTGTCGCCCTCGTCGAGGGCGAGGTCCATCGTCGCACCCGCTCCGGCCGGTGAGATCGCCTCGTCCGGTGTCTGGTCAGGCATAGCGGATCCTCGGGTCGAGTACGGCGTACAGGAGGTCGACGATCAGGTTCGCGGCGAGGAAGACCAGGACCAGGACGGTCACGAAGCCGACGACCGTCTGCGAGTTCTGGCGCAGGATGCCCTGGTAGAGCTGGTAGCCGACGCCGTGGATGTTGAAGATCCGCTCCGTGACGATCGCGCCGCCCATGAGGGCGCCGACGTCCGTGCCGATGAAGGTGACGACGGGGATCAGCGAGTTGCGCAGCAGATGCCGGACGATGACGCGGCGCCGGGGCAGGCCCTTGGCGACGGCGGTGCGGACGTAGTCGGCGCGGGCGTTCTCGGCGATCGAGGTGCGGGTGAGCCGGGTGACGTAGGCCAGGGAGACGGAGGCGACGACGAGCCCGGGGATGAGCAGTTCGTTGAGCGGGGCCTCGGGGGACACGGACGGTTTGATGACGCCCCACTGCACGCCCAGCAGGAGCTGGAGGAGCAGACCGGTGACGAAGGTCGGGATCGAGATGACGATCAGGGTGAGGATCAGCACGGTGGTGTCGACGGGCCGGCCGCGGCGCAGGCCGGTGACGACGCCGAGGCTGATGCCGATGACGATCTCGAAGACGATGGCCACGAGGGTGAGGCGGATGGTGATGGGGAAGGCCGTCGACATCAGTTCGGTGACCTTCTGACCGTTGAACGCGGTCCCGAAGTCGCCGGTGAAGACGTTCCCCATGTAGGTCAGGTATTGCTGCCACACGGGCTTGTCGAGGCCGAATTCCGAACGGAGTTGGGCGGCGGTCGCCGGGTCGCACTGGCGGTCGCCGCAGAGACCCGCGATGGGGTCACCCATCACGTTCACCATGAGGAAGATCAGCAGCGTGGTGCCGAAGAAGACCGGGATCATCTGCAGCAGCCGCCGGATCACATAACGTCCCATGAAGGGCTCCGGGGGTCGCGGGGTCGGGGGCTCGGGGGGTCCGGTACGGGGGACGGCAGGGCCGGGTGACCGGTGCGCGCAGGCACCGGCACCCGGCCCGGTCCGCTACTTGACCTTGATCTGCTCGTACACCGGGACGCTGAACTGGTTCAGCGAGACGTTGGTGACCCGGTCCGAGTAGCCCGCGCTGCCGTTCTGGTACCAGAGCGGGATGACGGGCATCTGCTCGACCATGACCTTCTCGGCGTCCTGGAAGGTGGAGACGGCCTTCGCCTTGTCGGACTCGGCGTTGGCCTTGTTGACGAGGTCGTCGAACTGCTTGTTGCTCCACTTGCCGTCGTTGGACGAGGCGTTGGTGTAGTAGACGGGCTGGAGGAAGTTCTGGATGAGCGGGTAGTCCATCTGCCAGCCCGCGCGCCAGGCGCCGTGCAGCTTCTGCTGGGAGACCTGGCTGCGGAAGTCGGCGAAGGTGCCGACGGGGGCGCCGACGCAGGCCTTGTTGTTGCCCATGACCTTGTTGATGCTGTTGCAGACGGCGTCGACCCACTCCTTGTGGGAGCCGGTGTCCGCGTTGTACGAGATCTTGAGCTGGCCGCCGGGGATGCCGCCGCCGTCCTGGATCATCTTCTTGGCCTCGGCGGCGTTGTACGTGCACTCCTTGCCGCACAGCCCCTTCTTGAAGCCGCCGTCGTCGCCGAGCACCGGGGAGGTCCAGTCGGAGGCGGGGGTGCGGGTCTGCTGGAAGATCTGGTCCGTGATCTGCGGGCGGTTGATGGCCATCGACAGGCCCTGGCGGACCTTCACGGCGCCCGGGGTGTTCCACTGCGGGTCGTAGAACGGGAAGGCGAGCGTCTGGATGATGCCGGCCGGGGTGTTGATGTAGCGGTCGCCGAGGTCCGACTTGACGTTCTTGAGCTGGGAGGCGGGCACGTCGTCGACGAGGTCGAGGTTGCCGGCCGTCAGGTCGGTGTAGGCGGTGTTGTTGTCGGTGTAGACCTTGAGGTCGATGCCGCCGTTCTGCGCCTTGTCGTCGCCGGGGTAGTCGTCCCACTTGCGCAGGCTCATCGAGGAGCCCTTGGTGTACTTGTCGATGGTGTACGGGCCGTTCCCGACCGGCTTGGACACCCAGGCGGCGTGGTCCGTGAAGAAGGCCTTGGGCAGCGGCGCGAAGGCGGGGTAGCCGAGGGTGTCGGGCCAGAGGGAGAACTTCTGCGACAGCTTGACCGTGAAGGTCATGTCGTTGACGACCTTCAGTCCGGACATCGTGGTGGCACTGGCCGAGCCGCTGTCGGGGTGGACCTTGGTGTAGCCGTCGATGTAGCCGAAGAAGTAGGCGTTCTTCTGATTGTTCTTCAGCAGGGCGCCGTAGTTCCACGCGTCGACGAAGGACTTGGCGGTGATCTTCTCGCCGTTGCTGAAGGTCCAGCCGTCCTTGACGGTGATCGTGAAGTTCTGGTTGTCCTTGGTCTCGATCTTGTCGGCGAGCATGTTCGTCGCCTCGCCGGTCTTCGGGTCGTACTTCTTGAGGCCCCGGAAGATCATGTCGAGGACCTTGCCGCCCTGCACCTCGTTGGTGTTGGCCGGCTCCAGCGGGTTCTGGGGGTCACCCCACGAGGAGCTCACGATCCCGTCGGCGCCACCACCGCCACTGCCGCTGTCCCCTCCGCCGCAGGCCGTCGCCGCCAGGGCTACGGCCACCGCGCATGCGGCCCACTTGACCTGTGTGGCTCCGCGCATGGAGTGCCTCCTCTTAGTGCTCGGTCTCACGTAGAGTCAAATATCACCTCATAGCGGAATCAATGCATCTGTACTACGGCCGAATGTGTCGTTGCGCCGGACGGGTGACCGGACGCCTTTTCAGGGAAACGCGCGCCCGTGCCCCGCTCCGGCGCACACACACCTGAACCCGGATAACGAAACGGATACACCAGGGATCGGACACCGTGGTCCGGATTGGGTGGATGCGCCGGGTCCGCAGCAGCGCTGTCCAGATGATGGACGATCAAGTTTTGACAAGTTCGGGTCAAGAACTTAAAGACCGGGTATGGACTTGCCTAGCCGATTGACCGCTGTCAACTCGATTGATTGGGTCCAACTCAACCTCTTCTTCACACTCCTCCCACCTGGAGGAAATGTTCGTACGGGGACAGGAGCACGATGACCACGCCATCCCCGACGCCCAGCCTGTCGGTGGAACTGACACCCACCGAAACGGGCGGGGAGTCCCGGCTTACCGAAGGCGCCGGCAAGGGATCCACATCCAGGAGTCCCGGCCGTCTCGCCTGGATCCGTTTCAAGCGTGACAGGACCGGCGTGGTGTCCGCCTGGATCGTCGCGTTCTTCTTCGTGGTCGCGCTGGCGGCGCCCCTGATCGCGAAGCTGTACGGCAAGGACCCGTACACCACCTACGCGAGCGACCGACCCGAGCTCCTGGACGCGTTCGCCTACCCCTCCGGGCCCAACGGCGGGATGAGCTCCGAGTTCTGGTTCGGCATCGAACCCCAACTGGGCCGCGACGTCTTCACGTTCCTCCTGTACGGCATCCGCACCTCGCTGAGCATCGCGCTCGCCGCCACCCTGCTGACCACCCTCGTCGGCGTGATCGTCGGGGTCACGGCGGGGTATCTGGGCGGCCGGACCGACTACTTCGTCGGGCGGATCATCGACATCCTGTTGTCGTTCCCGTCCACGCTGTTCTTCATCGCCTTCATGCCGGTCGTCTACGGGCTGTTCGTCGCCCCCGACGAGAACATCCCCACCGCCCTGCGGGCCGTCTCGCTGATCCTGGTCCTCTCCGCCTTCGGCTGGGCCTCCATCGCCCGGCTGCTGCGCGGTCAGGTACTCGGCCTGCGCGAGCGGGAGTTCGTCGAGGCGGCCAAGGTCACGGGGGCCTCGCCCCGGCGCATCGTCTTCAAGGAACTGCTGCCCAATCTGTGGACCCCGATCATCATCCAGTCCACCCTGATGCTGCCCGCGTTCGTCACGGCGGAGGCGGGACTGGCCTTCCTCGGCGTCGGCATCATCGACCCGACCCCGGACTGGGGCGTCATGATCCAGCGCGGGGCGCAGTTCTACACCGAGGACCTGACCTTCATGCTCTTCCCGGGCCTGTCGATGGTGGTCTTCGTCCTCGCCTTCAATCTGCTCGGCGACTCGGTGCGCGACGCGCTCGACCCCAAGTCCAAGCGGTAACCACCTCGTTCCACCCGGCCGCACCATGTCCGTCCCGGCCGGGCCATCCGTTCCGACCGTCCCTGTGAGGCAGGATCACCCATGTCTTTCTCCCGTAGAAACTTCCTGATCGCCACCGGCGTGGTGGCGGCCTCGTCGTCCGTCCTGACGGCGTGCGACAGCGGCGGCGGCAGCGGAAGCAACGGCAAGAAGAGCGCGCCCCCGAAGGTCAGCGACGCCAAGACCCAGGCGATACCGGTCGGCACCAAGGCCGACTCGACCGGTCCGGCCGCCGAGGTGCCGGGAGCGGTCAAGGGCGGGACGCTCTACTCGCTCGACCAGTTCGACATGGACCACATGGACCCGGCGCAGATCTACGTCTCCACCGAGGCCGCCATCACCGTCCCGATCCTGCGCGGTCTGACCGGCTACAAGATCGACAACAAGGGCGGCGCGGTCCTGGTCGGCGACCTCGCCACCGACGCCGGCACCATGAAGGACGGCGGCAAGACCTGGACCTTCACCCTGAAGGACGGCGTCAAGTGGGAGGACGGCTCGGAGATCTCCGGCGAGGACCTCCGCCACACCTTCGAGCGCCTCTTCGCCTCCTTCGTCACCGAGGGCCCCCGCTACGTCCAGCAGTTCATGGTCGGCGGCGACAAGTACAAGGGCCCGTACGACGGCAAGAAGCTGGACTCCCTCGAAGTCGAGGGCAAGACCATCACCTTCCGTCTGAACGAGCCGCGCGCGGACTTCAACTACACGCTGGCCATGCGTGGGTACGCCCTGGTGAACAAGAAGCACGACACCAAGGAGAAGTACGACAAGCAGCCGTTCTGCAGCGGCCCGTACCGGATCGAGAGCCGGAGCATCGGCAAGTCGCTGACCTACGTGCGCAACGAGCACTGGGACCCGGCCACCGACTCGATCCGGAACAACTACCCGGACAAGTACGTGTTCCAGTTCGGCTTCCAGCCGCTGGCCGCCACGGACCGCTTCATCGCGGACTCGGGCAAGGACCAGTACGCCATGGCGATCTTCAACGAGGTCGCCGCCGAGCGCATCGCCCAGGTCCTCACCAACCCGCAGTACAAGAAGCGCGTGCTCAACGCGGTCGACACCGCGACGTACTACTGGCCGATCAACACCACCCGCATCACGGACGTCAAGGTCCGCCAGGCGATCAACTGGGCCTGGCCGCACCAGCAGCTCCAGACCATCCGCGGCGGTGCCTCCAGCACCGAGATCGCCACCACCATCCTCTCGCCGGTGACCCCGGGCTACGAGAAGTTCGACCTGTACGGCGCGACCAAGAAGCCCGGCGGCGACCCCGAGAAGGCCAAGGCCCTGCTCAAGGAAGCCGGCAAGGAGGGCCAGAAGCTGGTCATCGCCTGGCAGACCTCGGACAACGCCCTGAAGCAGGCGGTCGCGGTCAAGAACGCGCTGGAGAAGGCCGGCTTCACGGTCGTCAACAAGCAGATCGACAAGTCGACCTTCTACACCCAGATCGGCAAGATCGACAACGACTTCGACATGTTCGCCGCGGGCTGGAGCCCGGACTGGCCGAACGGCTACTCCGTCTTCTACCCCTGCTGGAGCGGCAAGAACGTCGGCGACGGCCGCAGCAACTACGCGCAGCTGAAGGACCCGAGCGTCGACAAGGCCATCGACGCCGCCTCCGCGATCGCGGACGTCGACGCCGCCAACAAGGCCTGGGGCGCCATCGACCGGCAGATCATGGAGCTGGCCGCGACCGTCCCGGACTACCACCCGCTCCGTAACTGGATGTACGGCTCCAAGGTCGGCAACGTCGTCTACGACAGCGCCAACACCTGCGTCGCGCTCTGCAAGCTGTACGCCATGAAGTAGGCCGTACACCCGGGTCCCGCCGTCGGACTCCGCCGCCCCCGCCCATGGCGCGGGGGCGGCTTCGGCGGCGGGGCCCCGGGGCAGCCGCTCTCCGGCCTCCCCTCCCGGCCCTTTTCCCTTCACGCCCCGGCGACGGCGCCCCGTCCGGAAAGTCACGCCCCATGACCCGCTTCCTCGTCCGCCGCATCCTCGGTGCACTGGTCATCCTGCTGATCGTCAGTGCCATCACCTTCGCCCTCTTCTACGCCGTCCCGCGTGACCCGGCGATGATGTCGTGCGGCAAGAACTGCACGCCGGACGCCCTCGCGCAGATCCGGCGCAACCTGGGCATCGACTCACCGGTCCCGGTGCAGTACTGGCACTGGCTGGTGGGGGTCTTCGCGGGGCGCGACTACGCCAGCTACGGCCACTGCCCCGCGCCGTGCCTCGGCTACTCCTTCGCCAACCGCGAGCCCGTGCTCGGCACGATCATGGACCGCCTCCCGACGACCCTGTCGCTCGCCCTGGGCGCGGCCGTGGTCTTCCTGATCTTCGGCATCGGGGCCGGCATGCTGGCCGCCGTCAAGCAGGGCAAGTTCCTCGACAAGTTCGCCAGCTCCGCCTCCCTGCTCGGTTCCTCCCTCCAGATCTACTTCGTCGGCTACATCGCGATGTTCTTCCTGGTCACGAAGCTGGGCATCTTCGCGCAGCCGTCGTACACCCCGCTCACCGAGGACCCGGCCGCCTGGTTCTCCGGGCTCCTGCTGCCCTGGTTCGTCCTGGCGATCATCTTCACCGCCAACTACACCCGTATGACCCGCTCCCAGCTGGTGGAGGAGCTGAGCGAGGACTATGTGCGCACGGCCCGCGCCAAGGGCCTCTCGCGCGCGAACGTGTTCTTCCGCTTCGCCTGGCGCGGCGCCATGGGACCGATCGTCACCGTCTTCGGCATCGACCTGGGCGTGCTGATCGGCGGCGCGATCATCACCGAGACCACCTTCAGCATGCAGGGCATCGGCCGCCTCGCGGTGGACTCCACCATCAAGAGCGACCTGCCGATGCTCCTCGGCGTCACCGTCCTGGCGGCCGGCGCGATCGTTCTGATGAACATCGTCATCGACGCCGTCTACGCCTTCATCGACCCGCGGATCCGGCTCGCCTGACCCCGGGCGCCCCGCCCTCGACAGCTACTCCGGCATCACCCCCTCAGGAGCGTCCCCGTGACGAGCACCGACCAGCAGCCCTTCCTGTCCGTCAAGGACCTGAAGGTCCACTTCTCCACCGAGGACGGCACCGTCAAGGCCGTCGACGGTCTCTCCTTCGACCTGGCCAAGGGCAAAACCCTCGGCATCGTGGGCGAGTCGGGCTCCGGCAAGTCCGTCACCAACCTGACGATCCTGGGCCTGCACGACCCCGCCCGCACCTCCATCGACGGCGAGATCCTGCTCGACGGCCAGGACCTGCTGACGTCGACCGAACGCCAGCTGGAACGGCTGCGCGGCAACACGATGTCGATGATCTTCCAGGACGCGCTGGCCTCGCTCTCGCCGTACCACACGATCGGCCGGCAGATCGGCGAGACGTACCGCAAGCACACGGGCGCCTCCCGCAAGGAGGCCCACGAGCGGGCCGTCGAGATGCTGCGGCGGGTCGGCATCCCGCAGCCCGACATGCGCGCGAACGACTACCCGCACCAGTTCTCCGGCGGTATGCGCCAGCGCGCGATGATCGCCATGGCGCTGGTCTGCGACCCCGAGCTGCTGATCGCGGACGAGCCCACCACGGCGCTCGACGTCACCGTGCAGGCGCAGATCATGGACCTGCTCAAGGACCTCCAGCAGGAGTTCGGCACGGCCATCATCTTCATCACCCACGACCTCGGGGTCATCGCCGACATCGCCGACGACGTGCTGGTGATGTACGGCGGCCGGTGTGTGGAGCGCGGCACCAAGAAGGAGGTGCTGGGCGCGCCCCAGCACCCGTACACCTGGGGTCTGCTGGGGTCCATGCCGTCGCTGGACGGACCGGTCGACGTCCCGCTGTCCCCGATCCCCGGAGCGCCTCCCTCGCTCCTCAACCCGCCGTCCGGGTGCAGCTTCCACCCGCGGTGCGGCTTCACCGAGCGGACGGATCCGGGGCTCTGCTCGGGAGAGCTGCCGCTGCCGACCGGCGTCGGCGGCCACACCGCCGCCTGCCACCTCACAGCCGACCAACGCCGCGACTTCTTCGCCGCCTACGCGACGAGCCAGTCGCACTGACGTACACGAGACGGGATTTCACGATCATGAGCAGCACGAGCCCCCTCCTCGACGTCAGAGGCCTGACCAAGCACTTCCCGGTGATGGGCGGATTCCCCTTCAAGCGGCAGGTCGGCGCGGTCAAGGCCGTGGACGGTCTGGACCTCCAGGTCGCCGCCGGCGAGAGCCTGGGGCTGGTCGGCGAGTCCGGCTGCGGCAAGTCCACGACGGGCCGGCTGATCACCCGGCTACTGGAGCCCACCGGCGGGACCATCAGCTACCAGGGCCAGGACATCACCCACGCCGGCCGCCGGCAGCTGGCACCGATCCGGTCCGAGATCCAGATGATCTTCCAGGACCCGTACGCGTCGCTGAACCCGCGGCAGACCGTCGGGAAGATCATCTCCGCCCCGATGGAGATCAACGGCATCAAGCCGGCCGGCGGCTTCGAGAAGCGGGTGCGCGAGCTCCTGGAGACCGTCGGTCTCAACCCCGAGCACTACAACCGCTTCCCGCACGAGTTCTCCGGCGGTCAGCGCCAGCGCATCGGGGTGGCCCGCGCCCTGGCCCTGGAGCCGAAGCTGATCGTGGCCGACGAGCCGGTCTCCGCGCTCGACGTGTCCATCCAGGCCCAGGTCGTCAACCTGCTCCAGCAGCTCCAGCAGGATCTGGGCATCGCCTTCGTCTTCATCGCCCACGACCTCGCGATCGTCCGGCACTTCTCGCAGCGCGTCGCCGTGATGTACCTCGGCCGGATCGTGGAGATCGCCGACCGCGAGGACCTGTACGGCAGCCCCCGGCACCCCTACACCCGGGCGCTCCTGTCGGCCGTTCCGGAGGCCACCGCCGACGACGTGCCCGCGCGTGAGCGCATCCGGCTCACCGGCGACGTCCCCTCCCCCGTCAACCCGCCCTCGGGCTGCCGCTTCCGCACGCGCTGCTGGAAGGCCCAGGACAAGTGCGCGACCGAGATGCCGCCGCTGGTCCGGGTCGAGGGCAACCGGGAGGGCCATCTGACGGCCTGCCACTTCCCGGAGGAGACCGGCACCAGCCAGGCCGTGCCGGCGGCGCGCAAGGCGCCCGCCGGCCCAGTGCCCGGCCCGAAGAAGGAATAGGACGCGCCGGCCTGTTGACCCGAGCCCCTGCGAGCCCTGTTCCCCGGGTACGGGGAGAGGCGCCCGGAACCCCACGGTTCCGGGCGCCTTCGCGGTTGCCGGGCGGCGCGGACGCCCCGTACGGAAAGCACCGGACCCCCGGCGCCCTTGCGGGCTCCGGGGGTCCGGTCGTGCGCCGGGGACGGCGGGTGGAGGCGTCAGGCCGCGCCCACCACGTCCTTCTCCTCGGCGAAGTGGCACGCCGACTCGTGGGCGGCCGGGGTGTCCTCGGACTTGAAGCGCTCCGGGATCGCCAGCAGCGGCATCTCCGTGGCGCACTTGTCCTGGGCCTTCCAGCAGCGGGTGCGGAAGCGGCAGCCCGACGGCGGGTTGGCCGGGGACGGGACGTCGCCGGTGAGGATGATGCGCTCGCGGCCCTCGCGGGCGTCCGGGTCGGGGACCGGGACCGCCGACAGCAGCGCCTGGGTGTAGGGGTGCGTCGGGTGGTCGTAGATCTCCGTGTCCGTACCGATCTCGGCCATCTTGCCGAGGTACATGACCCCGACCCGGTCCGAGATGTGCCGGACGATGGACAGGTCGTGCGCGATGAAGAGGTAGGAGAGCTTGAACTCGTCCTGGAGCTTCTCCATCAGGTTGATGACCTGCGCCTGCACCGACACGTCGAGCGCGGAGACCGGCTCGTCGCAGATGATGATCTCCGGGTTGAGCGCGAGGCCGCGGGCGATGCCGATGCGCTGGCGCTGGCCGCCGGAGAACTGGTGCGGATAGCGGTTGATGTACTCCGGGTTGAGGCCCACGACGTCCAGGAGCTCCTGGACCCGGCGGCGCCGGTCGCCCTTGGGAGCCACCTCGGGGTGGATCTCGAAGGTCTCCCCGATGATGTCGCCGACCGTCATGCGCGGGTTCAGCGAGGTGTACGGGTCCTGGAACACCATCTGGATGTTGCGGCGCACGGCCTTCAGCGCGCGGCCGGACAGCTTGGTGATGTCCTGGCCCTTGAAGAAGACCTCGCCGGCGGTGGCCCGCTCCAGCGTCATCAGCAGCTTGGCGACGGTGGACTTGCCGCAGCCGGACTCGCCGACGATGCCGAGGGTCTCGCCCGCGTACAGGTCGAACGAGATGCCGTCCACGGCCTTGACCGCGCCGACCTGCTTCTTGAACAGGATGCCCTGGGTCAGCGGGAAGTGCTTCACCAGGTTGCGGACCTGGAGGATCGGCTCGCCCTGCGCGACGGGCGCGTCGATGGCCGCGACGGCCTCCGCCTCGGTGGCCGCGTCGACGGTCTCCACTTCGGTGACGTTGGGGGTGGCGTCCACGGAGTCCTTCTTGATGTCAGCCATGGATCGTCTCCTTCCAGAAGTGGCAGGCGCTGCCGCGGCCGGCCAGCTCGGTGCCGTCCTTCTCGGTCACCGGGCTGAGCGCCGGGATGTCCGTACGGCAGATGTCCTGCGCGGCCGTGCAGCGCGGGTTGAACGCGCAGCCCGAGGGCACGTTGAGCAGGTTGGGCGGCAGACCCTTGATCGCGAAGAGCTCCTGGCCCTTCTGGTCCAGGCGCGGGATCGACGCCAGCAGACCCTTGGTGTACGGGTGCGCGGGGCGCTTGTAGATCTCGTGCACCGGAGCGGTCTCGACGATCCGGCCGGCGTACATCACCGCGATCTTGTCGGCGACGTCCGCGACGACACCCAGGTCGTGGGTGATGAGGATCAGGCCCATGTTGTACTCGCGCTGGAGCTCCGCGAGCAGGTCCATGACCTGGGCCTGGACGGTCACGTCGAGCGCGGTGGTCGGCTCGTCCGCGATGATCAGGTCCGGCTCCAGGGCCAGCGCCATGGCGATCATGATGCGCTGGCGCATACCGCCGGAGAACTGGTGCGGGTAGTCCGAGACCCGGGCCGCGGCGGCCGGGATCTTCACCTGGTCCATCAGCTCGATGGCCTTGGCGCGGGCTTCCTTCTTGGACAGGCCCTGGTGGACCCGGAACATCTCGCCGAGCTGGTAGCCGACGGTGAGGACCGGGTTCAGCGAGGACAGCGCGTCCTGGAAGATCATCGCGATCTTCTGGCCGCGGATCCGGCGGCGCTCTTCGTAGGACATCTTGAGCATGTCCTGGCCGCGGAACATGATCTCGCCCTGCGGGATCTTGCCGGGCGGCATGTCGAGGATGCCCATGATGGCCTGCGCCGTCACGGACTTGCCGGAGCCGGACTCACCGAGAACGGCGAGGGTCTCACCGGCGTTCACGCTGTAGTTGACTCCGTTGACCGCCTTGGCCACACCGTCGCGGGTGTGGAACTCCACGTGCAGATCACGGACTTCGAGCAGCGGGCCGACGTAGTCGTCACCCGAGCGCGGGGACGGGACTGAGGCCGTCTTGTCGATGGTGGTCACGTTCGCCCTCCTTATCGCGACTTGGGGTCGAGGGCGTTGCGGACGGCTTCGCCGAGCATGATGAACGCCAGAACGGTGATGGAGAGCATGATCGACGGGTACAGCAGGATGTGCTGCGCGACGCGGATCTGAGCCGCGCCACCCGAGATGTCCATGCCCCAGGAGACGGTCGGCGCGGCCAGACCCAGACCCAGGTAGGACAGGGTCGCCTCGGCCGAGATGTAGACGCCGAGGGAGATGGTGGCGACGACGATCACGGGGGCCATGGCGTTGGGCAGGATGTGCCGGAAGAGGATCCGGCCGGTGCCCGCGCCGAGCGCCCTGGCGGCCTGCACGTAGTCCGACTGCTTGATCACGATCACCGCGCCACGCATGACACGCGCGATCTGCGTCCAGCCGAGGAAGGCCAGGGCGAAGATGACCACCCAGATCGTCCGGTCGGTGAAGGACTGGAGGACGACCATGGCACCCAGCAGGAAGGGGATGCCGAGGAAGACGTTGGTGAAGAAGCCGGCGAGCAGCGCGTCGACCCAGCCGCCGAAGTAACCGGCGAGCATGCCGATCAGTCCGCCGAAGAGCGTCACGAGGATCGTCACGCAGATGCCGACGGTGACCGAGGCGCGGGTGCCGTAGATGACGCGTGCGTAGACGCTGTGGCCCTGGCCGTCGTAGCCCAGCCAGCCCTCGGAGCCGATCTTGCCCAGCTCCGGCTTGCCCAGGTAGTGGTGCACCAGGTCGGCGGAGGTCGGCGAGGCGCTGGTGAACAGGCCCGGGAAGATCGCCATCACGACGAGGATGACGATCAGCACCGAGGAGATGATGAAGTACCAGTTGGAGCGCAGGTCCCGCCAGGCGTCGCCCCACAGGCTGCGGGCCTTCTCGGCCTTCACGGGCGCGGACGGGTCCACCACGGGCGTGGCGTCCTCGGGCGCGGGAGCGGTCTTGGTCACGTCAGGCATAACGGATCCTCGGGTCCAGGACCGCGTACAGCAGGTCGACTATGAGGCTCATGAGGAGATACACGAGCACCAGGATGGTCACGAGGCCGACGAGCGTCGTGCCCTCGCGCTTGACGATGGACTCGTAGATCGTGCCGCCGACGCCCTTGACGTTGAAGAGGCCCTCGGTGACGACCGCGCCGCCCATGAGGGCGCCCAGGTCCGTGCCGAGGAAGGTGATGACGGGGATCAGCGAGTTGCGCATCAGGTGCACACCGACGATCCGGCGCTTGGGCAGGCCCTTGGCGATGGCGGTGCGCATGTAGTCGGAGCGCAGGTTCTCGGCCATCGTCGTACGGGTGAGCCGCGCGATGTAGGCGAGCGAGAGGGAGCCCAGCACGATGGCGGGCGCCAGGAGTTCGCCCCACTTGGCGTCGCCCGAGACGTTCGGGTCGATCCAGCCGAGCTGGAAGGCGAACACCGTCTTGACGATGAAGCCGAGGACGAAGACCGGGATCGAGATGATCAGCAGCGTGAAGACGAGGATCACGTTGTCGGTCAGCCGGCCGGCGCGCAGACCGGCGACGACACCGAGCGCGATGCCGATGACGATCTCGATGACGAACGCCATTCCGGCCAGCCGGAGGGTGACGGGGAACGCGTCGCCGAGCACATCCGTGACGGGACGCCCACTGGCTATCTGCTCACCGAAATCGAAATGCAGGACGATGCCTGTCATGTAATTCCAGTACTGCTGCAGGATCGGAAGATCCAGACCCTTCTCGTGGCGGAGTCTCGCCAGAGTCGCCGGGTCGACTCCCTTGTCCCCGAAGAGCCCGCGCACGGGGTCGCCGGGCAGCGTGTAGACCATCAGGAAGATCAGCAGCGTTGTCCCGAGGAAGACCGGGATCATCTGGAGCAGTCGTCGTGCGACATAGCGCCCCATCATGCCTCCATGTAATAGGCAGGCGGCAGCCGACGGGCCCTCCCCCGCTCCGGCTCCCCCTGTGGGGTCGTCGGACACGTGGAAGGGCCCCCCGGCCACTGCCGTGCGGGCAGACGCGGACCGCTCGTCAGCGGCGGCCGCGCGTCAGCGCGCGGACTACGTAGGTGTGGTTACTTCTTGACTTCGATCTGGGTGAGGATCGGGTCGCCGTCCTGCGCGTAGTCCACGTTCTGGACCTTCTCCGAGTAGCCGGCGTTGACCTTGTAGTACCAGAGCGGGATGGAGGGCATGTAGTTCACCAGCTCCTTCTCGATCTTCTGGTAGGCCGCGACGGACTCGTCGAGGGAGGCGGCGGAGTCGGCCTTCTTGATCTCCGCGTCCAGGGCCTTGTTCGAGAAGTCACCCTGGTTACCGGCGGCACCGGTACGGAACAGGTCCGAGATGAAGTTCGCGTTCACCGGGTAGTCGAGCACCCAGCCGGAGCGGTACAGGGACTTGACCTGCTTGGCGTCACGGGCGTTGGTGTCGGCCTGGAAGTCGGCCTTCGAGTCGCCCACGCACGCGACGCCGGTCGACTGCGTGATGCTGTTGCAGACCGCCTCGACCCATTCCTTGTGGCCGCCGTCGGCGTTGAACTGGATCGAGATCTTGTTGCCCGGGACGCCGCCGCCGTCCTTGATGAGCTGCTTGGCCTTCGCCGGGTCGTACTTGGTGACGTCGCCCGTGGCGTCCTTCTGGAAGCCGAGGACGCCCTGCGCGACCCAGCCGGTGGCGGGCTCACGGGTGCCCTGGAGCACCGTCTTGGTGATCGTGGCGCGGTCGATGCCCATCGACAGACCCTGGATGACCTTGGGGTCGATCTTCTTGAACTGGTCCGTGTAGAACGCCACGGCGATCGTCTGGATCGCGGAGTACGGCTTGTCCACGGCGCGGTCACCGAGGTCGGACCGGTAGACCGGGAGGTCCTTCGGGCCGATCTGGCGCAGCACGTCGACGTTGCCGGACTTCAGGTCCTCGTAGGCGGTCTCCAGGGTGGTGTAGTTCTTGAAGATCACACCACCGTTCTTCGCCTTGTCGAGACCCTTGTAGTCGTCGTTGCGGACGACCTTGATCTGCTTCTTGTGGTCCCAGCTGACGAACTTGTACGCGCCGTTGCCGACCGGCTTCTCACCGGCGGCCTTCGGGTCCGCGTAGAAGGACTCGGGCAGCGGCGAGAAGACCGTGTAGCCGAGCTTGTACGCGAAGTACGGCAGCGGGGCGTTCAGCTCGATGGTGAACGTGTAGTCGTCCACCTTCTTCAGACCGGACATGGCGTCCGACTTCGGCTTGGCCTTGGCGTCGTCGGGGTGGACGTCGCTGAAGCCCTTGATGTCGCCGAACCAGGACGCGTTGGTCTGGTTGTTCTTGCTGTTGGCGGCCCAGTTCCACGCCTTGATGTAGGACTCGGCGGTGACGGGGGTGCCGTCGTGGAACTTCCAGTCCTTCTTGAGCTTGACCGTCCAGAGCTTGGAGTCCTTGGTGTCCACGGACTCGGCGTTGATCATCTCAAGCTTGCCGGACGGGTCGTAGTCGACCAGCTGCGAGAAGATCGCGTCGGTGACGATGCTGCCGTTCGACTCCATCGTGTTGGCCGGCTGCAGCGGGTTCTGCGGCTCACCGACCTCGACGGAGAAGATGCCGTCGGCGTTGACAGCGCCCTTGGCGCTGCCCTTGCCCTTGTCGGCGTCGTCGTCGCCGCCGCCACAGGCAGTCGCAGCCAGGGCGATGATGGCCGCTCCCGCGACCCACTTGGCGCTCTTGGCACCACGCATGGGTTTCCTCCTCATGAGTCCACTTTTGACTACAAGAAGGGCACTGGGTCGAATCACCGACACCCCTGACGGTGATCGTTTCAGTGCCCTTAGTGTGCTCGTGAGTCGGCACTCCCCACAGTGCGTGACCCATTGACCCGAGCTCAATGGAGCCAACTATTAAGTACGACTGGGCCGTAAACCACACTTAAAGGGTCTCGGTTTGACAACATCCACCAGCCACGAGGATCAAAATCCGGACAAACTGATCCCAGACAGACACCCCCGAAACGGACTGTTAACACACGTTTCGGAGAGCTACCTCCGATAATCGGACGGATTTGTCTCAGATCGTGGACAGTGGCCTTCAAAACCGCTTGACCAAGGCCCAGGGCCCCCACAGTGTCTGTGAGGGCCCTGGGCTTCGGCAATGCCTGGCGCTGACGGATCGTCGGCCGGAAACGGCCTGTCCGTGGCGGGTCAGTTGTGCTTGGCGCGCGAGGCGGCGCGACCGCGGTCCTTCTGGTCCAGGACGACCTTGCGGATACGCACGGTCTCCGGGGTCACCTCGATGCACTCGTCGTCGCGGCAGAACTCCAGGGACTGCTCCAGCGACAGCTTGCGGGCCGGGACCACGTTCTCCGTGGTGTCCGCGGAGGCCGCGCGCATGTTGGTGAGCTTCTTCTCCTTGGTGATGTTCACGTCCATGTCGTCGGCGCGCGAGTTCTCACCGATGATCATGCCTTCGTAGACCTCGGTGCCGGCCTCGGTGAAGATGACGCCGCGCTCCTGGAGGTTGACCATGGCGAACGGCGTGACCGTGCCCGCGCGGTCGGCGACCAGTGAACCGTTGTGACGGGTGCGCAGCTCACCGAACCACGGCTCGTGGCCCTCGAAGATGGAGTGGGCGATGCCGGTGCCGCGGGTCTGGGTCAGGAACTCCGTACGGAAGCCGATGAGGCCGCGGGAAGGAACGATCCACTCCATGCGGACCCAGCCCGAACCGTGGTTCGTCATGGTCTCCATGCGGCCCTTGCGGGTCGCCATCAGCTGGGTGATGGCGCCGAGGTGCTCCTCCGGGGAGTCGATCGTCATGCGCTCGATCGGCTCGTGGGTCTTGCCGTCGATCTGCTTGGTGACGACCTCCGGCTTGCCGACGGTCAGCTCGAAGCCCTCGCGGCGCATCTGCTCGACCAGGATGGCGAGCGCCAGCTCGCCGCGGCCCTGGACCTCCCAGGCGTCGGGGCGCTCGGTGTCCAGCACGCGCAGCGAGACGTTACCGATCAGCTCGCGGTCCAGGCGGTCCTTGATCTGGCGGGCGGTGACCTTGTGGCCCTTGCCGCCCTTGCCGACCAGCGGCGAGGTGTTGGCACCGATGGTCATCGAGATGGCGGGCTCGTCGACCGTGATCAGCGGCAGCGCGATCGGGTTCTCGGTGTCGGCCAGGGTCTCGCCGATCATGATGTCCGGGATACCGGCGATGGCGCAGATGTCGCCCGGACCCGCCTTCTCGGCCGGCTTGCGGGTGAGCGCCTCGGTCATCAGCAGCTCGGTGATGCGGACGTTGGACTGCGTGCCGTCGCGCTTGATCCAGGTGACCGTCTGGCCCTTGCGCAGCTCGCCCTGCTCGACGCGGCAGAGTGCGATACGGCCGAGGAAGTTGTCGGCGTCCAGGTTGGTGACGTGCGCCTGGAGCGGGGCCTCCTCGTCGTACTCGGGGGCCGGGACGGTGGAGAGGATGGTGTTGAAGAACGGCTCCAGGTTGGTGCTGTCCTGCGGGACCGTGCCGTCCTCCGGCTTGGTCAGCGAGGCGACACCGTCACGGGCGCAGGCGTAGACGATCGGGAACTCGATCTGGTCCTCGTCGGCGTCCAGGTCCAGGAAGAGGTCGTACGTCTCGTCGATGACCTCGGCGATCCGGGAGTCCGGCCGGTCCGTCTTGTTGATGCAGAGGATGACCGGCAGCTTGGCGGTCAGCGCCTTGCGCAGCACGAAGCGGGTCTGCGGGAGCGGGCCCTCGGAGGCGTCCACCAGCAGCACGACCGCGTCCACCATCGACAGACCGCGCTCGACCTCACCACCGAAGTCGGCGTGGCCGGGGGTGTCGATGATGTTGATCGTGATGACGTCGCCGCCATCCTTGGGGTGGTACTTCACGGCCGTGTTCTTGGCCAGGATCGTGATGCCCTTCTCACGCTCCAGGTCGTTCGAGTCCATCATGCGGTCGTCGAGGGACTCGGCAGCGTGCGCGGCGAAGGAGCCGGCCTGCTTGAGCATGGCGTCGACCAGGGTGGTCTTGCCGTGGTCGACGTGGGCGACGATGGCTACGTTACGGATGTCGTGGCGCGTGGGCATGGGTGGCTTGCGCTTCTCTCGGATCGGGGATTCAGGCGTCTTAGTCGGTCTTGAGTCCTCGTACGCCCGCCGGGCGGACGCGCCACGGCTCCTCCCATGGTACGGGGCTGCCGCCCCTGCGGCTTCCCGGGCAAGCGTTACCGGCCATGGGGCGCCTGATCCGCGCGGCCCGGAACGGTGTCCGGCCCGGCGACTCCGGAGGTGGGGCTCCGAAGTCACGGCTCCGTCGTGGGGGGTGGGGGACGGAGCGGGGCTCCGCGGCGCGGTCCTCGGGGTTGGGGCCCCGGGTCCTGGCAGGCGGCGGAGTGGTCACCCGGGTCGACGGGTGGGCACAGCCTTGCCCGCCGGCAGGCCGGCGGGCAAGGGACTTGAGCTGCTTCTGAGCTTTCGATCAAGCGTTGACCTGCTAATTCATCGGATGTGCGGGGGCTCCGGCCGACTGCGGGGCCTTGAATCCGATGTCCTGGTAGTGCGGGGTCCCGAGGCCGAAGGCGCCGGCGTTGACCAGTGTCCGGCCGGTCGCGACCAGCTGCGGGCGCTGATAGAGGGGGATGGAGCCCGCGGCGGCCCAGATCCGGGCGTCGGCCTGCTTCATCAGCCGTTGGGCGGCGTCCTCGTCGAGGGTCGAGACGGCCTCGTCGAAGAGCTGGTCGATGTGGTCGGTGCCCACCCGGGTGTAGTTCTGCTCGACGAGCAGGGATCCGTCACTGGCGGGCACCGGCTTCGCGAAGACGGGGCGGTCGTCGGTGGCCGGGTAGGCGGTGCCCGGCCAGGAGTACAGCGCCAGGTCGTAGTCGCCGGAGGCGACGTGGTCCTTGAAGTAGCTGTCGTCGGAGACCTTGGTGATCACGGTACGGATGCCGATGGTGTCGAGCATCGAGGCGATCCGGTCCCCGACGGTGCGCAGGGTCTCCGAGCCGGGTCCGGACGGCAGGACGAAGCGGAGGGTCAGCGGTTTGCCGTTCTTGCCGAGCGGTCCGCGCGCCGCGTCGGCGGCCGGGGACGGGGCCGCGGTCCCGACGGGGGCGTAGGCACCGGCAGCGCCGCCGGGCTGCCGGTCCTGGGCGGTGATCCGGAGGGGGGCGTCCTCGGACGTGCCGGTCCCGCCGAGCCGGCCGGCCTGGCGGAGCAGGGCCTCGCCCTGGAGGGCGGCGGCGGGGGCGGGCGCGATCACGTGCCGGGCGGGGTCGCGGGGCTCGCCGGGCTTGCCGTCGTCGCCGACGATGTAGAGGCCGTCGTCCTTCGACGGTTCGCGCCCCGCCGTGTCGCGGTTCCTGCCGTCGTCCTCCTTGCCCTTCTCCTGCTCCGTGCCCTTGTCCTTGTCCTGCTCCTTCTCCTTGTCCTTCTCCTTCTGGTGGTCGCTCTCGCTGCCGGCCTTCGTGCCGTCGGTCTTCGCCGCGCCCTCGCGGGTCCAGCCGGCGGCGGCCAGCAGCGCCTGGGCCTTCTCGGTGTCCTGGCCGCCGAGCGCGCCGCTGCCGTCCGTGTACGCGGGCTGCCCGGCGAGGGCCAGATGACTGCCGAGCGGCTGGGCGGGCAGGCCGAGCGGCCCCAGCACCAGATCGACGAGCTGCCGGCGGTCCAGGGCGCGGGCGACGGCGCGCCGGACCCGGTCGTCGGCGAGCGGTCCGGACTCGCCGTTCAGCGCGAGCTGGGTGTAGGCGGGCTCCAGGGACTTGCGGACCACATAGGCCCGCAGGTCCTTCTGCTCGGCGGCGTACGCCTCGGCGGCCTCGGCCTTCTCGGCCCGGTCCGCCCGCGCCTCCTCGGCCGCGTCCTCGTCGGAGCCGTGCGCGAGCGCCCAGGACCGCAGGGCGGCGGCCGGGGTCAGTTCGGCGCCGGGGCCCGCGGCGGGGGGCGCGCCCGCGGTGGTGCCCCGGGCGGCCTCGGTGATGCGACGGGCGACGGCCGGGTCGACGTCGGCGATGTCGACGGCGCCCTCGGTCAGCGCCTCGGCCCGGTCCTTCGGCGCGACCGCCGTGAAGACCAACTCGTCCAGCTTGGCCCGGGAGCCCCACCAGCGCGGGTTGCAAACCAGGGTGACGGAGCCCGCCTTCTTGTCGACCGTGCGCAGCCGGAAGGGGCCGGCGGTGGCCTTGAGGGTGGTCCGCGCCCCGTCGTTGAAGGCGTCCGGGGAGCCGGTGACCTGCTTCGGGTAGAGCGGGGAGAACAGGGAGCGCCAGTCCGCGTAGGGCTTGGCGAAGGTGACCTTGACCTCCAGGTCGTCGGCGCCGCGCTCGATCTTCTCGATGCGGTCGTACCCGGCGTTGCGGGCGGTCCAGAACGCGGAGTCCTTGCCGCTCAGCGCGCGCCACTGGGCGACGAAGTCGGGGGCGCCGATCTCCCGGCCGTCGCTCCAGACGGCCTGCTGGTTGAGCCGGTAGAGCACGACCTGCCGGGGCTCGGTGGAGACCACCTTCGCGGATTCCAGGTAGTCCGGGTTGAGCTGCGGGCGGCCTCGGGCGTCGAGCGGGAAGAGGGTGGGCAGCACGGCGCCGGTGATCCGGGTGGTGGCGGCGTCGGCGTCGGCCTGGAAGGCGTTGAGGGTGGCGGGCAGCGCGTCGACCGCCCAGGTGACCGTGCCCCCGTCGGCGACACGGGCGCGGGCGGCGGGCGCGATGTCCTGGGGGACGACGGTGGCGGCCGCGGTGTCGTCGTGGTCCGCGCTGCAGCCGGCCAGGACGGGGAGGGTGAGCACCCCCGTGGTGAGCAGGGCGAGCGAGCGCCGCTTTCGGGATGTCCCGCGCGGGACGCCGACGTGGGACATGACTGACTACCTCCGGGGACGGCCCGGCCCCTCTGCCTGCGCAGATGTGCCGGATGACGCGTATGGGTGGATTTGCAGTTGATCACACCGATTCCGTCCGTCCACTGAAGGCGCCCGCGCGCGGGAGTGCACGGGGACACGGCGCGAACCGCGCGAAGCTCACCCGGGCGGCGGAGTGCGGGCGGCGGCCGGAAAGCGACGCGCCACGGAGCCGTATCCCCTCCTCGCGCAAGCCCGTGCGGCCCGCTCTCTTCCCAACCGGGATGTGACGCGCGACACTCGCAGGCGCATGAACATGACCACCCGCGCCGGCGGAAGTGAGAGCAAGTCATGTCACTGCACGATGAGTTGACGGATGTTCAGCACTGTCTCGACGATCTGGTCCGCACCGTCGCACGGCTGGAGCGGAGCATCGCCCGGCTGCGCGAGACGGACCGGGCCACGGACCCGCTCGCCCGCGACGACGTCATCACGATCGCCGAGGCGCCCTACGACTCCAGCCTCTGGACGGACGCGGACGACGAAGGCCTGGGGGTCCCCGGCCGGCACGCACCGTAAGGCGCATCAACCGAATCCAGGAGAGTTCCTTTGGCCACCGGTACAGAACCAGGAACCGAACCGGGAACGGGCACGGGCCGCGCCACCGGGGTGCGTCACCCCGGGCGGGCCGCCATCGCCGCCCGGCATCTGCGCACCGACCGCTGGTGGCTCCAGCCCGCCGCCACCGCGGGCGGGCTGCTCGCCTTCATCGTCTACTCGACCTGGCGGGCCTTCTCGGACGCGCACTACTACACCGCGCCCTATGTCTCGCCGTTCTACTCGCCCTGTCTGGCCGACAGCTGCGTGCCCATGCGCGACGGCCCCAACTGGGCGCTCTTCGGCAGCTGGTGGGTCCTGTCCCCCGCCCTGCTGATCCTGGTCTTCCCGCTCGGCTTCCGGCTGACCTGCTACTACTACCGCAAGGCCTACTACCGGGGCTTCTGGGCCTCGCCCCCGGCCTGCGCGGTCGCCGAGCCGCACGCCTCGTACAGCGGCGAGACCCGCTTCCCGCTGATCCTCCAGAACATCCACCGGTACTTCTTCTACGCCGCGCTGCCGGTCGCCGGGATCCTCACCTACGACACCGTGCTCACCTTCCGCGACCCGGACTACAGCTGGGGCCACATGGGCCTCGGTTCGGTGTTCTTCCTGGTCAACACGGTGCTGATCTGGGCGTACACCCTGTCCTGCCACTCCTGCCGGCACATCGTCGGCGGCCGGCTGCGGCACTTCTCGAAGCATCCCGTGCGCTACCGGCTCTGGGGCTGGGCCGGGCGGCTCAACGGCCGGCACGCGCCGCTCGCCTGGGCGTCCCTGGTCAGCGTGGCACTCGCCGACTTCTACGTGTATCTCGTCTCCTCCGGCGCCTTCGACGATCCGAGGTTTTTCTGAATGACTGAGCTCGAACGACAGCAGTGGGACGTCGTCGTGGTCGGTGCCGGGGGCGCCGGACTGCGTGCCGCGATCGAGGCGCGCGAGCGCGGCGCCCGTACCGCCGTCATCTGCAAATCGCTCTTCGGCAAGGCGCACACGGTCATGGCGGAGGGCGGGATCGCCGCCTCCATGGGCAATGTGAACTCCGGCGACAACTGGCAGGTGCACTTCCGCGACACCCTGCGCGGCGGCAAGTTCCTCAACCAGTGGCGGATGGCCGAGCTGCACGCCAAGGAGGCCCCCGACCGGGTCTGGGAGCTGGAGACCTGGGGGGCGCTCTTCGACCGCACCCCCGAGGGGAAGATCTCGCAGCGCAACTTCGGCGGCCACGAGTACCCCCGGCTCGCCCACGTCGGTGACCGCACCGGCCTGGAGCTGATCCGCACCCTCCAGCAGCGGATCGTCGCCCTCCAGCAGGAGGACGAGCGCGAGTTCGGCGACTACGAGGCCCGGCTCAAGATCTTCCAGGAGTGCACGGTCACCCGCGTCCTCAAGGACGGCGAGCGGGTGGCGGGCACCTTCTGCTACGAGCGCGAGAGCGGCCGTTTCTTCGTGCTGGAGGCCCCGGCCGTCGTCCTGGCCACCGGCGGCATCGGCAAGTCCTTCAAGGTGACGTCGAACTCCTGGGAGTACACCGGCGACGGCCACGCCCTGGCCCTGCTCGCGGGCGCGCCCCTGATGAACATGGAGTTCGTGCAGTTCCACCCCACCGGCATGGTCTGGCCGCCCTCGGTCAAGGGCATCCTCGTCACCGAGTCGGTGCGCGGCGACGGCGGGGTGCTGCGCAACTCCGAGGGCGAGCGGTTCATGTTCGACTACGTCCCGGACGTCTTCAAGGAGAAGTACGCGCAGTCCGAGGAGGAGGGCGACCGCTGGTACGAGGACCCGGACCACAACCGCCGCCCGCCCGAGCTGCTGCCGCGCGACGAGGTCGCCCGCGCCATCAACGCCGAGGTGAAGGCGGGCCGGGGCTCCCCGCACGGCGGGGTCTTCCTCGATGTGTCGACCCGGATGCCGGCCGAGCGGATCAGGCGCCGGCTGCCGTCGATGTACCACCAGTTCAAGGAGCTGGCGGACGTCGACATCACCGCCGAGGCGATGGAGGTCGGTCCGACCTGCCACTACGTGATGGGCGGCGTCGCCGTCGACTCGGACAGCGCCGCCGCGCTCGGGGTGCCCGGACTGTACGCGGCCGGCGAGGTCGCGGGCGGAATGCACGGCTCCAACCGGCTCGGCGGCAACTCCCTCTCCGACCTGCTGGTCTTCGGCCGGCGGGCCGGTCTGCACGCCGCTGCGTACGCCGCGGGCACCGGTGACCGGCCGCCCGTGGACGCGGCGCAGGTCGACGCGGCCGCCGCGGAGGCGCTGCGCCCCTTCGGGGCGGAGGAGCGCGCGGACGGCGGCCCCGTCGAGAACCCGTACACCCTGCACCAGGAGCTCCAGCAGACGATGAACGACCTGGTCGGCATCATCCGGCGGGCCCCGGAGATGGCCGAGGCCCTGGAGAAACTGGCCGGGCTGCGCGAACGGGCCGCGCGCGCCGGTGTCGAGGGCCACCGGCAGTTCAACCCCGGCTGGCACCTCGCGCTGGACCTGCGGAACATGCTGCTGGTCAGCGAGTGCGTGGCGCGGGCCGCGCTGGAGCGCACCGAGAGCCGGGGCGGCCACACCCGGGAGGACTGCCCGGACATGGAGCGCTCCTGGCGCGCGGTCACCCTGCTCTGCCGGCCGCCGGCGGATCCGGAGGCCGCGGGCGCCCGGATCGCGCTGGAGCGCGTGGCGGCCGAGCCCGTCCGTCCGGACCTGCTCTCCCTCTTCGAGAAGGAGGAGCTGGTCAAGTACCTCGCCGATGAGGAGCTTCCCGAATGAGCGGCTACCAGGCACGGTTCAGGGTGTGGCGCGGGGACGCCGGGGGCGGCGCGCTGGAGGACTTCGACGTCGAGGTCAACGACGGCGAGGTGGTCCTCGACCTCATCCACCGCATCCAGTCCACCCAGGCCGGCGACCTGGCGGTGCGGTGGAACTGCAAGGCGGGCAAGTGCGGTTCGTGCAGCGCCGAGATCAACGGCCGGCCCCGGCTGATGTGCATGACCCGGATGTCGGTCTTCGACCGCGACGAGACGATCACGGTCACCCCGCTGCGGGCCTTCCCCGTGGTGCGCGATCTGGTGACGGACGTGTCGTTCAACTACGCCAAGGCGCGGGAGGTGCCCGCCTTCGTGCCGCCGGAGGGCGTGGCACCCGGTGAGTACCGGATGCGGCAGGTCGATGTGGACCGCTCGCAGGAGTTCCGCAAGTGCATCGAGTGCTTCCTGTGCCAGGACACCTGTCACGTGGTGCGGGACCACGAGGAGAACAAGACCGCGTTCGCCGGTCCGCGCTTCCTGATGCGGGTGGCCGAGCTGGACATGCATCCGCTGGACGCGGCGGCCGAGGCCGGTCTCGACCGGAAGGCCACCGCCCAGGACGAGCACGGGCTCGGGCTCTGCAACATCACGAAGTGCTGTACGGAGGTCTGCCCCGAGCACATCAGGATCACCGACAACGCGCTGATCCCGCTCAAGGAACGGGCCGTGGACCGGAAGTACGACCCGCTGGTCTGGCTGGGCAACAGGATCCGGCGCCGCGACGCCTCGTCGTGACTCCCTACGGCCGTGCGGCGGCTCTCCCCGAGGGGTGGGACGCCGCACGGTCCGGGCTCAGCCGAGCAGTTTGACGATCGCGTCCGTGGTGTCGGACTCGCCCAGGCGCGGGAAGATCCGGGCGAGGCTGTTGTCGTGGGCCTCGGCGCTCATGTCGGTCATGGCGTCGGTGGCGAGGGTGACGTGGTAGCCGTGCTCGTGCGCCGCACGGGCGGTGGACTCCACGCCGATGCTGGTGGCGATGCCCGCCAGGACGACCTGGGTGATGCCCCGGCGGCGCAGCAGGAGGTCGAGGTCGGTGCCGTAGAAGGCGCCCCACTGCTGCTTGGTGACGACGAGGTCGCCCTCGCGCGGGCCCAGCTCGGGGACGATCTCGGCCCAGTCGGCGGCCGGGGCCCCGCCGGAGCGGGCGGGCCCCTCCGTGCGGCCGGGGGCACCCCCGGTGACCCGGACCAGGACGACCGGGAGGCCCTTGGCCCGGAAGGCGTCCGCGAGCGTCGCGGCACGGGCGACGACCTCTGCGGCGGGGTGGGCGGTGGGCAGTCCCACGATGCCCTTCTGGAGGTCGACGACGATCAGCGCGGTGGCCGGATCGAGCGTGGTGGCGGTCATACGGGGGCTCCTTGCGGGGTGGCGCCTGAGGGGCGGTACGGGGGTGGTGCGGGGCGGTACGGGGGTGGCGGTGCGGTGCGCGGCCGGCCGGTCAGGAACCGATCAGCCGCTCGACGAGAGCCACGGCCTCGGCGACCGTGCGGCGCTCCGCCCCGTCGAGTTCGGCGGCGACCGCGTCGGCCAGCCAGTCGCGCTTGGCGGCCCGGACCCGGGCCAGGGCCGCGCGGCCGGTGTCCGTGAGCGAGATGACGGACTTGCGGCCGTCGGCCGGATCGGGCGAGCGCGCGACGAGTCCCTCCTCCTCCAGCGCGCCCAGGGTCAGCCGCATGGACTGCGGGCGGACGAACTCGGCGCGGGCCAGACCGGCCGTGGTGGTCGGCCCCATGTCGTGGAGCCGGGCCAGCGCGGAGCGCTGCGTCGGTGTGAGCAGGCCCTCGGACGAGGTCGAGCGCAGCCGGCGCAGCAGCCGGCCGACCACGGAGGCGAGCTGGTCCGCCACCTCCTCGGGGGTCGGGTCGGCGGGGGCGGTACCGGAGGGTCGGGCCATGCCGTCACCGTACGAGATACGCAGGAAATCTTGCAAGGTTGCCTGTCGACTTCAGCGGGGCGATTCGGCGCGATACGGGTCACCCTTGCCCTTGACATGTCCCGCGATCTAGGGTGAATGCGCTTTCAAAACGTGTGCGCGGTCCTCCGTCGCGGCACGTCCCGGTACGGAAGAAGAAGCGGACGGTCGGTCGAGTGAGCGCCCCTACGGTGTACGACGTCGCGGAGCGGTCGGGCGTCTCCATTGCCACGGTGTCCCGGGTCTACCGGACCCCCGATTCGGTGCGCGCGCAGACCCGTGAGCGGGTGCTGGAAGCCGCCCGGGAGCTCGGTTACGTGCCGAGCGGCAACGCCCGGGGGCTGGCGAGCCGGACGACCGGGGTGCTCGGGCTCTGCTTCCCGGACTACGCGGACCCGGACGCCGAGGCCGACGCGGAGGCCGACAGCGACGCCGACGACGCGGTGATGCTCTACTCCGACCAGATCATCCGGGGCATGGAGCGGGCCGCCCGGCGCCACGGGTACGCGCTGCTGATCGCCGCGTCCCTGGAGGGCGGCCCGGAGTCGCTGGTCGCGAAGGTCGCCGGACGGGTCGACGGTTTCGCCGTCCTCGCCCAGACCGTGCCGACCGAGGACCTGGAGGTGATCTCGCGCCGGCTGCCGGTGGTGATGCTCGCCGGCCCCCGTGAGATAGACCACCTCGACCACATCGTCGTCGCCAACGAGGAGGGCGAGCGCGAGCTGGCCCGCCATCTCATCGAGGACCACGGGCTGCGCCGGCTCGCCTTCGTGGCGGGCGAGACCGACTCGCCGGACTCGGAGGCCCGCTTCCGGGGCTTCCGCGAGGCCTGCCGGGACGCCGGACTGCCGGTGCCGGACGCCCCGGCGCTGCGCACGCCGATGATGAAGCAGGCCGAGGGCGCCGCGGCCGCCGAGGCGCTGCTGGACCGGGGCGGGGAGCCGCCCGAGGCAATGCTCTTCGCCAACGACCAGATGGCCGTGGGCGCGCTGCGCGCGCTCGCCCGGCGCGGGGTGCGGGTGCCGCAGGACATGGCGGTGACCGGCTTCGACGGGATCCCGCTCAGCCGGATCGTCCAGCCGCCGCTGACCACGGTCCGCCAGCCGATCCGGCAGCTGGGCGAGCAGGCCGTCGAGCTGCTGGTCGAGCGGCTCAACAACACCGGCCGCGAGCCCGTCTCCCTCACCCTCCCGGTCTCCCCGGTCCGCCGCGCGAGCTGCGGCTGCGGCTGAGGGGCGATGGCCCGCGCGGGTCCGGTGAGCCGCGCGGGTCAGGTGAGCCCCGCGCGCCGAACCGGGAATCGCCGGAGCGGCCGGTCCGGGAGCCGTATCCCCGGCCCCCGGACCGGAAACGCCCCGGGAGGCCGCCGCGCACCCGCGCCGCGGCCTCCCGTCGTCCGTGCGGCAGCTACCCCAGGTGCTTGCCGAAGAACTCCCGCCGGGCCGCCACCAGCGCGGCCACCTCGGCCGCCAGGCCCTCGTGCTCGAAGTGGCCGGCCTCCAGGACCCGCAGTTCCGCGGGGCCCGCGAGGGCGTTGTGCACGGCGAACTGGCCGGGCGGCGGCACGTACGGGTCGAACAGCGCGGCGGCCACCAGCGTCGGCAGCTCCACGAATCCGGCGGCGGTGGCGGCGTCGAAGTAGCGGAGCACCTCCACGACCTCGGGGTGGTCCGCGTGGTACCCGCGCACGGCCTCGCCGCTGCCCGCGCAGGGGAGCGTGAGCCGCAGCGGGTGGTTGCCGAAGGTGGGCACGGTCAGCTGGGCCGCGGCGAACCGGGGGTCCCAGGGCAGGGCCAGTGCGCCGAGGCCGCCGCCGAAGCTCTCGCCGAGGTAGCCCAGCCGCCCCGGGCCCGCGAGTTCGGGCACCAGTTCCTGGAGCGCGGAGGCCGCGCACCAGAGGTCGGCCACGCAGTCGCCGATGACGTAGGTGTCGCGCGAGGCGATGCCGTGCAGCACGTGGGCCGAGGAGACCTCGGGGATGCCTTCGACGGTGCCCCGGGTCACCATGCCCCGGACGCACGGCAGGATCGCGGCCGAGCCGGGCAGCGGCAGCGGCACCTCGGGGCCGGGGTCCTGCCGGCCGCCGTACCCGTGGCCGATGACGAAGCCGTGGCGCACCGGCCCGGCCTCCAGGGGCAGCGCCACCCAGCCGCCGAGCCGGACGCCGCCGACCGAGGTGTACGTCACGGAGTGGATCCGGACCCCGTCGCGCTCCTCCTCCACCGGGCCGAGCTCCGGCGCCGTGTCCACCGCGAGGGCGGCCTCGTAGCGGGCCCGCCAGAACGCCGCGAAGTCCTCGGGGGCGGGCGGGGCGGGCACGGCCCTCAGGTCGTCGAGCGTGTGCCCGTAGGCCGGGTCGAAGGGGAAGTCATGCACGAACGAAGTCATGATCACGACACTATCCCGCCCCCTTCCAGGACGTTCGCGGGCATCCTCCTGACGTTCCGGGGCATCCGCCGGTCATCCGCGGGCGCCCGTCGAACCCCGGGCCAACCATGCGTAATCGGTCACATCACCCCCTTTCACCCCCACACCCCCCGTACCGTTTCAAGCTGACCCATTACGTGACCGGCACGTTGCACGAGTGTGACCCAGCACCCTCTTGCGGATTTCCGAATCTCTGCCGCAGAGTGATGTATGCGCTTACAGGCAGCGCATACATCCGGATTGCTCAAGGAGGAGCCCTCCATGTCCCGCACCGCCAGAAACGCCTCCACCGGAGTCGGCATCGCCGTCGTTCTCGCCCTCGGTCTCACCGCCTGCGGCGGCTCGGGGGGCGACGACGTCGCCGCGGACAGCAAGCAGACGCTGACCGTCTGGGCCATGGGGGCCGAGGGCGAGAAGCTCACGGATGTGGCCAAGGAGTACGAGAAGGCCCACCCGAACATCACCGTCAAGGTGACCCCGGTCGGCTGGGACGTCGCCCACCAGAAGCTCGTCTCCGCGGCCGCCGCCGGCACCATGCCGGACGTGGCCCAGATGGGCGGGAGCTACATGGGCGAGTTCGCCGAGCTGGGCGTGCTGGAGCCGGTCGACACCAAGACCTTCCGGAAGAAGGACTTCTTCCCGGCCGGCTGGCAGCAGGGCGAGGTCGACGGCCAGGCGTACGGCGTGCCGTGGTACGTCGACACCCGCGTCCTCTACTACCGCACCGACCTGGCCGAGAAGGCCGGGATCACCAAGGCTCCGACCGACTGGAAGGAGATGCAGGACCTCGCCACCGCGTACCAGAAGAAGGCCGGTACCAAGTGGGGCCTGTCCATCCAGCCCAGCGGCCTGGACACGGTGCAGAACTTCTACTCCTTCCTGTACTCGGCCGGCGGCGAGATCGTCGACGACAAGGGCGACGTCGTCATCGACAGCCCGGCCGCCGTCAAGGCGCTCAAGGAGTACGGCTCGTACTTCGACAAGGGCCTGTCCAACAAGTCCGTGCAGCCCGGCTACGACGTCGTGAAGGACTTCGGCAACGGCCGCGTCCCGATGTTCTTCGGCGGCCCCTGGCACGTCACCCTGCTCAACGAGGGCCAGCCGCAGATCAAGGGCAAGTGGGCGGTGGCCAACGTGCCCGCCGACCGGTCCTCCGTCTCGATGGCGGGCGGCTCCTCCCTGGTGGTCTCCAAGGACAGTGAGCACAAGGCCGCGGCCACCGAGTTCATCAAGTACCTGACGGACACCAAGGGCCAGGCCGACTGGTACGAGCGCACCAAGGACCTGCCGGCGAACACCTCCGCCTGGACCTCCGGCGCCCTCGCCGACGACGCCGACCTCCAGGTCTTCAAGAAGCAGATGGACACCGCCAAGTCCTCGCCGTCGCTGTCCAACTGGACCGAGATCACCGACAAGGTCGACCAGGCCATCGCCAAGGTGACCCAGGGCAAGGCCTCCGCCGAGGACGCGCTGAAGACCGCGCAGTCCCAGATCGAAGGCCTCGTGAAGTAGGAGCCATGAGCACCATGACCGGAAGGGCCGCGCAGCCGGCCGAGGTGCAGGCCGGGCCGGGGACCGCGTCCCCGGCCGCCGGGCCCGGAAAGACGCGGAAGAAGGGCTCGCTGGGCCGGCAGAACCTGGCCGGGTGGCTGTTCTCCACCCCGTTCCTCGTTCTGTTCCTCGTCTTCATGGCCGTCCCGATCATCGCCACGCTGGTGATGAGCTTCACGGACTTCGGCCTGCGCAACGTCACCCACCCGATGGACGCGAACTTCATCGGCTTCGACAACTACACGAAGCTGTTCGGCGACGAGAAGTTCGTGAAGTCGCTGTGGAACACCGCGTACTTCGTGGTCGTCGGCGTCCCGCTCACGATCTTCCTCGGACTGGTCGTGGCGGTGCTGCTGAACAACGGCATCGACCGGGCCCGGACCTTCTTCCGGGTCGGGTTCTACGCCCCGGTCGTCACGACGATCGTCGCGGTCGCCGTCGTCTGGCGGTTCGTGCTCGATCCGAGCGACGGCCTGATCGCCGGCCTCTTCTCCGAGGTGGGCCTCACCGCCCCCGACTTCCTCGGCAACGAGAAGCTCGCCATGCCCTCCATGATCGCGATGGCGGTCTGGCGGAACCTCGGCACGGTCATGGTCCTCTTCATCGCCGGCCTCCAGGCCATCCCCACCGAGGTGCGGGAGGCCGCGCGGCTGGACGGGGCGAACCTCTGGCAGGAGTTCCGGTCCATCACCGTGCCCCTGCTGCGGCCCACCCTGCTCTACGCCACGGTGATCACCACCATCGGCTACCTCAACGTCTTCGAGGAGCCCTTCGTGATGACGCAGGGCGGTCCCTCGGACTCGACGCTCACCGTCTCGCTGAACATGTACCGCGAGGGCTTCAACTTCTTCCACATGGGCTATGCCAGCGCCATGGCGTACGTCCTCTTCGTGGTGATCATGGGCATCACGGTGCTCCAGCTCCGACTGCTGAAGGACAACACGAAATGAGCGCCACCCGAGCACCGGGCGCCGTCCCGACGGCGCCGTCGCAGAAGTCCTGGAACGCCCCGGACCCCGCCGCCCGCAAGCGGCCCCGTTCGGTGCGGCGGGTCCTCGTCTACGTCCTGCTCTCCGTCGGTCTGCTGATCATGTCGGCGCCGTTCCTGTGGATGGCCCTGTCCGCGTTCAAGACGCAGAGCGAGCTGACCGCCAGCCCGCCGGTCTGGATCCCGACCGAGTGGACCCTGGACAACTTCCGGGAGCTGCTCGACAAGCTCGATCTGCCGCTGTACTTCATGAACTCGGTGATCGTGGCGGTGCTGGTCACCGTCTCGAACCTGGTGTTCTGCTCGATGCTCGGGTACGCCCTGGCCAAGCTGAACTTCGCCGGCCGCAACAAGATCTTCGGTCTGGTGCTGGGCGCCCTGATGGTGCCGGGCAACCTGATGCTGCTGCCGCTGTTCGTGCTGATGAGCAAGATGGGCCTGATCGACTCGTACGCCGGTCTGGTGCTGCCGTTCGCGGCGGGCGCCTTCGGGGTCTTCCTGATGCGCCAGTTCATGCAGTCGATCCCGGACGAGCTGCTGGAGGCGGCCCGGATGGACGGCGCCGGCGAGTGGTACATCTTCTGGCGCATCGTGATGCCGCTGGTCAAGCCCGCCCTGGCGACGCTGTCGATCTTCACGTTCCTGGGCTCCTGGAACAACTTCGTCTGGCCGCTCATCGCGACCAACGACCCCGACAAGTACACCCTGCCGGTCGCGCTGGCCACGTTCGCCACCGACCCCAACAAGGCGGGCGGATCCAACGGCGTGCTGATGGCCGGGTCCTTCCTGATCGTGCTGCCCGTCCTGGTCGTGTTCATCGCGCTCCAGCGCCACTTCACCCAGGGCATCGCCACCGCGGGCATGAAGTAGCCCGCCCCGGGCGGCCCGGACCCCCTTCCCGGGCCGCCCCACCGACTTCCACGAGGCCGCGCCGCCCCACCACCCCGCGCCGGCCGCACCCCTCACGCACCCAGAAAGACAGTTTGCGATGACGCACACCCAGGTCCCGTTCCCCGAAGGATTCCTGTGGGGCGCCTCCACGGCCGCCCACCAGATCGAGGGCAACAACACCAACAGCGACTGGTGGGTCAAGGAGCACACCGCGGGCACCCACATCCAGGAGCCCAGCCTGGACGCCTGCGACAGCTACCACCGCTGGCACGAGGACATGGACGTGCTCGCCGGACTCGGCTTCACCGACTACCGGTTCTCCATCGAGTGGGCCCGCATCGAGCCGGCCGAGGGGAAGTTCTCCCGGGCCGAGCTGGCCCACTACCGCCGGATGGTCGAGGGGGCCCTCGCGCGCGGCCTGCGCCCCATGATCACCCTGCACCACTTCACCGTCCCGCAGTGGTTCGAGGCCCGCGGCGGCTTCACCTCCGAGGGCGCCACCGAACTCTTCGCCCGGTACGTCGCCGCCTGCGCACCCGTCATCGGCACGGACGTCACCCATGTCTGCACGATCAACGAGCCGAACATGATCGCCGTCATGGCGGGGCTCGCCAAGCGCGGCGAGATCGGCTTCCCGCCCGCCGGACTGCCGACCCCCGACGACGAGACCACCGCCGCCGTGATCGCCGCCCACCACGCGGCCGTCAAGGAGGTCAAGGCGATCAACCCCGACATCCAGGTCGGCTGGACCATCGCCAACCAGGTCTACCAGGCGCTCCCGGGCGCCGAGGAGATCACCGCCGCCTACCGCCACCCCCGCGAGGACGTCTTCATCGAGGCCGCCCGCGGCGACGACTGGATCGGCGTGCAGTCCTACACCCGTACGCGGATCGGCACCGACGGGCCGATCCCCACCCCGGACGACGTCGAGCGCACCCTGACGCAGTGGGAGTACTACCCCGAGGCCGTCGGGCACGCGCTGCGCCACACCGCCGAGATCGCCGGCCCCGGCATGCCGCTGATCGTCACCGAGAACGGCATCGCCACCGACGTCGACAGCCGCCGCGTCGACTACTACACCGGCGCGCTGAACGAGGTCGCCGCCGCGCTGGAGGACGGCCTCAACGTCCAGGGCTATCTGGCCTGGAGCGCGCTCGACAACTACGAGTGGGGCTCCTACGCGCCCACCTTCGGCCTCATCGGCTGGGACCCGGAGACCTTCGAGCGGCTGCCGAAGCCCTCCGCCGTCTGGCTGGGCGAGATGGGCCGCACCCGCGCCCTGCCGCGCACCGCCGGCTGACCGCCGGCCCCGAGACCGGGAGCACCTGACCGCTCCCACCCCGTACGGGGGCCGGCGGAACCTGACCTCCGCCGGCCCCCGTACCGCTTCGCCGTACCCCGCACCCGAGCAACACCACGCAACGCCGCCATTCCTCTTCTGCCACAGGGAGCCGGATCCATGGACCGTCGCACGTTTCTCACCGCCGCCGGAACCGGGGCCGCGGCCCTGGCCCTCCCGGCCGTCACGGCGCCCGCCGCGGGCGCCGCACCCCTCGCCCGCACCCCGGACCGCGCCCTGCTGCTGCGCTGGTTCCGCGACACCTACCGTTCGATCGAGGCGATGACGACCGGGCTCGGCCTCGCCGTCGACAAGATCGACCTCAGCGGGCCGGGCGCCCCCGTCCTGTCCCGCCAGACCTCCCCCACCAACATCGGCTGCGGGCTCTGGTCCACGGTCGCCGCCGCCGGTCTCGGCGTCATCGACGACGCCACGATGCACGAGCGGCTGGAGCTGACCGTGCGGTCCGTGGAGCGGCTGGAGCGCCACCACGGCTTCTGGCTCAACTGGTACGACGCGCACGACGGTTCGGTGCTCACCGAGTGGCCGGGCACCGGCGACCCGGTCCGCCCCTTCCTCTCCTCCGTCGACAACGCCTGGCTGGTCACCGGTCTGCGCATCGCCGCCGACGCGGCCCCCGCGCTGCGCCCCCGGGTGGCCCGCATCCTGGCGGACGCCGACTGGTCGTACTACTACACGCCGTACGACCCGGCGGACCCGGTCGCCGGTCCGGGCCAGCTGCGCGGCGGCTTCTGGACCGACACCGAGGAGCCCACCGGGCACCACTACGGGGCGCTCAACACCGAGCCCCGCATGGCCAGTTACCTGGGCATCGCGGACGGCTCGCTGCCCGCCGACCACTACTGGCACCTGCTGCGCACCATGGTCCCGGGCAACGAGCAGGAGCAGCAGCCGCAGGGCAGCTACGTGGCGATGGACGGCATCCGCGTCTGGCAGGGCCACTACACCCACCGGGGCCGCAAGCTGGTGCCCACCTGGGGCGGTTCGATGTTCGAGGCGCTGATGGTCCCGCTGTTCGTGCCGGAGGCCGAGTGGTCGCCGCACTCCTGGGGGCGCACCCACGCGCGCTATGTGCGCGGCCAGATCGACCACGGTCTGAAGGAGGCGGAGTACGGCTACTGGGGCTTCTCGCCCGCCAACGTCCCCGAGGGCGGCTACCAGGAGTACGGCGTCGACGCGCTCGGCATGCAGCTCGACGGGTACGCGTCCAACACCGACCGCACGTACACCACGGACGGCGCCCCGCTGCCGCCCCCGTCGGCGTTCACCAACGGCGTGGTGACGCCGCACGCCTCCTTCCTCGCCCTGCCGTACGCCCCGGCCGAGGCGCTGGCCAATCTGCGGGCGCTGGACCGGGACTTCGGCGCCTACCACGAGGGGTACGGCTTCCGGGACTCGGTGAACGTCGCCACCGGCCGGGTCAGCGACTTCGCGCTCGCCCTCGACCAGGGGATGATCGCCGCCGCCCTGGCGCAGGCGCTGCGCCCCGGCCTGCTCCAGCGGCCGTTCCGCACCGGCGGCTTCCGCGCCCGGGTACGCCCGCTGCTCGCGAAGGAACGCTTCAGCATCTGACCCGGGCACCGCCGCCCCGGTGTCCCCCGGCCGTACCAACGGCGGGGCGGGACGCCGGGGCGGTCCGGGAACGGGCAGCGGGGCACGGGCGGGCACGGACCCCGCCCCGGGACCGCCCGGCCGGGTCGCGGGGGCCCGGGGGCGGACTTAGCCTCGCAGACGTGACGCCGCCCGAGAGCCGCACCCGGATCCCCATAACCGGCCGGGCCCTGCTCACCGTGCTGCTGGCGGTGGCCTGGCTGGCCCTGTCGCCGCTGTCCGGCGCCCGCGCCGACGATCCGGTCGCGCTGTCCCGGGACGGGCAGATCACCGACCGGGTGGGGGCGCTCGGCGACCGCGGGCCCGAGGTGGTGACCGCCCTCGACCGGCTCTACGACGAGCGGCGCCTCCAGCTCTTCGTGGTCTACGTCCGCGACTTCTCCGGGCGCCCGCCCCAGGACTGGGCCGACGCGACGGCCGACCGCAACGGGCTCGGCCGCGAGGACCTGCTGCTGGCCGTCGCCACCCACGACCGCCAGTACGCCTACTCGGTCGACCAGGACTCCCGTCTCACCGACGCCCAGCTCCGGGACGTGGCGGACACCGCGATCGAACCGGCGCTGCGCCGCTACGACTGGGCGGGCGCCGCGATCGGCGCCGCGCACGGCTACGCGGCGGTGCTGGCGGGCCGGCCCGTGCCCGTCCCCTCGATCACGCCGGGCGCCGCCGACCCCGGAACGGGGAAGTCCGGCGGGACGAGCACCGGCGATCTGGTGCTGCCGATCGTGGTGGTCTGCGGAGCGGCGGCGGTCGCGGCGTACGCCTTCACCCGGCGCCGCCGGCGGACCGCCACCCGCACCACCCCGGCCGCCACCGGCTGGGGACCGGCGGACACCGGACGGGACGGGGAGCCGCTGCCCGCACTCGACGAACGCGCCCGGCGGCTGCTCGTGGAGACGGACGACGCGGTCCGTACGAGCGACGAGGAACTGGGCTTCGCCACCGCCCAGTTCGGCGAGGAGGCCGCGGCCCCGTTCACCGAGGCGGTGGCCTTCGCCAGGGGCGAGCTGACGGCGGCCTTCCGGCTGCGCCAGCGGCTCGACGACGCGGACCCGGAGGACGACGCCACCCGCCGCCGGATGCTGGAGGAGATCGTCACGCGCTGCACCGACGCCGATGCCCGGCTGGACGCCGTCGCCGCCGACTTCGACCGGTTGCGTGAGCTGGAGCGCGACGCCCCGCAGGCGCTGGAGGCCGCCGAGACCGCGTTCCGGGAACTGACCGGCCGGGTCGCGGACGCCGAGACCTCCCTCGCCGCGCTGCGCGAGCGGTACGCGCCCGCCGCCTCGGCCCCCGCCGCGGGCGCCGTCGACCAGGCCAAGGACCGGCTGGTCTTCGCGACCTCCTCGCTCAACCGGGCCCGGCAGGCGGTGGACGGCGGCGACACCGCCGGGGCCGCCGTCTTCGTCCGGGCGGCCGAGGGCGCGGTCGGCCAGGCGGCCACCCTCGTCGACGGGGTCGGCCGGCTCGCCGGGGAACTGGCGGCGGCCGACGGGCGGCTGCCCGCCGCGCTCACCGAGCTGGAGGCCGATCTCGCGGAGGCGGGCGGGCTCCTGGAGGGCACCGCGGACGGCGTGCCCACCGCCGGTCTGCGCGGCCGGGTCGCCCGCGCCCGGACGGTGGGGACGGAGGTGCGCGAGGAGCGGGGCGCGGGCGGCTACGACCCGGTCGACGCGCTGCGCCGGGTGGAGGAGGCGGACGCGGCGCTGGACGAGGCGCTCATCGAGACGCGCGAGCGGGAGCGGGGCGGCCGCCGGGCCCGTTCGCTGCTGGACCAAGCCCTGCTCACCGCCCGTTCGGCCGTCGGCACGGCCGCCGACTACGTCGAGACCCACCGGGGCGCGGTCGGAGCCGAGGCCCGCACCCGGCTGGCGGAGGCCCAGCGGCTGCTGGAGCGGGCCGGCGCGGCGGCCTCGGGCGAGGCCCAGTCCGCCCTGGAGGAGGCGCGGCGGGCGGACGCGCTGGCCCGGGAGGCGCGGAGCCTGGCCGAACAGGACGTACGGGCGTACGCGGGCCCCGGCGGGGCGGGAGGCGGGGCGGGCGGCGGCATGGGCGGAGCCGTGCTCGGCGGGATCATCCTCGGCGGGCTGCTGGGCGGCGGCCGGGGCGGGGGGTTCGGCGGCGGAGGCCTCGGGGGCGGGGGGTTCGGCGGCGGGGGCGGCGGGCCGGGAAGCTTCGGCGGCGGGGGGACCCGCGGCCGGCGGGGCGGCGGGGGCCGGTTCTGACCGGCCGGGCCGCAGTCGGGCGTACGCACATGTGACGACAGGACCATCCAGGAGAGGTGCCATGAGCAAGCAGACCGTTCTCGGCCGCGTCACCCAGCTGGCCAGGGCCAATATCAACGCGCTGATCGACCAGGCCGAGGACCCGCAGAAGATGCTGGACCAGCTGATCCGCGACTACACCTCCAACATCGCCGAGGCGGAGGGCGCGGTGGCGGCGACCATCGGCAATCTGCGGCTGATGGAGCAGGACCACCGCGAGGACGTGGCCGCCGCCGAGGAGTGGGGGCAGAAGGCGCTCGCGGCCAGCCGCAAGGCCGATGAGCTGCGGGCGGGCGGGGCGGGCGCGGACGCCGACCGCTTCGACCATCTGGCGAAGGTCGCGCTGGGCCGGCAGCTCCGGTCGGAGGAGGAGGCGAAGGTGGCGGAGCCGACCATCGCCCTCCAGACCGAGGTGGTGGACAAGCTCAGGACCGGGCTCGACCGGATGAAGGCCAAGCTCGCCGAGCTGAAGGCCAAACGGGACGAGCTGGTGGCCCGGTCGAAGTCGGCCGAGGCGCAGAACCGGATGATGGACGCGGTGAAGAGCGTCGACCTGATGGACCCGACCAGCGAGATCAGCCGCTTCGAGGACAAGGTCCGGCGTGAGGAGGCGAAGGCCCTGGGCAAGCAGGAGCTGGCCGCCTCCTCGCTCGACGCGCAGTTCGAGCAGTTGGACGCGATGGACGAGGGCGCCGAGGTGGAGGCGAGGCTGGCCGCGCTGAAGGCCGCCTCCTGAACGCGCCCCGCTCCGGGGGGCGCGAGCGGGCCGGAACGCGGGCGGGCCGCCCCTGCGGGCCCTCCGGAAGCGGCCCTCAGAACATGCTGAGCAGTTCCTCCACGGTGGGCTCGGCGGCGGGCCGGCCGTCGGGCAGCGGGAGTTCGAACCAGACGGTCTTGCCGCGCGGGGTCCGCCTGGATCCCCAGCCGGTGCTGAGCAGTCCGACCAGCTGGAGCCCCCGGCCGCCCTCGTCGGTGTCGCGGGCCCGCCGGCGCCGGGGCTGGACGAGACCGGCGTCCCAGACCTCGCAGACCAGGGTGCGGTCCCTCAGCAGCCGGAGCCTGATCTCGCCCTCGCCGTACCGCAGGGCGTTGGTGACCAGTTCGCTGACCAGCAGTTCGGTGGTGTCGACCAGTTCGTCGAGGTCCCAGGCGATCAGCTGGCCCCGGGCCAGTTCGCGGGCGCGGCCCACCGAGCGGGGCTCGCGGGGCAGTCGCCAGTCACCGACGGCGTCGGCCGGAAGGCCCTGGATCCGGGCCATCAGGAGCGCGATGTCGTCCTCGCCGTGCCGGGTGTCGAGCGAGCCGAGCACCTGGTCGCAGACGTCCTCCAGCGGCCGGGCCGGTTCGACGAGGGCGGCCCGCAGGGCCTCCAGGCCCTCGTCGAGCGGATGGTCGCGGGATTCGACGAGCCCGTCGGTGTAGAGGGCGAGCAGGGCGCCCTCCTTCAGCTCCACCTCGACCTCCTCGAAGGGTTCGCCGCCGACTCCGAGCGGCATGCCGGGCGGTACGTCCAGGAGCAGGGCGGCCTCGCCCGGTTCGACCACGACGGGCGGGAGGTGGCCGGCGTTGGCGAAGGTGCAGCGCCGGGTGACCGGGTCGTAGACGGCGTAGACGCAGGTCGCGAGGTAGACCTCGGAGAGGTCGGCGTCCCGGGACTTGTGGGAGCCGCGCGCGGGCCACTGGCTGCCGCCGAGCCCGCCGGAGCCGCCCGGGGTGCCCAGCCCCCGCGCGACCTCGTCGAGCGCGGAGAGCACCTCGGCGGGCTCCAGGTCGAGCAGGGCCAGCGTCCGTACGGCGGTGCGCAGTTCGCCCATGGCGACGGCGGCGCGCAGGCCGCGGCCCATCACGTCGCCGACGACGAGCGCGGTGCGGTGTCCGGGCAGTTCGATCACGTCGAACCAGTCGCCGCCCACCTCGGTCGCCGTGGTGCCGGGCAGATAGCGGCAGGCGATGTCGAGTCCCGCGGCCTCGGGGTCGCCGGGGGGCAGCAGACTGCGCTGGAGGATCAGGGCGCGTTCGTGCTCGCGCCGGTAGAGGCGCGCGTTGTCGATGCAGACGGCGGCGCGTGCGGCCAGTTCGGTGGCCAGGGCGCGGTCCCGTTCGCCGAACGGTTCGCTGCCCTTGGTCCGGGAGAAGCGGACCAGGCCGACCACGGTGTCGTGGGCGACCATCGGCACGGCGAGGGTGGACTGGACGAAGCCCCGGTCGTCGCCCGGCACGTCCTCCACATGTCCGGTGCGCAGGGCGATGGCACCGGGCGAGCCGAAGGCGTAGCGGTGGACGGCGCCGAGGGCGGGGGCGCCGGGCTCCCCGCGGGTCCCGGAGGCCTCGCCCCCGAGGCCGTCGGGGCCGAGGTCGGGCAGGGCGTCGGAGACGGCGCTGGCGAAGGCGACGCGGCGCAGTTCGGCGGAGCCGCCGACGGCCTCGCGGCGCGGGGAGCCGGCGCTGCCGGGCGGGGCCTCCTCGCCGGTGAGCAGGGCCTGGTAGAGGTCGACGGAGGCCAGGTCGCAGAAGCCGGGGACGGCGACGTCGAGGAGTTCGCGGGCGGTGGTCTCCAGGTCGAGGGAGTTGCCGATACGGGCGCTGGCCTCGTTGAGCAGGGCCAGGTTGCGGCGGGCGCTGGCGGCCTCGCGGGCGGCGATGTGGCGGCGGGTCACATCGGTGGCGAGTCCGGCGATGCCGATGGGGCGGCCGGAGCCGCTGTGCACCCGGTAGAGGTTCATGGACCAGTGGCGCCGCTCGCTGTCACCGGGGACGGTGCCGACGAGCGGGAGGTCGGTGACGGATTCGCCGGTGGCCAGGACCCGTTCGAGGGTGGCGGTGAGCCGGTCGGCCTCGCTGCCGGCGAGGTAGTCCTCGACGGTGCGGCCCCGGTGGTCGTCGGCGCGGCCGCCGAAGACCGTGGCGAAGCGCTGGTTGGCCCGGATCACGGCGAGGTCGGTGCCGAACAGCACGAATCCGAACGGAGATTGACCGAAAATCGCCTGCGAGGCGGCGAGGTCCGTCTCGATGAGGCGGAGCGCGCGGACGTCCACGACGATGCAGACCGCCGCGCGTTCGCCGGTGGCCGTCTCGCTGGGCATGACATAGATCTCGGCCAGTCCTTCGAGGCCGTCCCCGCCGGGCATCCGGAAGGGGACGAGTCCCGTCCACTCCCGGCCGTCGAGCACCTCGCCGATCCGGCGGTGGGCGTCAGGGCGCAGGGCACCGGGCAGGAAGGCCTCGACCGGGTCCTTTCCCACCGCGTCGTGGGCGGCAACGCCGAAGAGACCGGTGGCCCGGTGGCTCCACTGCTCGATCCGGCCGTCCGGGCCGATCGAGAAGGAGGCGACCCTGATGTAGTCGTAGATCGAGCCAGGCGGACTGCTCTGCCATACGACGTCGCCCGCTGTCCCAGGTATTTCGCTCACGCGACCGTCCCCTCCAGCTCACACACCGGACCGGTCCTGCCCGCAGTATTCAGCACTACGGCCCCGACCGACACGGCGTTCACGATCACAGCACGGTCTCAGTCCGTTTCGGCCAGGTTCCGGCCGACCGCCGTGATCGCTTTCTCGTCCCACCTCACTCCTAACCAGGCAGGGCCAGCTCGAACCACACGGTCTTGCCGGTCTTTCCCTTCCTGGTCCCCCAGCGCCGGGCCGAACAGGCCACGAGCTGCAGTCCCCTGCCGCCCTCGTCATCGGGTCCCGCACTGCGTTCGGTGGGCGGATCCGGAACCGGATCGGAGACTTCCACGAGCAGTCCGGGGTGCGCGGAGGGGCCGTCCCCGTTGGGGTGCGGGCGCACCAGACGCAGTCCGATGGGACCGGCCGTGTACCGCATGGAGTTGGTCACCAGCTCGCTGACCAGCAGAACCGCCACATCACCGACGGCGGAGTCGAGGTCCCAGCCGCGCAGCACCTCGTGGACGGCGTGCCGTGCCGAGCGTACGGCGCCGGGGACAGCCGGAAAGCTCCACTCGGCCCAGTCGCCTTCGGTTCCGATCACGCCGACCACTTCCCAGAGCACGGCAGAGGACCGTCCCGCATCCGGGGACTAAACATCACATACCCGTAATAACGGATGAAATACCGCCCGTGTCGGCACGTGGGGCGTACGGAGGCAATGCCGTACGCACGAACGGCTGTACGGCGGGGGAAAGGGGCGCACACCGACGGGGGCAGGGCGCTCCGCTCAGGGGCGGGCGCCGTCCGGCAGCCGCCGTGCGGCCTCCTCGACGGCGGGCCGGTCCTGTTCCAGCCAGTCCACCGTGTCCATCTCTCCGGGGCCGAGCCAGCGCAGTTCGTCGTGGTCCTGGAGCGGGGCGGGCACACCGGAGACCAGCCGGGCCGTCCACACCCGCAGCACCCGGCCGCGCCCCAGCGGCCATTCGCCGGGGATGCGCTCCAACGGCCGCGTCTCGATGCCCAACTCCTCGCGGAGCTCGCGGACGAGCGCCTGCTCGCCGCTCTCGCCCGGTTCCACCTTGCCCCCGGGCAGCTCCCAGCGCCCGGCCAGCTCCGGCGGGGCGCTGCGGCGCGCGGCCAGGAGCCGCCCCCGGTCGTAGACGGCTCCGGCCACCACCACGCGTTCAGTCATGGTGCGGAGCGTAGTGCCCGGTTGTCGCCGCCCCCGACAGAGCGGCGCAGGGCGTGCGCCCGCGCACCCGGCCCCCCTCTCAGGAGGTCGCGGCCTGCCCCACGCGCTCCACCCAGTAGAGCTGCTTGTGGCCGCGGTGGTCGAGCTTGTCGGCGATCCGCTGCGCCTCGTCCTGCGTGGCGTAGCGGCCCACGCGGTACCGGTTGCCGTTGTCGTCCTGCCGTATGACCAGCCAGGGAAGCACGGCACCGCTGTCGCTCATCGTGTCCCTCCCGGGCATCGCGCCCCTCCCTCGAACGATGTGCACGTTTCTAAGCATCCCCAGGAAACCGCAGTACGCATATGCCGGAGCCTACGCCTGACCTTCACTCACCGGATACGTGATTGCACAAAGAGATACTCATCCGGCCAGGATCGGACAAGCCCCAGGGGGCGCATCCGACTGAATGCGCCCCCTGGGGCAGTTGAGGCGTCCTCCGGGGACCGTCAGGCCGGGGCCTCCCCGCGCACCACCGGCAGCGGCAGGAGCACCGGTCCCGCGGCGGGGTCCTTGCGGCAGGCGTCGCCGCATTCGGCGTCCAGGGAGCAGCACAGCGAGCAGATCGGCCCCGACCGCACCGGGCAGTCGGCGATGTCGGGCAGTTCGTACGCCGTGGCGCAGACCGCGCAGGTGTGGGTGGCGGTGATGTCGGGGACCTCGACTCCGGGCCCGTTCACCGGGTTGGGTCGGGCCAGGTAGTACTTCCCCCGGGTGGCCCAGGCGATCAGCGGACAGAGCGTCAGCGAGAGCCCGGCCGCGATGAAGGTCGAGAAGGCCTCCGCGTAGGTGCCGAACAGCCCGAAGAAGGCGAGGATCGAGACGGTCGAGGCGATCACCATGGCGCCGAATCCGGCCGGGTTCACCGCGTGCAGATAGGCGCGTTTGAACTCGATGTACGGCGGGCTCAGCCCGATCCGCTTGTTGATGACGAGATCGGCGGCGACCGCGGCGATCCAGGCGATGCCCACGTTCGAGTAGAAGCCCAGCAGCTTGTTGAGGGCGGCGAACATGTTCATCTCCATCAGCGTCAGCGCGATGACGAGATTGAGGAAGATGTACCAGACCCGGCCCGGGTGGCGGTGGGTGACGCGGGAGAAGAAGTTCGACCAGGACAGCGAGCCGCTGTAGGCGTTGGTCACATTGATCTTGATCTGCGACACGATCACGAAGACCGCGGCGGCGGGCAGCGCGAAGGAGCCGAGCCAGGGCCGGAGCGCCTCGATCTGCGGGGCGATCGGCTCCAGCGCGTGGGTCGTGCCGACGGCTTCCAGGGCGGCGAAGGCGAGCAGCGCGCCGCCGATCTGCTTGGCCGCGCCGATGATCACCCAGCCGGGGCCGGCGGCGAGGACCGCGAGGTTCCAGCGGCGGCGGTTTGCCTCCGTACGGGCCGGCATGAACCGCAGATAGTCGGCCTGTTCGCCGATCTGGGCGATGAGCGAGAGCGCGACACCGGTGCCGAGTCCGAAGCCGATCCAGGAGAAGCCGGGCGCCGCCCCCTCCGTCCCCGTGAAGGAACCGAACGCGCCCCAGGCGTCGGGCGCCTCGAAGGCCAGGACGAGGAAGGGCAGCACCATGCCGATGATCCAGACGGGCTGGGTCCAGGCCTGCACCTTGGCGAGGGCGCCCATGCCGCGGAAGACGATCGGGATGACGATCAGCGTCGTCACCAGATAGCCGGCCTCGACCGGCAGTCCGACGGCCTGGTGCATGGCCTGCGCCATGATCGAGCCTTCGAGGGCGAAGAAGATGAAGGTGAACGAGGCGTAGATCAGCGAGGTCAGGGTCGAGCCGAAGTAGCCGAATCCGGCGCCCCGGGTGACCAGGTCCATGTCCAGGCCGTAACGGGCGCAGGCCCGTGCGATGGGGATGCCGGTCAGGAAGATGATCGTCGCGGCGGCCAGGATCGAGGCGAGTCCGCTGGTGAATCCGTAGGTGAACACGATCGAGGCGCCGATCGCGAAGTCGGCGAGATAGGCGATCCCGCCGAGCGCGGTGCCCGCGACCGTCCCGGGCGACCAGCGCCGGAAGGAGTGCGGGGCGTAGCGCAGGGAGTAGTCCTCGCGGCTCTCGTCCGCGGCGAGCCGCGCATAGCTGCGCCGGGGCGGCGGGGGCGCTGCCCCGCCCCCGGGTCCTGGCCCGGGGGCGGGCTGCGTCTTCGGTACGGCTGTGTCCGTCATCGCTGACTTCCCGTTCGTCGGTGCCGGTGTGCGGGTCCGGACGGGAAATTAGGAGCGGGACATGACAAGCCGTCACGGCGGACGATTGCCCGGCCGTTACGGGGGACGGGTGGCGGTTAATTCGCCGTCACACGCCCCGGACGCGCCCGCCCGGATATCGGTGGACCGCCGCGGACGGCCGGACACGGCGCCACCGGGCACGGGCCCGCCGCCCTGCGCCCACCGGGACGGACGGCCGCGGCCGCCGCGCCCGGTCACCGGACCGGCAGATGGTAGGCGACCCGGTAGCGGTCGGCGGGAACGACCACGTCGGCGGTCTCGACGGCGCGCCCGGAGGCGTAGAAGGTCCGCTCGATCACCATCACCACATGGCCCGGCACCCCGCCGAGCGCCAGGAGCTCCTCCGCCAGCCCCGGGCGCGCGCCGACCTGCTCGGCCACGTTGTCCACCACGACATCGATCGCGGCCATCCGCTCCACCACCCCGCAGCCGCCCAGCGGGCCCTCCTCCGGCAGCATCACCGGGGTGCGCCCGGTGATGGCCAGGGGCTCCCAGGAGGTGGAGAGCATCATCGCCTCGCCGCCGTCCCGGAAAACGTAGCGCGTCCGCATCACCCGGTCCCCCGGCTCGATGCCGAGCCGCTGGGCGACCTCGGCGCTCGCCTCCTCCTGCTCGCTGCGGGACTCCCAGGTGCCCCGCGCGTCCTCCGCCGTCTGTTCCTGGCGGAACGGGCTGGCGCCGGACTCCGAACGGAAGCCGGACCGGGCGATCCGGCGCGGCACCGGGCGCTCGCGCACATAGGTGCCGGAACCGGACCGGCCCTCGACCAGCCCCTCGGCCATCAGCACCTTGCGCGCCTCCAGCGCCACGGTGTCCGAGACCCCGTACTCCTCACGGATGCGCGCCTGCGAGGGCAGGCGCGTATGAGGCGGCAGCGAACCGTTGGCGATCTTCTCTCTCAGATCGCCCGCAACACGCAGATAGGCGGGCTGCTCACCGAAAGTCACAGGCCACTCCCCAAGAGGTTGACAGACTGCAACAGCGTCGCAACCGTCGGTTCCGGATCGCAAGCGAAGGCCAGAGTTTCACCTGATGTGATGATTCCTCGTCCGCGCAGGCATGGGCTCCCCCTTGCCGCCACAGGACATTCGGCCAAACCGGTCCGCCCGACCCCTTGACCCTTTTTGGTCCAGACCAATAACTTCCTCAGACAGCACGACCATGCACCTCTCCCGCACATGTCTCCGCATACGCACAGGAACGGGCCTCATGCGTCGAAGAACCCTGTCCGGACTGGCCATCACCGCCTGCGCCCTCACTCTGGCGGCCACCGTCTCCCCCACCGCCAGCGCCCACGGCGGCCACGGCAAGGGCCACCAGGGCGGCAGCCACCACGGCTCCTCCCCCGACTACAAGCGCGTCGGCTACTTCACCCAATGGGGCGTCTACGGCCGCGACTTCCAGGTCAAGGACCTGGACACCAGCGGCCAGGCGGCCAAGCTCAGCCACATCAACTACTCCTTCGGCAACATCAACGCCGAGGGGAAGTGCTTCACCGGCAACATCGCCGGCGAGGCCGACGCCTGGGCCGACTACCAGCGCCCGCTGGACGCGGCCGGCTCGGTGGACGGCGTGGCCGACACCGACGACCAGGCCCTCGCGGGCAACTTCAACCAGCTGCGCGAGCTCAAGGCCAAGCACCCCGGCCTCAAGGTGATGATCTCGCTCGGCGGCTGGAGCTGGTCCACGCACTTCTCCGACTCGGTCCGCACCGCGGCCTCCCGCAAGGCGCTCGTCTCCTCCTGCATCGACCTGTACATCAAGGGCAATCTGCCGGTGGACGGGGCACGCGGCGGCGAGGGCGCGGCGGCCGGTCTCTTCGACGGCGTCGACCTCGACTGGGAGTGGCCGGGATCCGCCGGTGACACCGACACGGTCCACCGCCCCGAGGACAAGAAGAACTTCACCGCGCTGGTGCACGAGTTCCGCGTCCAGCTCGACGCCTACGCGAAGAGCAGCGCGGCCGCCGCGCGCAAGGGCCACCACGGACCGAAGCCGAAGCCCAAGCACTACGACCTCTCGGCCTTCGTGCCCGCGTCGGCCTCGAAGATCGACGCCGGCTTCGATGTCCCGCGCCTGATGCGCGACTTCGACTTCGTGAACCTGCAGGGCTACGACCTGCATGTCTCGGGCGAGAAGACGACGGCCCAGCAGTCCGCGCTGTACGCGAAGAAGGACGACTTCAGCGTCGACCGGACCGTGCGCGACTGGCTGAAGCGGGGCGCTCCGGCCCGCAAGCTCGTGATGGGCATGCCGTTCTACGGCCAGGGCTGGACCGGCGTGACCGGGGGCGGCACCGGCATGGGGCAGCCCGCGGCCGGCCCGGCGCCCGCCACCTGGGCGGCCGGCTCCGAGGACTACAAGGTCCTCAAGAAGCTGGCCGAATCCGGTGCGTTCAAGGTCCACCGCAATGTCCGCGACGGCAGCGCCTGGCTCTTCGACGGCACCACGATGTGGACGTACGACGACCCGCAGGTCCTGCGGACGAAGACCGCGTACATCCGTGACCACAAGCTCGGCGGCGCGATGTTCTGGTCGCTGGACGGGGACACGGAGGACGGCGAGCTGACGAAGGCCGTCGACCGCGGGCTGAACGGGCGGTAGCGGTAACCGAAGTCCCGTCGGGCACGGACAACGCCCCGGGGCGGTGGCCGAAGGGCCCCGCCCCGTACGGGCGGTTCCCCGGGGGGGTCGCGCAGTCCGCGGCCGCCCCGGGGCCTGCCTGGCATGCTGGCCGTCATGGCCACCACGTATCACTGCCCGCAGGACGGCACCCGCGCGGACGTCGCGTCGGCGCCCTGGTGCTGCCCGGTCTGCCGGGGCCCCTGGGACCTGGACTTCACCCCCTCCCGGCCGCTGAGCGCCGCCGCGCTGCCCGGCCGGGTCAACTCCCTGTGGCGCTACGAGGAGGTGCTGCCGCTCTCCTCCCCCGCCACCACCCTCGGCGAGGGCCGCACCCCGCTGGTCCCGCTCACGGCCACGGTCTCGGCCAAGCTCGACTATCTGATGCCGACGCTGTCGTTCAAGGACCGGGGCGCGGTCATGCTCGCCGAACTGGCCCGCCGGCTCGGCCCCGAGCGCGTCGTCGCGGACAGCAGCGGCAACGCGGGCACCTCCGTCGCCGCGTACTGCGCCCGTGCCGGACTGCCCTGCACGGTGTACGTCCCCGAGGGCACCTCGCCCAAGAAGACCGAGCAGATCCGGGCCCACAGAGCCGAGCTGGTCACCGTGGCCGGCGATCGCGAGGCGACGGCCCTCGCGGCCCGCGCCGCCGCCGACGCCCCCGGCACCTTCTACGCCTCCCATGTCTTCAACCCCTACTTCCTGCACGGCACCAAGACGTACGTCTACGAGCTGTGGGAGGACCTCGGGGGCCGCCTTCCGGACGCCCTCGCCGTGCCCGTCGGCAACGGCACGCTGCTGCTCGGGGCCGCCCTGGCCACGGCGGAACTGCTGGCCCAGGGACTGATCGCGCGCCGCCCCGCGCTGATCGCGGTCCAGGCCGAGGCGGTGTCCCCGCTCGCGGCGGCCTTCCACGCGGGCGCCGACGACCTCCTCGACACCCCGGCCGGGGCCGCGCCCACCCTCGCCGAGGGCATCGCCATCACCCGCCCGCCGCGCGCCCGCGCGATCCTGGCGGCCGTACGGGAGTCGGGCGGCACCTTCCTCACCGTTCCGGAGGACCGGATCCGGGCCGCCCAGCGCGAACTGGCCGCGCGCGGGCTCTTCGTGGAGACGACGGGCGTGGCCTGCTGGGCGGCGGTGGGCGACCGCCGGGACGCCGACATCGTCGTCCCGCTGTGCGGCGCGGGCCTGAAAACGGGGACGGCCGCCTGAGGGAACGGGGCGGAGGGGACGGAGCCGGACGGGTCGGACGGGACGGACAGGACGGAGGGGGCGGAGGGGACGGGCCGGCCGACCCGAAGGACCCGTGGGAGGGCGACCCGGCCGTCGTCGCGTCAGCCGTTCACCCGCGCGCCGTGCCCCACCCCGCCGGTCCGGCGTCCCTACGTTCGTACCGTGACCCGATCGCGTACCTTCCGCATCTCCCGCATGCCCCTCCTCGCCGGTCTCCTCGCGTGCGCGCTCGTCGCGCCGCTGCCGCCCGTCGCGTCCGCCGGCGACCGGACGCGGGCGCCGTCCGCCCCGGCGGCGCCGGCCTGCGGCCGGGACACGGACCCCGCATGGGCCCTGACGTCCACGACGTACGGGGAGGCGGCCGGTTACGACCCGTACGTCGGCAACGGCTATCTGGGCCACCGGATCCCGCCGGCCGGGGCGGGGTACGCCGAGCGGGCGGAGAAGACCGGCTGGCCGCTGTTCACCCCGCGCTACGACGGGGCGTTCGTCGCCGGGCTGTACGGCCGGGAGAAGGATCTGGCGGCCGGGCGGGAGGTGGTCGCCGCCCTGCCCAGCTGGACGAACCTCGATGTGCGCGTCGGCGGCGAGACCTTCGGTTCCGCCACCCCGGCAGGCCGGGTCTCGCACTACCGGCAGACGGTGTTCCTGCGCTGCGGACTGGTGCGGACCTCGCTGCGCTGGACCGCGGCCGACGGCCGGGAGACGGACCTCGACTACGAGGTGCTGGCGGACCGTTCGGACGTGCACACCGGCGCGGTGCGGCTGCGTCTGACCCCTCGGTGGAGCGGCACGGCGACGGTGAGCGGCCGGCCGGACCCGCGCGGGGCGCGCCGGATCGACCTGAGGGACGACGGGACCTTCCGCACCCGGGGCACGGGGACGGCGGGCGCGATCGCGCGGACCGTGCGGCCGGCCGGGTCGGACGGGCGCGCCACCCGGGTGCGGGCGGGGCGGACGTACACCTTCGAGAAGTACGTGGGCGTGGACACCGCGCTCACCGCGCGCGATCCGCACCGGGCGGCGCGCGAGGCCTCGCGGCGCGCGGCGGGGCGCGGCTGGTCCGCCGTACTGGCCGGCAACGCCGCCGCCTGGCGCCGGGACTGGTCGGCGGACGTGGCGGTGCCGGGCAGCCCGGAGCTCCAGCGGTGGCTGCGCTCCGCCCAGTACGGGCTGCTCGCCTCCACCCGGCCCGGCGCCCGCGACAGTGTCGCCCCGGCCGGGCTGACGGGGGACGCGTACGCGGGGATGGTGTTCTGGGACGCGGAGACCTGGATGTATCCGGGGCTGCTCGCCACCCGACCGGAGCTGGCCCGTTCGGTCGTCGAGTACCGCTACCGCACCCGCGACCGGGCCGCCGCCAACGCGCGGAAGCTGGGCTTCCAGGGGCTGTTCTACCCCTGGACGAGCGCGAGCCGGGGCGACCTCTGGTCGGAGTGCCAGAGCTGGAACCCGCCGCACTGCGTCACCCAGAACCACCTCCAGGGCGATGTGTCGCTGGCCGTCTGGCAGTACTACCTGGCCACCGGGGACCGCGCCTGGCTGGCGGAGCGGGGCTGGCCGCTGCTGCGGGGCATCGCGGACTTCTGGGTCTCCCGGGCCACGGCCAACGACGACGGCAGTTATTCGGTGAAGGAGGTGGCGGGCCCCGACGAGTACAGCAACGGCGTCACGGACGGGGTGTTCACCAACGCGGGCGCCGCCACCACCCTGCGCCACGCCGCCCGCGCGGCCGCGCTCCTCGGCCACGAGGCCCCGCCCGCCTGGACCCGGGTCGCGGACGGGCTGCGCATTCCGTACGACCCCGAGCGGAAGCTGTTCCTCCAGTACGCCGGGTACGACGGCTCGACGATCAAGCAGGCCGACACCGTGCTGCTGGTCTATCCGCTGGAGTGGCCGATGGAGCCGGGTGCCGCCGCCGCGACGCTCGACTACTACGCGGAGCGCACCGATCCGGACGGTCCGGCGATGACCGATTCGGTGCACGCGATCGACGCGGCGGCGACCGGGGAGCCGGGCTGCGCCACGTACACCTATCTCCAGCGGTCCGTGCGCCCGTTCATGCGCGGTCCGTACGCCCTGTTCAGCGAGGCGCGCGGCGCGAAGGCCGGTGCGCAGGATCCCCTCTCGGGGTTCCCGGCGGAGGACTTCCTCACCGGGAAGGGCGGTTTCCTCCAGGTGTTCACGCACGGGCTGACGGGGCTGCGGCTGCGGGAGGACGGCATCCGGCTGGACCCGATGCTGCCGCCGCAGCTGGGCGAGGGCGTGACCCTGACGGGGCTGCGCTTCCGGGGCCGTACGTACGACGTGGAGATCGGCCCCCGGACGACGCGGGTCCGGCTCACGGCGGGAGCCCCCTTCACCGTCGAGACGCCTGCCGGCCCGCGCCGCCTCTCCTCGGTCCTCACGCTGCCCACCCGCCGCCCGGACCTGACGCCGACCCGGAACGCGGCCCGCTGCCGGCCGGTGACGGCGACGTCCGAGGCGCCGGGTCTGTACGCGGCCGCGGCGGTGGACGGCAGCCCGGCGACGGCCTGGTCCCCGGACGGGGCCACGGGCGCGCTGACGGTCGACCTGGGCAGCGCGGCCCCGGTGACGTCCGCCGAGCCCTCCTGGACGGACGTGCGCCCCGCCGCGTCCCGGATCGAGACCTCCGTGGACGGCCGCCGCTGGGAGCCGTTCCGGGCGGGGGCGGTGGCCCGTCAGGTGCGTCTGACGGTCCGTTCCGCGGACCCGGCGGCGCCGGCCGGCGTACGGGAACTGACGGTGACCCGGCCCTGAACGACGGGGGCCCGGGGAGGCTGCCCCGCCCCCGGGCCCGGTGTCGGACTCCACTGCCGGACCCCGGTGTCGGACCCCGGCGCTAGGCTGCGACGCCTTGAGCGTTGTTGGGCGTCGATGAGGAGAGCCACCATGCCCGGACAGGTCGGGGAAGCCGTTTCGGCCGCGTGGGAGAAGATCGAGACGTGGTACGCGGAGCAGGACGCGTCCGGTTTCCTGCTGCCCCCGGCCACGCCCGAGGAGATAGCCGCCGCCGAGAAGGAGCTGGGTGTCACCCTGCCCGAGCCGGTCCGCGTCTCGCTCCTGCGCCACAACGGGACCCTGTCCGACTGCTGGCCGGGCGGCACGCTGCTGTCCTGTGCGGAGATGGTGCGCGAGACCGGCATCTGGCGGGAACTGCTGGACTCCGGAGACTTCGACGACGTGGCGGACTTCGAGGCGGACGAGAACAGCGACGTCCGGGCGCTCCGGCGCGGCTGGTGGAACACCGGCTGGATCTCGCTGGACGCGGACGGCTCCGGGAACGGCGCGGTGCTGGACCTGGACCCCGGTGCGGACGGCAGCTGTGGCCAGATCCTCGACATGGACCACGAGGTGGGCCCGAGCGGCCCCACGGCGGCGGATTTCGTCGCGTACCTGGAGGGTCAGCTGGAGGACCTGGAGGACTGCGTGGTGGTGGACGGCACGTATCTGGAGACGGCGTAGGCGCATCCGGCCCGCGCCGGCGCGCGAAGCGGGCGGGGTGGTCGCGTCGACCTGGGCGGCCGGGCTGGTCGTGTCGGCCTGATCGCGTCGGCCTGATCGGCCGGGGCGCGTCGGGTCAGCGGGCTTCCGCGCCCTGGGCGGAGAGCGGGGCCCAGGTGTAGCGCACGCGCACGCCCCGGTCGCGGAGCCAGGCGGCCTCGCGGCGGCGCAGTGCGCGGGCGGACTCCGGGGCGATGGCGCTGGGCCAGCGCACCAGGACGGCGGTGACGTCGCCGCTCTGCACCAGCTGCCGCACCCGCCGCCAGCCCCGCCGGCGGGCCGGGTCCGGCTCGCCGTAGACGTCGGTGACCACTTCGGCGATGGTCAGACCGCGTTCCCGGGCGAAGGCGCGGCCCTCGGACTGGGCGCGCCGCGTCGCCTCCCCGGGCGTCCCGGTGGTGCGGTCCGCGCACACGTACAGCACGACGGGGCGGGCACGTCCGCCGGGGCCGGAGGGGGTCGGGGAGTCCGAGGACGTCGTACGGGTCGAAGAAGTCATGGGCGCCTTCTGCGGACGGTTCGAGGAGGGGAGGGGCCTGCCCGCCGCTCGGAGGGGACGGGAGGGGCTGCCCGCCGCTCGGAGGGGACGCGGCGGGGACGTACCGTCACCGGGGCCGTCGGGAGCGGAGCGGAACGCGTCCGACGGCACCGGAACAGGTGTCCTAGGCGTGAACGGTCAACTCGGCCCAGACGGCCTTTCCTTCGGCCAGTGTGGAGCGGGCGGAGCCCCACCGGTCCGCGAGCTGCTGGACGAGGAGAAGTCCGCGCCCGCCCTCCTCGCCGGGGCCGGTGCGGCGTCCGGGCGGCTGGACCGGCTCGCTGCTCTCGTCATGGACTTCGACGCGCAGGCGCCGCCCGTCGTCGGTCAGCGTGAGGCCGCACAGCAGATGGCCGCTGCCGGTGTGCAGGAGGGCGTTCGTGGTCAGCTCGGAGACCAGCAGCACCGCGTCGCAGCAGGTGTCGCCGGGCAGATCCCAGGCGCGGAGCCGGTCGCGCACGGTGTCGCGGGCCGCTCGGGCGCTGGTGCGCAGGGCGGGCAGGCCGAACCAGTACTCCCGGCGCGACCCGGCCCGGACTAAGGCAGGGGCCGGGGGCGTGGACGTCGTCACGGTTGTCGCCTTCCAGCGCTGCCCTGGGGGGCGGGCGCGGTGAGGGGATGCGGGCCCAACACGAGCGGCGGGGGACGTGCGTCGGAGCAGGCGTACGGCGACGGGGTGCGGGCGACACCGTCGGCGTCGCGCGTCCCTCCGGGCCGGACCCTGCTGCGGAGCTGTGACCCACCGCTCACACCCCCACTATGCGCGCGGACGCATTCATGCTGCAACCGACTCCCTGATAATTTCAGCAGCGCTGTTATCAACCTGGTGTATGCATCAAGTCGGTGCGAGAATGACCATGTTGACGGCCCCTCAGGAGGTAGGGCGTGAGCGAAGCCCGTTCCGGCACCAGTGCGCCGACGGTCCTGCGCATGATCCTGGGCCGCCGGCTCCAGGACATGCGGCTGGCCGCCGGGGCCTCGCTGGAGGACGCGGCGAAGGCGCTTCGCGTGAAGACCCTGACGATCCGCCGTCTCGAAAAGGCCGAAGTCGCCCTGAAGCCCCTGTACGTGGAGAAGCTTCTGGAGACCTTCGGCGCGGGCCGCCAGGAGATCGACGAGTTCGTCGACCTGGCCGAGCAGGCCAACCGGCCCGGCTGGTGGCATTCGTACCGGGACGCCGTACCCGGCTGGTTCACCGCCTACGTCAGCCTGGAGACCGGCGCGAAGACCCTGCGCACCTACGAACCGCAGTACGTCACCGGCCTGTTGCAGACCCCCGACTACGCCCGCGCCGTACTGCGCGGCGGCCTCCCGCACGGCAGTGAGGAGGAGGTGGAACGGCGCGTGGAGCTGCGCCTGCGCCGCCAGAGCCTGCTGGACCGCGGGGACGCGCCCACGCTGTGGGTGGTCATGGAGGAGGCCGTCCTGCACCGCGTGGTGGGCGGTCCGGAAGTGATGCGGGAGCAGCTCGACCGCCTCCTGGAACTCTCCGAACTGCCGCACGTCAGCCTGGACATCGTGCCCTTCTCGGCCGGGGCGCACGTGGGCGCGTGCGCCCCGTTCACGTACTTCCGTTTCGAGGAACCCGAGTTGCCCGACATCGTCTACAGCGAGCTGCTGTCCGCCTCCGTCTATCTCGACCAGCGCGCGGACGTCGTCTCCCATCTCGAGGCACACACCCGCATGGCCCTGCTGACGTCCTCCGAGGCCAGCCGGGCGCTCTTGGACCGCATGCGCAAGGAGTACGCATCATGACGATCGCCGACGAGTCCATCTACAACGGAATGCCCGCCACCGACCTCGGGGACCAGGGCTGGGAACGCCCCTGGAGCGGGCCCAACGGCGGCCAGTGCGTCGAGACGAAGCAGCTCAACGACGGCCGCGTGGCCGTCCGCCAGTCGACGGACCCGGCCGGCCCCGCGCTGATCTACGCACCGGAGGAGATCGCGGCGTTCGTGCGCGGGGTCAAGGCGGGACTGGCCGATCATCTGGCGGCGGGCTGAGAGGCGGCCGACCGACCGCCGCAGGCCCGGCACGGGTACTGAAACAGGCCCGCCGCAGGCCCGGTTCGGGCACCGACACAGGCAGCAGCACGGCAGCAGCACGGGCAGCAACACCGACACAGGCACGAAGGGACGCACATGAGCGCCAGGCAGACGGGCCGGGACCTCGACACGAGCAGGCCGCACTCGGCCCGGATGTACGACTACTTCCTCGGCGGCAAGGACCACTTCGAGGTCGACAAGGACGCGGCCCTGGTGGCGGCCGAGGCCCACCCCGGCCTCTATCTGACCGCCCGGGAGAACCGTGCCTTCATGCACCGGGCCACCAAGGTCCTGGCCCAGGAGCACGGCATCCGCCAGTGGCTGGACATCGGCACCGGCATCCCGACCGAGCCCAATCTGCACCAGGTCGCCCAGTCCGTGGTCCCCGAGGCCCGTGTCGTCTACGCGGACAACGACCCCCTGGTCCTGAAGTACGCCGAGCGCCTGATGCGCAGCACCGCCCAGGGCCGCACCGCCTACGTCGAGGCCGACGCCACGGACCCCGACGCCCTGATGAGCGCCGTGGAGGAGGCGGGAGTCCTGGACTTCACCCGCCCCATCGCCCTCTCCCTCAACGCCCTCATGCACTTCATCACCGAACCGAACGACCCGTACGCCATCGTCCGCCGCCTCCTCGACCCCCTCCCCGCGGGCAGCGCCCTCGCCATGAACCACTGCACCCCCGACTTCGACCCCCCGACCTGGAACCAGGTCGCCGAGGTCTACACGAAGTCCGGCACCCCGGTCCACTTCCGCTCCCACACCGACGTCGCCCGCTTCTTCGACGGCCTCGACCTCATCGCCCCCGGCATCATCTGCTGCCACCGCTGGCGCGCCACCGGCCTCGGCGCGGACGGCGGGGAGATCCCGGACGCGCAGATCAGCCTGCTGGCCGGGGTGGGGATAAAGCGGTAGAGCGCTGCGGCACGGCCCTCACGGCCGCCACCCGGCCGAACCGACGGATCGACCGGGACCGAGACGGGCGCCGGGCGACGTCCCGGCCCGCCCCCTTCTCCGGAGAGGCATGTGATGCCGCCCCAGCCCCCCGACGAGACCGGCCGGAACCATGCGGTCAAGCGCTACGTGACAGCCTCCCCCGCTACCTCGTACTGAACAGCGGGCACTTCATGGGCCCCCGGTGGCGGCGCACCACCCGCTTCACCCGTCATCTGATCGACGACGCCACCACGATCACGGACGCCGAACTCGACGCCCTCCTCGCCTTCGAATGGCGCTCGCGCCTCACCGCCGCCTGGCTGATCGGCGTCGACCGCCGCGAACGGTTCCGCGCCCGCCTGGGCGACCTGCTCCTGGCGAGCGAGGTCTCCTACTCGGGCGGCGCCTACTGCTTCGCCCTGGCCCGCTTCGGCACCCACACCGACGCGGAGATCCTCACCGCCTACCTCCCCCGCACCGACCCCCACTACGACCAGCCCGCCGCCCTGGGCGCCCTCCTCCACCTCGACGCCCACCTCGGCACCCACCACGCCGCCCGCTTCACGGAGCCCGACGGCCTCTGGGCCGCGTGGGCCGAGGGCGTCGGACACCTCGGCCACCCCAGCGACAGCCCCGCCGAACTTCGCCGCTGGACCGACCGCCAGTGCGAGTTCGCCAACGGCTGGGAACGCCCGTAGGCCGACGCTCGACCTCACCAGTGCGTCCAGTCCCCTGCCCCCGGTTGCCACACCCCGTAGCGAGGGATCGACAACACACTTTGTGTACACATGGCACGCTCGGCACTTTTGAGCCCATGACACAGCCACTGCCCATAGAGTCCATCCGCGATGTTCGAGCACATCTGGCCGAGGTCGTGGAGCGAGCCGACCGAGACGATGTCCCCACCGTGATCACCCGGCGGGGCAAGCAGGTCGCCGCCGTCGTCTCAATCGAAGTGCTGCGCAAGTATCAGGAGTGGGAAGAGCGCGAGATCAACCGGATCATCGACGAGCGCATGGCCACCCCGGCACCCGGCATCCCGATCGAGGACATCATGAGGGAGACGCTGACGCGCAGTGAGTGACAGACCGCCTCAGGCCCTCCCGCCCTCAAGAGAAAAAGGCCGCCCAACCCGCTCCATCGCAGGTCAAACGGCCTTTCGCTAGACGGTTCACACGTTGAAGCGGAACTCCACGACGTCCCCGTCCTGCATCACGTACTCCTTGCCCTCCATGCGGGCCTTGCCCTTGGCGCGGGCCTCGGCGACGGAGCCGGCTTCGACGAGGTCGTCGAAGGAGATGATCTCGGCCTTGATGAAGCCCTTCTGGAAGTCGGTGTGGATGACACCGGCCGCCTCGGGGGCGGTGGCGCCCTTCTTGATGGTCCAGGCGCGGGATTCCTTGGGGCCGGCGGTGAGGTAGGTCTGGAGGCCGAGGGTGGCGAAGCCGACGCGGCTGAGGGTGGCGAGGCCGGGCTCGTCCTGGCCCATGGACTGGAGGAGTTCGAGGGCCTCGTCGTCGTCGAGTTCGATCAGCTCGGACTCGATCTTGGCGTTGAGGAAGATGGCCTCGGCGGGGGCGACCAGGGCGCGCTGTTCGTTCTTGAAGTCCTCGTCGACCAGCTCGTCCTCGTCGACGTTGAAGACGTAGAGGAAGGGCTTGGTGGTGAGGAGGTGCAGCTCGTGGAGGAGGTGGCCCTTCTCGGTGCCGGCGGTGATGCCGGCCTGGAAGAGGGTGTCGCCCGCTTCGAGGATCTTCTTGGCCTCCTCGACGGCGGCCAGGACGGCGACCTTCTCCTTCTGGAGGCGGGATTCCTTCGTGAGGCGCGGGATGGCCTTCTCCACGGACTGGAGGTCCGCGAGGATCAGCTCGGTGTTGATGGTCTCGATGTCGTCCTTGGGCGAGACCTTGCCGTCGACGTGGACGACGTTCTCGTCCTTGAAGGCCCGGATGACCTGGCAGATCGCGTCCGACTCGCGGATGTTCGCCAGGAACTTGTTGCCCAGGCCCTCGCCCTCGCTCGCGCCGCGCACGATGCCCGCGATGTCGACGAAGTCGACGGTCGCCGGGAGGAGCCGCTGGGAGCCGAAGATCTCGGCCAGCTTGTTGAGGCGCTGGTCCGGGACACCGACCACGCCGACGTTGGGCTCGATCGTGGCGAACGGGTAGTTGGCCGCCAGCACGTCGTTCTTGGTCAGGGCGTTGAACAGGGTCGACTTGCCGACATTCGGCAGACCGACGATTCCGATACTAGTACTCATGCCACAAACGTCCGCTCAGGATCAAGAAGGGTGGGGTCGGCCGCGACTCCGGACGCACCACCGGCTCCCCCTTCCGGGCGGGAGCCCGAGCGCATCGGCGTCCACGTGCGCGTATCACGGTACAGGGACACGGGCGAGGACATCTCCCTCGAACGCGGGATCGGCCCTTACCTCGCGTGGATGAGCGGGAACGGGCACGGGGCGGACGCTCCCGCCCCGCCCCTCAGAACCAGTGCAGGCAGTGCGGGGGCTCCTCCGTCGCGAACAGCGTGTCCGCCAGCGCCGCCGCGCCGGGGTGGTGCGCCGTGATGTGTCCGGCGCGTACAAGTGTGCTCGGGCGGGTGCCGCCCAGGTACACCGAGCCCAGGTCCCGCACGTCCAGGGAGAGGTCCGGGTCCCGGTCCGTGGGAACGCACTCCGCCTTCCCGTCGCGGACGGTCAGCAGGTGGCGGGCCCGCTCCCCGAGGAACGGGTCGTCGACGTCCAGGACGATCTCCCCGTCCGCGAACCAGCCCCGCGCGGTCAGCGCACGCGGTACGTCGAGGAGGCGCACCCACAACCAGTCCGTCTGACCGCCGACCTCCCCGGCCCGGACGTCGGCGAGCTGCCAGCGCAGCGGGTGCTCGGGCGGGACGTGCCGGAACACGATCCGGGAGACCAGGTCGTGCCCGAGGACGCAGCGGGCCAGGGCCGTGAACACGGCGTCGTCCGTGGCGACGGTCTCGTCGACCGTCAGGGTGTTCTCCTCGCCGAGGGAGTAGCTGGCGTACCCGTCCGGCACGCCGTCCGCGTCCCGGTGCACCGCCACGTAACGCGGCGCCGGGGACACCGGCGGCTGCCCCGCCCCCCGCGCCCACCAGCGGGGCGGCCGGGACAGCGCCCCAGGCTGCGCGCGGCGGTACCGGTCGTACACCGCTTCGAGAATCTCGCCGCACTCGGCCCGCCTCAGCACCTCGACCGAACCGCCGTCGGCCCCGGTCCCCGGGCCGGCACCAACGTCGGTGCCGGTCTCCGCGCCCCCGCCCGCACCGGTCCCGCGCCCCCTGGCCACCGCGAACGCCGCCCGGTCCCTCGGCACCGTCAGCCGGGCGGTGGACGTGGCCGGGCCGTAGCCGAAGCGGCCGTAGATCGGGGCCTCCGACGCCAGCAGTACGGAGAGGTACTCGCCCCGGGCCCGTACCTCGGTGAGCTGGTGCCGCATCATCGCGCCGAGCACCCCCTGCCGCCGGTGCGAGGGCACGACGCCCACGGCGGTCACGCCGGCGACCGGGACGGGTATGCGGCCGGGCAGGGTGAGTTCGAAGGAGTACGCGGCGGCGGTGCCGACGGGCCTGCCGTCCGGTGCGACGGCGAACAGGGCGCGCTCCATCTCCAGCGCCGACCACCAGCGCCCGTCGTCCGTGACGGGGGTCTCCGGGAACCTCCCGAACGCGGTGTGGACGGTGTCGACGAAGACCTCCAGGTCCTCGTCGGTCGTGGAACGGATCTCCATCGCTTCGTCTTCCCCTCGGTACGGCGGCTCGGTACGGCGGTGCCGGGCACCGGGCAGCGTAGCCCCCGGCCCGGCGCGGTCGGGGGCGTTCACCGGTGCGGGCGGCCGAGGGTCACCGCTCCGCGGAAGCCGCCCGGAGCCATCGTCGACATGGTGTCGAGGGACGCGTCGGGCACCGGCAGGAGGTGGGCGTCGACCCAGGTGTCCCCCGTCGCGGCGTTGGCCCAGGGGTCCTCGATCACGAGGGCGCCGGGCACGGCGCCGTGGCAGAGCACCCAGTGCGGCACGTCGAACCCCTGCATCGCGGCGAGCGAGAGAAGGAGCAGGACGTGGTCGCGCCGGCCGATCGCCTCCCGGACCGCGCTCAGGGGGAGGTGGTGCGGGTCGACGGGGACGCCCAGGCGCTCCGCCTCCGCTCGGGACACCTCCTGGAGCAGGGCGCGCCACTCCTGGTCGTCCGGCGCGAGGTGGTCGAGCAGGACGGGGCGGTCGGTGTCGAGGTGGACCGTGACACGGGACGACGGCCTGGCCCTGCGCAGGGCGACCCCCAGCCCGACGGGTTCGCACGCCATGACGTTGTTCGCGTCGCGCCACAGCGTCAGCTCCGCCCGGCGGTCGAGCGCCTCGCGCGGCAGGACTCCCGCGTGCGCCTGGGCGACCAGGGCGGTGACGGCGCCGCAGGTGAAGTGGGTGCTCTGTCCGTAGTACGGAGGTGGCGCCACCATGTCGGCGTACGCGTGCTCCCTCGCCCGGCCCTCGGGTACAGACGCCATCGCCGCGTCCTCCTCCGCAGGCGCCGCCACCAGTTCCTCGTACAGCCAGCGCACATAGCCGGTTTCCGGGCCCGCCGCGCCCTGCGCCTGCGCGACCGGCGGGTCCAGGGCGGTGAAGCCCGCGGCCGCCGCTTCCTCGGGGGTCGCCGTCCACCCCTCCCATTTCAGCTGGACCAGTCCTCGGCGGACCGCGTGGGCGGTGACCGCCGCAAGGGCCGCCGGTACGTCCCCGACGGCATCGACGATCTTCAGATACGCCGTCCCCGGACGGGCCGTCACCAGCGCGGCGGCGGTCCAGTCGTCGCCCCTCTCACCGGCTACGGCCACCACGTGCGGGGCATGGGCCGAGCGGTCCACCGACCGCCAGCGCTCCGCCACCCCGGGGTGCCCGAGCCGCGCCGACACCTCCTCCGGCTCGTACGGCATGACGACGACACTCTGCACAGACCGCACGAAACTCTCCTGACACGATACGGATGGGAACGGAGTCGGGGACGGGGACGGGGAAGTACGGAGGCACGGACCTGCCCGGCCTCACGCCCGCGACCGCCGGAGCACCCAGACGAAGTACGGGGCCCCGACCAGCGCGATCATCAGGCCCGCCGGCACCTGCGCGGGGGCGACGACCGTGCGGCCCAGCGCGTCGGCGACGCAGACAAGCAGGCCGCCGAGCAGCATCGCGACGGGGATCGCGCGGGCCTGGCGGGCGCCCACGAGGGACCGGGCGAGGTGCGGGGCGACGAGCCCCACGAAGCCGACGACCCCGACGGCGACCACACCGAGGGCCGCGAGCACCGCGGCGATCGCCAGCGCGGTGAAGCGGGTGCGCTCCACGCGGACGCCGACCAGGCGCGGGGTGTCCTCGTCGACGGCGAGCAGGTCGAGCCGCTCGCGCAGGAGCAGCAGGGCGGGGAGGGCGAGCGCCAGGCCGATGGCGACCGGGACGACGTCGGGGAACGTACGGCCGTACGTCGTCCCGGAGAGCCAGGTGAAGATGCGGGGGGTGTTGTACGGGTCGGCGCGCAGCAGGAGGAACGTGGTCACCGCGCTGAGCCCGTACCCCGTACCGATCCCGATCAGGACGAACCGGTCGGGCAGGAAGCCCCCGCGCCGGGCCAGCAGGGCGATCAGACCGAACGTGGCGAGGCCGGCCGCGACGGCGACCGTGATGAGCACCGGCCGTCCGCCGCCCAGGCCCGAGGTGGCGACGCCCGCCGCGCCCAGTCCGGCGCCCGCCGTGATGCCGAGGATCCCCGGCTCCGCGAGCGGGTTGCGTACGGTGCCCTGCACGACGCATCCGGCCAGTCCGAGCGCCGCGCCCGCGAGCACCGCGGCGGTCACCCGCGGCACCCGGTCGTCGAGCGCCTGGCCGACCAGACCGGGGGCGGTGCCGCGGATCCAGAGGGCGAGGTCCCCGGTGCGCAGCCAGAGGCTGCCCGCCAGGACGGCCACGAGGACGGCGGCGGCCAGCAGGACCAGCGCGCCGGCCACGAGGAGGAGGTAGCCGCGACGGGAGCGCACGGCGACCCGGGCCGGCGGGGGCTGCCGCAGCCGGCCCGTGTCGCGCAGCCGCAGCGCGAGGACCACGATCACGACGGAGCCGAGCAGGGTGGTCGGCACCCCGGTGGGGATGGAGGCCGCCCCGTCCGCCCCCTGTACGGCGCGCAGGACCGCGTCCGCGAGCAGGATGAGCAGCGCGCCGAGCAGCCCGGCCGCGGGGATCAGCAGCAGGTGCCGGCGCAGTGCGCGGACCCGCCCGGCCAGCAGTCGGGCCAGGACGGGGGCGCCCAGGCCGACGAAGGCCATCGGGCCGGCGAGGGTCACGGAGGTGCTGGTCAGGAGCACCGCGCAGACCACGGCGGCCACCCGGGTGGAGCGGACGGGCACACCGAGGGTGGCCGCGGTGTCGTCGCCCAGGTTCATGACGTCCAGCCGCCGGGAGAGGGTCAGGGCGGCGCAGAGCACCACGAGGACGAGCGGGATCGCGCGCAGCGACGCGTCGATGTTCAGCTGGGAGAGCGAGCCGCTGCCCCAGGCGTAGAGGCCGGTCGTGTTCTGTTTGAACAGGATGAGGAGCATCCCGGTCGCGGAGTCCAGGGCCATCGCCATGGCCGATCCGGCGAGGACGAGGCGGGTGCCGGAGGTGCCGGCGGCCCGGCCCGCGAGGAGCAGGACGAGGGCCGCCGCGACGAGGCCGCCGGCGAAGGCGACGGCGCCCGACGCCCAGAGCGGGGCGGTGACGCCGAAGGCGGCGACGAGCGTGACGGCGCAGTAGGAGCCGGCCGAGACGGCGAGGGTGTCGGGCGAGGCGAGGGTGTTGTGCGTGACGGACTGGAGCAGGGTGCCGGCGCAGCCGAGGGCGAAGCCCACCGCCACGCCCGCGAACAGGCGCGGCAGCCGTGAGCCGGTGAGGATCTCGCCGACGGGTGCGCCGTCGGCGTTCTCCGGCTGCCCGGTGAGGTGGCGCAGCAGGTCGGTGACGCCGACGCCGGAGGTCCCCTGGGTCAGATGCCAGAGCCCCACCAGGACGGTCGCGGCAAGGAGGGCGGCCAGGACGGCCGCCCCGGCCGGGCCGCCGCCGCGCTCCTCGCGCGACGGGACGGCCGGTTCCGACACAGCCCGTTCCGACGCGACCCGTTCCGACACCGCTCGTTCCCGCCCCGCTCGGTGCGCGGTGCTCACTTCTTGTCGAGTACGTCGACGTAGGCGTCGATCGCCTGCTCGTTGGAGCGGGGGCCGCCGGCGCCCCACACCCGTGCCGGGAAGGCGTGGGCGCGGCCTTCCTTCACGGCCGGGAGGGTCTTCCAGATCGGGTTCTTCTCCAGCGCGGCGACATATCCGCCGGCGCCCTCGTCGTTGGCGTAGAAGAGGTTGGCGCCGCCCACGGCGACGAGTCCTTCGACGTCCGTCTGCGCGAGGCCGTAGGAGGGATCGACGCCTCCGTTGCCGTGCTTCTTGTCGACGCTGCTGGTCCAGGCGGGCTTCAGTCCGAGTTCCTTGCCGAGTTCGGTGAAGAGGGCGCCGTCGCTGTAGGGGCGTACGGTGAGGTTGCCGCCCTCCAGCCAGCCGTCGAAGAAGACGAAGTCGCGGGTCGGCAGGTCGGCGTCGATGACCTTCTGCTTGGCCTCGGCCAGGTGGGCGTCGAACTCCTTGAGCACCTGGTCGGCACGCTCGGTGCGGCCGGTCGCCTTGCCGATCATGCTGAACACCTCGCGCATGTTCCCGATCGGGTCCTTGGGGTTCGCGCCGCGCGTGGCCATCACGGGGACGCCGCGCTTCTCCAGCTTCTTGATCGTCTCGTCCTTCGCGTCGAACGCCTCGACGACGATGAGGTCGGGCTCGGTGGCGTAGAGGGTGTCGAGGTCGGGCTCCTCGCGGGTGCCGATGTCCGTCACCCCGGCGGGCAGCTTCTCCGCGCTGACCCAGGTGCTGTACCCCTTGACGTCGGAGACGGCGGTGGGGGTGACGCAGAGGGTCAGCGCGTCCTCGACCTGCTGCCATTCCAGGACGGCGATGCGCTGGGCGGGCTTGTCGAGCTTCACCTGGCGGCCGACGCCGTCCGTGAGGGTGACCGGCCCGGTCGAGGTGGCCGTGGTGTCCTGGGCGCAGTCCTTCGACGCGGGGGACGGGTCGGCGCTGCTGCCGGCCTTGACCGCATCGGCGTCGGTCGTCCCGCAGGACGTGAGGGCGAACAGGGCGAGTCCGGCCGAGGCGGCTGCGGACGTCAGGCGACGGGCACGGTTCATGAGGGTTCTCTTTCTCCGACCGGTCGGACGGACCGGTCTGAAACGATTCGAAGGGGCGGCGTACGGGCCGCTCCGGGAGGGTGGCGCGCGTCAGGAGAGGTGGCGCCCGAGTGGGTCGATGCGCAGACGGCCCGTACGCGGGTCGATGCCGGCCTCGACCCGGATGTCGTAGACCTCGCCGATGTTCGCGGCGGTGAGGACGTCGGCGGGCGGTCCGGCCGCGTACACCCGGCCGTCCCGCATGAGGACGAGCGTGTCCGCGATCCGGGCGGCGTGGTCCAGGTCGTGCAGCACGATGCCGACCGCGATGCCGTGCTGTTCCACGAGGTCCCGCACCAGGTCGAGCGTCTCGAACTGGTACCTGAGGTCCAGGTGGTTGGTGGGTTCGTCCAGCAGGACGACGCCGGTGTCCTGGGCGAGGCAGGCGGCGAGCCACACCCGCTGCATCTCCCCGCCGGACAGTTCGCCGACCTGGCGCGCCGCCATGTCCCGTACGCCGGTGACGCCCATGGCCCGGTCGACGGCGGCCGTGTCCTCGGGGGCCGGTCCGGCGAAGCCGCGCCGGTAGGGGTGGCGTCCGAACGCCACGACCTCCGCGACCGTCAGCCCCTGGGGAGCGGGCCTCGACTGGGAGAACAGCGTCACCTCGCGGGCGAACCGGCGGGGGGTGAGCAGCGCCGCGTCGTACTCCTCGGGTCCGTCGGGAACGCCGAGCGTCACCCGGCCCGCGTCCGCCCGGTGCAGCCGGGCGAGCGCGCGCAGCAGCGTGGACTTCCCGCTGCCGTTCGGCCCGACGAGGGCCGTCACCCGGCCGGATTCCAGGGTGACCGAGACCCCGTGGACGACCTGTTCGCCGCCGTAGCGCAGCACCAGGTCGCGCCCGTTGAGCGCGGCGGCCGGGGCTGTCGCGGAACGGGCCGGGGGTTCTCCGGTACGCCGGAAGGGGCTGGTGAGCATGAGAGGGTCCGGATGGTCGCAGGGGTGCGGGCGGCGGCACCCCGCCCTGCCGTCACCGGCCGGGCCGCGCGCCCGTCCGCGCACGGGCAGCGCCGAGCACGTCGAGCAACAACTAAGGGTTACCTAACTTCGGGAAGTCTATATTCCGCTTAGCGGGCCGACAATCAGGTGTTCTCGCCACCCGATACGGGATTCCGGACACCCCGGAGGGCCGCGTCAGCCACGCGGAACGGCCTCCCGGACCCGCCGGAGGACCGCGTCGGCCCTGCCTGAGCAGATCAAGGACTCATGGACTCCGGGGTCCGCCCGGACACCGGGTCCGCGGCGCCGAAGAACGCGCCCGGTGTGGTTCCCATGACCCGCCGGAACGCGGCGATGAAGGTGCTGGGCTGGGCGTAGCCGAGACTCTCGGAGACCGACGTCACGTCCCATCCGTCGGAGAGCAGCATCAGGGCCCGGTGCACCCGGAGCATCTGCCGCCACTGCGCGAAGGAGAGACCCGTCGTCCGGCGGAACGCGCGGGTGACCGTACGGTCGCTGCTCCCCAGCTCCCGCGCCCAGTCCTCCAGCGAGCGCCCGTCGGCGGGGTCGTCGAGCAGGGCTTCGGCGATCGCGTCGATCCGGGGGTCGCCGGGCAGCCGCAGCGCGAGCTGGTGCTCCGAGGGCCGGATCACGTCGAACACGACGGACTCCGCCCGCAGCCGGGCCGCCTCGTCGAGATCGGTACGCGCCAGATGGGTGAGCAGGGACGTGAGCAGCGGCGTCATCTCGATGGCCTTCGGTTCCCCGAACGCGATCGGCGTGCGGTCGGGGGCGAAGAAGGCGTCGTGGAAGCGCGCGCCCCCGGTCGCCCGGCCGGCGTGCACCACTCCGGCGGGCATCCACAGTCCGTGTCCCTCGAACACGGTGAAGACGCGGTCGCCGACCCGGGAGGTCAGCGTCCCGCCGCGCACCCAGACGAGTTCGTGCAGGTGGTGGGCGTGCGGCGGCCATTCCGTGGGGGCGGGGACGACCCGGAACTCGGCGACGACTGCGCTGGAGGCCCCCGAGGCCCCGGACCGCTCCGGGAGCGCCCCGGCCCGGCGCATCACCGTGCCCGCCTCGCGCCGCCACATCCCCGGGGTCATCTCACCGCGGGACGCCCGAACCATGCGGACGAGTCTAGGCGCCGTGCGAGACCGCCCGTTCGCGCGACGGCGCGCGGAACCCCCGTCCGCGCCCCGGCGCCGGGTCCTGACCGGTTCCCGTTGGGCCGTGTGGCATCGAACTCATCGCCAAGCTCGGCCAAAGCGCGTGTCCCGCACCCGCTTCCCCGTACCCGGCGACCTACGTTGTCCCGGTGGAGCAGCCCAGGACACGTCCCCCGCAGCGTAGGCAGACCCGTCAGACCCCCCTGTCCCCGCTCAAAACCCATGCGGCCCCGGGCGCCGGTGCCCGCACCGGTCAGGTCTCCGGGGCGCCCGTCCACCGGGGGCCGGGCGGCACGGCACGTCCGGGGGGCCCGGCCGTGCCGGTCCTGCGGCGGCTGCCGAACCCGCGGCTGACCGGGATCGGGGCGGGGCTCTTCGCCGCCGCCGTGATGTTCGTCCTCGCCTGCCTGGACTGGCTGGTCCTCGACGCCTCGCCGACCGTCTACGGCGTGCTCTTCCTGCCGGTCAGCGCGCTCACCGCGCTCTGGGTCCGCCCCGCGGACCTGGTCACCGCGCCGATCAGCGTCCCGATCGCCTTCGCCGTCGGCGTCATCCCGATCGCCGGCGGAACGGGCGGCATCGGCGGGCAGACCATGGCCGTCGTCACCGCGCTCGCCGTGCACGCCGGCTGGCTGTACGGCGGCACCCTCGTGGCCGGGATCATCGCCACCGTACGCAAGGTCCGTCTGATGCGGGCCCGGCAGCGGCGGCTCGTCATCGCCGCCCACACCGGCCGGCCCGCCGGCTCCCCCGCCGCCGCACCCCGGCCCGCGAGCCGGACGACGCCCCGCCGCACCACACCGCAGTGAGCCCCGGGGGTCAGCGCCACGCCGCAGGGAGCACGGCAGCCTCAGCGCCCCGCCGCACCACGCCACCGTGAGCGCGCGCGGGGTCAGCGCCACGCCGCAGTGAGCCCGGGAGCCTCAGCGCCCCGCCGCCGCCATCGCCGCGCCGACGATCCCCGCGTTGTTCTGCAGCTCCGCCGGGACCATCTCGGCCCGTACGTGCTCGATCAGCGGCAGGAACTTGTCGGCCTTCCGGCTGACGCCCCCGCCGATGACGAACAGCTCCGGCGAGAACAGCATCTCCACATGGGCCAGGTACTTCTGCACCCGGTGCGCCCAGTGGTGCCAGCTCAGGTCCTCGTCCTCCTTGGCCTTCGTGGAGGCGTGCTTCTCGGCGTCGTGGCCGTGCAGCTCCAGATGGCCCAGCTCCGTGTTGGGGACGAGCCTGCCGTCGATGAAGAGCGCGCTGCCGATGCCCGTACCGAGGGTCAGCACGATCACGGTGCCCTTGCGGCCCCGGCCCGCGCCGAAGGTCATCTCGGCGATGCCGGCCGCGTCCGCGTCGTTCAGGAGCGTGACCGGGAGGCCCAGCTTCCCGCCGAGCAGGGTGCGGGCGTCCAGGTCGATCCAGCCCTTGTCCACATTGGCCGCGGTGCGCGTCAGACCGTCCGTGACGACGCCCGGGAAGGTGATGCCGACCGGGCCCTTCCAGTCGAAGTGGCCGACCACCTCGGCCACGCATCCGGCCACGTCCTCAGGGGTGGCCGGATGCGGGGTGAGCACCTTGTGGCGCGGCTGCGCCAGATCGCCGCGGTCCAGGTCCACGGGCGCGCCCTTGATCCCGGAACCACCGATGTCCACACCGAAGATCTCCATGGGATCCACGGTACGGGCAGCCGGGCCCGCCCACTTCCGGAACGGGAAGCCCGGGGGAACGCGGGCCCCCGCGGCGGCTACTCGGCCGCCAGCTCCGCCGCCTCGGCGCGCAGGTCGCGGCGGAGTTCCTTCGGCAGCGAGAAGACGATGGACTCCTCCGCCGCCTTGACGATCTCCACGTCCTCGAAACCGCGCTCGGCCAGCCAGGCCAGCACCCCGTCGACCAGCACCTCGGGCACGGAGGCACCGGAGGTGACACCGACCGTGGAGACGCCCTCCAGCCAGGCCTCGTCGATCTCGTCGGCGCCGTCGACCAGATGCGAGGCGCCCGCGCCCGCGCCGAGGGCGACCTCGACGAGGCGGACCGAGTTCGAGGAGTTCTTGGAGCCGACGACGATCACCAGGTCGGCGTCGGCGCCCATCTGCTTCACGGCGATCTGGCGGTTCTGCGTGGCGTAGCAGATGTCGTCGCTGGGCGGCGAGATCAGGAGGGGGAACTTCTCCTTGAGCGCGCCGACGGTCTCCATCGTCTCGTCGACGGAGAGCGTGGTCTGGGAGAGCCAGACGACCTTGGACGGGTCGCGTACTTCGACGTTCGCGACGTCCTCGGGGCCGTCGACCAGGGTGATGTGGTCGGGGGCCTCGCCGGAGGTGCCGATGACCTCCTCGTGGCCCTCGTGGCCGATCAGGAGGATGTCGAAGTCGTCCTGCGCGAAGCGGACGGCCTCCTTGTGGACCTTGGTGACGAGCGGGCAGGTCGCATCGATCGTGGCGAGCTTCCGCTCGGCCGCCTCCTGGTGCACGGTCGGGGCGACGCCGTGCGCGGAGAACATGACGATCGAGCCCTCGGGGACCTCCGCCGTCTCCTCGACGAAGATCGCGCCCTTCTTCTCCAGGGTCTGCACGACGTACTTGTTGTGGACGATCTCGTGGCGCACGTAGACCGGGGAGCCGTACTGCTCCAGGGCCTTCTCCACGGCGATCACGGCACGGTCCACGCCCGCGCAGTAGCCACGGGGAGCGGCGAGGAGGACGCGTCGGGGGGTCGTAGCAGTCATGCGCCCCATCGTAACGGCCTCCCCCGCGGCGGGCGGGGCCGTAAGGACGCACCTGACGGGCGCGGGGCGCGGCGGGTCGGGAGACTGATCACGACGCTACCTACGGAGGGCTCATGGCCGGCAACGCTACGGATTCCGGCTCCACGGAGCGGGCGCGCCTGCGGCGGACGCTCGGCTTCCGGGACCTGGTCGTCTACGGGCTGCTGTTCATCGCCCCGATGGCCCCGGTCGGCGTGTTCGGCACGCTGGACGCCAAGTCGGACGGGGCCGTGGCGCTCGTCTATGTCGCCGCGACGGTCGTGATGGCGTTCACCGCCTTCAGTTACGCCCAGATGGTGCGGGTGGCTCCGCTGGCCGGTTCGGTGTTCGCGTACGCGCGCAAGGGGCTCGGCGAGGGGGCGGGGTTCGTCGCCGGGTGGATGGCGATGCTCGACTACCTGCTGATCCCGGCCGTCGCGTACCTCTTCTCGGGCATCGCGATGAACGCCCTGGTCCCGGAGGTCTCGCGCTGGGTGTGGACGGCCCTCGCGGTGGTCCTCACCACCTTCCTCAACCTGTGGGGGGTGCGGGCAGCGGCCCGGGTCGGCTTCGCGGTGCTGGCCATGGAGATCGCCGTGCTCCTGGTCTTCCTGGGATCGGCGGTGGTCGTGCTCGTCCGGGACGGGGCGCAGCGCGGCTGGCTGTCGCCGCTCACCGGGGATTCCGGGTTCTCGGCGACGGCCGTGCTGGGCGCGGTCTCGGTGGCGGTGCTCTCCTATCTGGGCTTCGACGCCATCGCCTCCTTCGCCGAGGAGGTGACGGGCGGTTCGGAGAAGGTGGCCCGCGCGGTGCTGTTCTGTCTGGTGTTCGCGGGGGTGCTGTTCGTCGCCCAGGGGTATCTGGCGGCGCTCCTGGAACCGATGTCGTCGGCCGAGCTGGCCGCCGACCCGGAGGCGCAGGGGTCGGCCTTCTACGACACGGTGGATTCCGCGGTCGGCACGTGGCTGCACGATCTCGTGGCGGTCAGCAAGGCGATCGGGGCGGCGTTCGCGGCGCTGGCGGGGCAGGCGGCGGCCGGGCGGCTGGTCTTCGCGATGGCCCGGGAGCGCCGGCTGCCCGCGCTGCTGGCCAGGGTCGACGCGCGGTCGGGCGTACCGCGTCCGGCGATCCTGATCGCGGCCGCCATCACCCTGGTCGCCGCGGTGTGGGCGGCCCGGCGCGACGACGGTCTCGATCATCTGGTCTCGGTGGTGGACATCGGGGCGCTGACCGCGTTCGTGCTGCTCCACGCGTCGGTGGTCGGCTGGTTCGCGGTCCGCCGGATGGAGGGGCCGCCCGTCTGGTGGCGTCATGTCCTGGTCCCCGTGGTCGGGGCGGGCATCCTGATCGCGGTGATCGTGGAGGCGACGGGCAGCGCCCAGGTCGTCGGTGCCTGCTGGCTGGTGGTGGGGCTGGCGGTGCTCCTCGCCCAGCGGGGCCGGGTGGTGGGGCAGCCGTAGAGCCGTTCGTGGTCGACGGCGGGACGACCGTAAAGCCGTTCGTGGTCGACGGCGGGACGACCGAAGAGCCGTTCGTGGTCGACGGCGAGACGGTCGTAAAGCCGTTCGCCCGTCGGCGGTGGGGATGTCGTCGGCCCGTTCGTTGTCGGTGGCGGCCGATACGCTCGCCGCATGGCTCTGCAAACTTCTCCGGACGCCCCGCTGCCGGTCGGTGACGTGTCGCGGCTGATCGGGGGCTGGATCGACCGGCTGGGCGCGGTCTGGGTCGAGGGGCAGATCACGCAGCTCTCGCGGCGGCCGGGGGCCGGTGTGGTCTTCCTGACGCTGCGCGACCCCTCGCACGACATCTCGGTGGGCGTGACCTGTTTCCGGCAGGTGTTCGACCGGATCGCGGATGTGGTGACGGAGGGGGCGCGGGTCGTCGTCCTCGCCAAGCCCGAGTGGTACGCGCCGCGCGGCCAGCTCTCGTTGCGGGCCACGGAGATACGGCCGGTGGGCATCGGTGAACTGCTGGTGCGGCTGGAGCAGCTGAAGCGGTCCCTGGCGGGCGAGGGACTGTTCGCCGCCGACCGCAAGAAGCCGCTGCCGTTCCTGCCGCAGCTGATCGGGCTGGTCTGCGGGCGGGCCTCGGCGGCCGAGCGCGATGTGCTGGAGAACGCCCGCCGCCGCTGGCCGGCCGTCCGCTTCGAGGTGCGCAACACCGCGGTGCAGGGGGTGCACGCGGTGAATCAGGTGGTGCGGGCGGTCGAGGAGCTGGACGCGCTCGACGAGGTGGACGTGATCGTCGTGGCGCGCGGCGGGGGCAGTGTGGAGGACCTGCTGCCGTTCTCGGACGAGCAGCTGATCCGTGCGGTCGCGCGGTGCCGCACCCCGGTCGTCTCCGCGATCGGGCACGAGCCGGACTCGCCGCTGCTCGACCTGGTCGCGGACGTCCGCGCCTCCACGCCCACCGACGCGGCGAAGAAGGTCGTGCCGGACGTGGGCGAGGAGCTGGACCGGGTGCGGCAGCTGCGGGACCGGGCGCTGCGGACGGTACGGGGGCTGCTCGACCGCGAGGAGCGGGGCCTGGCCCACGCCCTGGGGCGGCCCTCGATGGAGCACCCGCACCGCATGGTGGACGAGCGCGCCGCCGAGGTGGACGCGCTGACCGGCCGCGGCCGGCGGGTGCTGGGCCATCTGCTGGACCGGGCGGACTCGGAGCTGGCCCACACCCGGGCCCGGGTCGTCGCGCTCTCCCCCGCCGCCACCCTGGAGCGCGGCTACGCGGTCCTCCAGCGGGCGGACGGCCACGTCGTCCGGTCCCCCGGGGACGCCGGCGAGGCCGGGGACGCGCTGCGGGCCCGGGTCTCGGGCGGCGAGTTCACCGTACGGGTCGCCGCACCGGACGGGGCGGCAGCCGATCAGACCGACCGAGCCGACGCATAGGGTGGATCACATGACGGACGACCAGGGCGCGGCCTCCGCCGCCACGGCGGCGACGGGCACGCTCGGCTACGAGCAGGCGCGCGACGAGCTGATCGAGGTGGTGCGCCGGCTGGAGGCCGGCGGGACCTCGCTGGAGGACTCCCTCGCGCTCTGGGAGCGCGGTGAGGAGCTGGCGGGTGTGTGTCGCCGCTGGCTGGAGGGCGCGCGGGCCCGGCTCGACGCGGCCCTGGCGGACCCGGAGGACGGCCCGGGGGGCGCCCGGTCCGCGGGTACCGAGTAGTCGCGCGGGCGCAAGGGGGCCGCACTGTGGAGTGGATCACTCCCCCACCGTTTTAGTTGAAAGTTAACCTAATCCTGCCGTACGGTGATCCGCGTTGCTCGATCCACCGTGTACGTCCGGAAGGTAATCCCCACGATGTCCCTCGCTCTTGACCCCGCCGCCCAGGACCTCCTCTTCCGCGAGGCCCGTACCGCCAACACGTTCACCGACGAGCCGGTCAGCGACGAGCAGGTCCAGGCGATCTACGACCTGGTCAAGTACGGCCCGACCGCCTTCAACCAGTCGCCGCTGCGCGTCGTCCTGGTCCGCTCGGACGAGGCCCGCGCCCGTCTGGTCTCGCACATGGCCGAGGGCAACCAGCCCAAGACCTCGACCGCCCCGCTGGTCGCGATCCTGGCCGCCGACAACGAGTTCCACGAGGAGCTCCCGGCCCTGCTGCCGCACTTCCCGCAGGCCAAGGACGCGTTCTTCTCCGAGCGCCCGGTCCGCGAGTCGGCCGCCGGTCTGAACGCCGCCCTCCAGGCCGCCTACTTCATCATCGGCGTCCGCGCCGCCGGCCTGGCCGCCGGCCCGATGACCGGCTTCGACGCCGCGGGCATCGAGAAGGAGTTCCTGGACGCCGACCACAGCCTCCTCATGGTCGTCAACATCGGCAAGCCGGGCGAGGACGCCTGGTTCCCGCGTCTGCCGCGCCTCGCGTACGACGAGGTCGTCACGACCGTCTGAGCCGCCGCCCCCAGGGGCGTACGCACACGAGGAAGGCCCCGGAGCACCGCTCCGGGGCCTTTTCCGCACCCGCTCAGGAGGTCTTGAGCGCCGCCGCCATCTCGGCCAGCCGCTCCGCCGACGCCGAGCCGGTCACGACCGTCGTGGTGCCCTTGTCGTGGCGCACCAGCGCGTCGTAGCGCGGGCCCTCCCAGCGCTGCCAGGTCTCCCCGGCCACCTGCTGGGTGCGGCCGGTGTCCTTGGCCTGCTGGCTCACCTCGGTGACGTACTTGCCGGCCGCCGCGGTCGACTGCTCGACCGCGACGTACTTCCCGTCCGGATCGATGAAGCCCAGGTGCCAGCTGTTGCCGGAGGCGCCGTCGTACCGCACGGAGGTCGCCTTCCACTCCTCCGCCAACCCGCCGGGGGCCGCCACCGGGTACGGGGCCGCGCGCCGGGCGGTCAGGAGTTCCACCCGGTAGTCGACGGGCTTGACCGGGTCGGCCTTGTCGTCGTGCGGAACGAAGAGGTAGACGACGCCCGCCACGGCGGCGATCACCATCACCGACAGGAACATGTCCCGCGCTGTCTGCTTGCCACGCTGCTTTGCCACGGACCCATCGTCGCATCAGCGCCGGCGCGTCCGAACCGGGGGCGCCCGCTCAAACGTGACCCGGTCTGCTCATTTTATCGACGTGGCGATAGAGTCACATCACCCTCATCCGGTCGTCGTCGTACAGAAAGGTGCGCTCCGATGTCCGAGCATCATCTGCCGTCGCAGTTGGAGGTCTCCCCGGAGGCCCCCGACCGCAACCTCGCCCTGGAGCTGGTCCGGGTCACCGAGGCCGCCGCCATGGCCGCCGGGCGCTGGGTCGGCCGCGGGGACAAGATCGGCGCCGACGGCGCCGCCGTGAAGGCCATGCGGACCCTCGTCTCCACCGTGTCGATGAACGGCGTCGTCGTCATCGGCGAGGGCGAGAAGGACGAGGCCCCCATGCTGTTCAACGGCGAGCGCGTCGGCGACGGCACCGGGCCCGAGGTCGACATCGCCGTCGACCCGATCGACGGCACGACGCTGAACGCCAAGGGCATGCCCAACGCGATCGCCGTGCTGGCCGCGGCGGACCGGGGCGCCATGTTCGACCCGTCCGCCGTGTTCTACATGGACAAGCTGGTGACGGGCCCGGAGGCCGCCGACTTCGTCGACATCAACGCCCCGGTCTCCGTCAACATCCGCCGCGTCGCGCGGGCGAAGAACTCGATGCCCGAGGACGTCACGGTCGTCGTCCTGGACCGGCCGCGCCACGAGGGCATCGTCAAGGAGATCCGGGAGACCGGCGCCCGGATCAAGTTCATCTCCGACGGCGACGTGGCCGGCTCCATCATGGCCGCCCGCGAGGGCACCGGCGTCGACCTGCTCATGGGCATCGGCGGCACGCCCGAGGGGATCATCTCGGCCTGCGCCATAAAGTGCCTCGGCGGGGTGATCCAGGGCAAGCTCTGGCCCAAGGACGAGGCCGAACGGCAGCGCGCCCTGGACGCCGGGCACGATCTGGACCGGGTGCTGTCCACGGACGACCTGGTCAGCGGCGACAACGTGTTCTTCGTGGCGACCGGCATCACGGACGGCGAGCTGATGCGCGGAGTGCGCTACCGCTCGGAGACCGCGACCACCGAGTCCATCGTCATGCGGTCCAAGTCCGGCACCATCCGGAAGATCGACTCCACCCACCGGCTCTCGAAGCTGCGCGCCTACAGCGCCATCGACTTCGACCGGGCGCAGTGAGTCCCCGCCGCGCGTGGTGAACCCCGCGCGGCGGGCCGCACGCCCCGGTCCCGTCCGCCCGAAGAGGCGCCCCCCATGTGCGGTGGGGGCGCC